>JAZTZD010000076.1:0-76084 GCA_045637305.1 Acutalibacteraceae bacterium
GGAGATTCCAGTGGGTTATTCTGTTTGTTACACTTTGTAACCGATTTGTGACAATTTGTAACTTGACCTCAAAAATGCAAAATAGTAAAATATAGGAGGGAAACAGAATTTGAACTGTAAAAAACTATTGTCGGTCATTTCGGCTGTGCTGTGTTTTGTACTGCTTTTGAACCCCGTCGTTTTTGCAATCGAGCCTCAACCCGATGCAACAGGTGACACGGTATCTGTTGTATTCTTCGCTTTTTTCAGAAGCGAACCCAATCTTTCAGCAAATTCAATTAAAAGACTCTTATGGTATGGCAAACAGGTGAAAGTTCTCGATTATTCGGGAAGCTTTGTATATGTTGAGGATACTAAAAACAATGACAAGGGGTATGTACACAAGCTGCTTCTTAATGATAAACCTTTGAATGTCAGGCAGCAGTATGTAAGTATTTTTAAAGATGCAAAAAAGGATGGCATAGTAACAATAAACTATGATAAAGACGGAATACTGAAATGGTCTGTAAGCCAAAACGGAATTGTTGAAGTCAGCAAATATTCTGACAGAAGTTTATCCGTTAAGGGATTAAGTCCCGGAACGGTAAAACTGACTGTAACTTGTGGCGGTTACAGAGACAGCTGTGACATTTCATGTATTGAAAGATGGGCAGATACTGAAACAGCAAAGGCACAAGCTCCAATCAGAGTAATGGGAACGCCAAATAATTATTATGGTGAAACTTATATCCCCAAGGGTGCAACTATAACGGCACGAGGCAATATTCCCGCTGACAGCGAATATATTTATGTTTCATCAGGCGATATATGGGGTTTTATAAAGCTTTCTGATTTTTCCTCAATCAAGCATATGATGACCCAATATCATTATTATGATGAAGGTTACGAAAAACGTTTTGGTTCGGCAAGCACAAAGATTGCCGATTATGCATCTGTTTTGAATGATGTCATGATGTCAAATTTTGGGCTGAAAGTGTGCTATTATATTGAAGAGTATACTTCTGCCGCAGACCAATGCAAGAAATGGAGTTACGGTTCCAGATATTTAGAAAAATTATCAAGTCCTTGCCCTAAAACTGAAAATCACAATCCAAGTTCATGTTTGAGAACAGTACATATGAGAGATAAGTTGTTAGAAGATAAAGGGTGGGGAACTAATGTAATAACAAAAGCGGTATGGACAGGACATATTATGGATGGACATGCGAGTTCAAACTCTGAAAGAGTGTCTCAAACTTTAGTTTTTACTACTACTAATACCGTTTCTTATAATTCAGGAACATATTCTAATAAAACGCCTTCTGATATAAGATATTATAGCTTGTATACAATAACACATGAAACAGGACATCAACTTGGTTTGAATGACGGATATTGTTATAAAGATATTGTGAACGGAAAATGTAGTAATAAAAATTGTTTTACATGTAGAAAACTTCCGCTTCCCGATTGTATAATGTCACAAATAAAAAGCCCTACAAAATCAACAGATATGTTTTGTGATGATTGCATAGAAAAAATCAATTCACATCTTAAAGACCATCATTAAAAGGAGATGAGGTTATGAAAAAGTTAATAAGCATTATATTTATTTTCTTGTTTTTATTTTCGGCTTGTAAAAAACAGCTTTCAATCGAAGAAACAACCAGTAAATCTCGTCCTGAATTATCAAAAGATAATACACATAGTGATTTGTCAACAAGCTATTCTGATATAACAGAAAACGTATCAAATTCAACTCAAGCAACTGCAAAAAATAATCAGACCGTTGAGTTTACGAGTAATACTTCAAATTTTCACGAAGAAAATATTCAAAACAGTAGTCCCATGATTGTTTTTATAGAGCTTGATGAATTAAAAGAAATAAAAAAAGCATATGATTCATTAACAGAGGAAGACTTTCAGAATTATATGGAAAACGAATATGTTGACACTTATATGACCGGAATGTGGGATTACGAAAATTCGACAGCTTTGATTGATGAATTATGTTCAACATATGTGCCGGTACCGGATAACAATTCCGACAATTTGTCAGAATTTGCTTTTTATTGGGAAATAAATCAAATTGACCAATTAGTTTATTTCAATAGTCCTCAAAGAGCATCAGCAATTATATATACTTCTCAAAGCACCAAAGAAAAAAATCTGCCCTTTACAAATGTTAAGGTTACATTGGCGGAGTCAATAGTTAAGGATAACTACACCATAAACATATATGACAAAGTTGAAAAAAATCTTGCTGATATTGAATTTTATGCTGAAGTAATATTTGAAGACACATATATTGTCTTTCGTTCAGCTGACATTGAAACTGCTGAAGAGTTTTCTCAACAACTTAACAGACTCACTTTTGTTAAAATCGGTGATTTGATAAACGGGTAAATTTATAAAAAATATTGCTTGAACTTGACTGAGCTTTCGGAATGCAATAAAATCTAAATAACGCAATGGGTTAACCGTTTCGGTTAACCCGTTTTTTTGCAGGGAATGCCGTTCCTGGTGATTAAAAAAGTTTTATAAGACTATTCCATTTATCTGTTATATAAAGTATAATAAAATGATATAAAGTCGGAACGGAGAGATAATATGACAATTATGGCTTTTACGCGGATTATGACCGCAATTCTGATGATTCCCTATTTTCTTTTCAACTATGTTTTCAATGATTACGCATATCCCGCCGTGAGCACCTCGGGCGCGTATGTTTTCTGCTATTTCACGGGCAATGAGGTTGACGAGCAGAAAATTCATCTTGCAGTCAGTAAGGACGGCTATAATTTTGAGGCGCTCAACAACAATGAGGCAATCATTGAGCAGACAAAGGGCACAGGCTGTGTGCGTGACCCGTATATTTTTAAGGCGGTTGACGAAAACGGAAAAGACTGCTACTACATAATCGCAACCGATATGAATGCGCTTGAAGGCTGGACTTCAAACCACGCACTCATTACGTGGAAATCCTATGACCTTGTCACGTGGTGTGACGAAACTGTCATTGACATTCGTGATTTCGAGGGGTTTGAGACAACAACCCGTGCATGGGCGCCGCAGGCAATCTGGGATGAAGAAGTCGGAATGTATATGGTTTACTGGGCAAATTCAACTGCGGAAAACGACTGCGCAGGTCATTATTATGCCTACACAAAGGACTTCAAAACCTTTGAAACCGAGCCGAAAGTTCTTTTCGGCAGATGGAATGAGGTTGACCCCGAAACGGGCGCAACAAGAAATGTTCAGTGCATTGACGGTGACATAATCTATAACGAAAAAGACGGATATTATTATCTCTATTTCAAAGAGGATTTAACGCAGAAAATCGCATATGTCAGGTCAAAGAATCTGACGGGTCCCTATAACACGGATTACACAATCTGTTCGCTCAACTGGTTCGGAGTTGAGGGCAGCACGATGTTCCGCATTACGGGTACGGATGCATATATGATGATTATGGATGAATACAGCGAGGGCACGTTTTTTGCCCAGATGACGAGGGATTTTGAGAATTTCAGACAGGTTCAGCGTTCAACATATTCGATAAATCATCTTAAACCCCGCCACGGCTCGATTGCCGCAATTTCGGAAGAAGAATATTTCGCCCTCATTGAGGCTTATAACAAATAAAAGGAAGGTCTGACAATGGAAAAGAAGTTTTTTGACCATATCATTCACGGCGGCGACTACAATCCCGACCAATGGATAAAAACCCCTGAAATCTGGGACGAGGATATGAGACTTATGAAGCTTGCGCACATCAACAGCGCAACAATCAACATTTTCTCATGGTCTCTTCTCGAACCCGAAGAGGGTGTCTATAACTTTGAATGGCTTGACACGATTATGGATAAGCTTCACGAAAACGGAATGTCTGTCATTCTTGCAACGCCTTCGGGCGCAAGACCTCCCTGGCTTGCGCAGAAATATCCCGAGGTGCTCCGCGTTGAAGAAAACGGCATCAGAAACGAATTCGGCGTGCGCCATAACCATTGCCTTACCTCACCCGTCTACAGAGAAAAAGTGAGAAACATCAACCGCATCATTGCGGAAAGATATAAAAATCACCCCGCACTTAAAATGTGGCATATTTCAAATGAATACTGCGGCGAATGCCATTGCGAGCTTTGTCAGGAAGCTTTCAGAGAATGGGTGAAGAGTTATTATCATAACGACCTCGAAGAGCTTAATGACAAATGGTGGAACGGTTTCTGGAGTCACAGAGTAACCGACTGGTCGCAGATTAACTCGCCCAAATTCAGAGGCGAAAACCACGTTTCGGCAATGAAGCTTTGCTGGAACAGATTTGTTTCGGATTCTCATATTTCGTTCTATGAGAATGAGATTGCGCCCTTGCGCGAAATCACTCCCGATATCCCCATAACAACCAATTTCATGCGTCTTTATGACGGCATTGACTATCAGGAATTCGCAAAGCATCTTGACCTTGTTTCGTGGGACAACTATCCCGCATGGGACAAGGGCAGAAACCTTGACGAAGCAATTTCAACCGCTTTTGTTCACGATGCCTTCCGCTCAATGAAAGACGGTCAGCCTTTCTTTATGATGGAAAGCACACCATCGCTTGTCAACTGGCACGACGTCAACAAGCTTCCCAAATCGGGTATGCAGGAGCTTTCGGCAATTCAGTCCGTTGCTCACGGCGCAGACAGCGTTCAGTATTTCCAATGGAGAAAAAGCAAGGCCGGTCACGAAAAATATCACGGCGCGGTTGTTGACCATTGCGGCCACGAAAACACAAGAGTTTTCCGCGATGTTGCGCGTCTGGGCTCGGTGCTCGAAAAGCTCGGCGGCGTAACGGGCGGATATTCAGAGAGCAAGGTTGCCGTTGTCTATGACTGGCAGAACGGCTGGGCAGTCAAGCATTTCTGCGGCTTCAACAATGTTAACCGCAGCTATTCCGACGAATGCATAAAATGGTATGCTCCGTTCCTCAAAAACGGAATTTCGGTTGATGTCATTCCGATGGATGCCGATTTTTCGAAGTATGATCTGATAATTGCGCCTTTCCTTTATATGCTCAAGGACGGCACCGATAAGAGAATTGAAGAATATGTTGCAAACGGCGGACATTTTGCTGCAACCTATCTTTCGGGTCTCGTTGATGAAAACGATATGTGTTATCTCGGCGGTTTCCCTGCAAACAACCTGAAAAACGTTTTCGGAATCTGGAACGAAGAAACAGATTCGCTTCCCGAGGGAATGAAAAACAGCGTTGAATACGGCGGAAAGGAATATGATGTTGTTCACGTCTGCGATATCATCCATTCAAACGGCGCGGAAGTTCTCGGCGAATACAAATCGGATTTCTATGCGGGAATGCCCGCTGTTACCGAAAACAGCTTCGGCAAGGGCAAGGCATATTATGTTGCGTTCAGAAATGATGAAGATTTTGCCGACGAATTCTGCAAAAAGCTCGTTTCCGATGCAAAAATCGAAAAAGACTGCGCCATATCGGCTGAAAACGGCATCACAATCAGAAAAAGAGGCAACCTCATTTTTGTTATGAATTTCACCGACGGCGAAAAGGAAGTAATCCTTGACCGCGAATATAAAAACACCGTAACGGGCGAAGCAATCAGCGGAAAAGCCGTGCTTGCCGAAAACGGATATCTTATTCTTGAATAAAACGGAGAAAACTATGAAACACGATTTTAAAAGTATTCCCGACAGAAGCCGTTTCGGTTCTGCAAAATGGGAAAGCGCAAAAAATGCATCAACCGAATTTGTTCCTCTTTCCGTTGCCGATATGGAATTCCCGACGGCAAAGCCGATTGTTAATGCAATCAAAAAGCTTGCAGACGAAGCAATTCTCGGCTATACAAACCCCACCGAAGAATATTTTGATGCGGTTATATCCTGGCAGAAGCGCAGACATAATTTTGAGATTGAAAAGGAATGGCTGCTTCAGACTCCGGGTGTTATCAACGCACTTTCAATGCTCATTGAGGCAACAACAAAGCCGGGCGACGGCATTATCATAATGAATCCCGTTTATTATCCGTTTGATATGACGGTTGTTGCAACAAGCAGACATATTGTTTACTGTCCCCTTATCAATCTCGGCGACAGATACGAGATAAACTATGATGAATTCAGAAGACTTGCTTCGTCATCGAAGAATACTGCTCTGATTTTCAGCAATCCCCATAACCCCATAGGAAAAGTCTGGACAAAGGAAGAGCTTGAAAAGGTTGCGGATATCTGCTGCGACAACGGAGTTTTCATCATTGACGATGAAATCCACAACGATTTGATTATGCCGGGTTATAACCACACGGTTATGGCAACAATCAACGAAAAGACAAAGAACAATATTGCGGTCTGCACCGCGCCGAGCAAGACCTTCAACCTTGCGGGTCTGCAATGCTCAAACATAATTATTCCCAACGAAAAAATCAGGGCAAGGGCAAAGGCCTGCAACTGGCTGAATATGCAGATGCATCTGAATATTTTTGCTTATACAGCCTGCACCGCCGCTTACAACGAATGCGAAGGCTGGCTTGAAGAGCTGATTGAGGTTATCGACGGCAATGCAAAATGCGTTGAGAATTTTATGGCGGAAAACTTCCCCGAAATCAAGGTTTATCCTCTTGAGGGCACCTATCTGCAATGGCTCGACGTTCGCGCTCTCGGTCTGACCCATATCGAAATGAGAGAACTTCTTGAAAATGCGGGCATTTATCTTGACAACGGCGAGATGTTCGGACCTCTCGGCAGAGGCTTCCAGAGAATCAATCTTGCGTGCGCAAGAGAAACTCTTGAAAAAATGCTTGTCCGCTTCAAGAAAGCAGTTGAAGATGTCAGGGCAAAGAGAGAGGCAGAGGGCGTTCCTTATCATAAGACACTCAGGAAAGGCGATGCTCTTGAAGGCTTTGAATATACAGCGCTCAGCGGTGAACACCGCAACCTTTCAACGGAAAAGAATACCCTTATTGTGTTTGCGAGATATTACGAATGCGAAATCACGCAGAAGCTTCTTGCATTGATAAAAACGGTTTATCCCGCGCTCAATGCGATGGGCTGTGAGGTCAAGGCTGTTGTTCAGACCGATGCAAGAAAACTCAATCTTTTTCAGGGCAAATATCCCTTTGAACTTATTTCCGATGAGGATGCCGTTCTTTATGACAGATATAATGTTTTCCCCGCAGACAGCGGCGTGAATCTTATTTCGGGCGACAAAATGTTTGAAACCCTTGCGGGCAAGGATATAACAAGACTTCTCGGTACGGGTATATTTGAAAAATACATAACACCCGAGAAAACCCGCAGAAATCTTCAGCTTTGCGCTTTTGTTGCGGTTGATAAGAATATGAAGGTAACGTATTCTCATTACTGCTCAACAATTGCTGATTTCCCCGATATCAGAAAGCTTGTCACAACCCTTTGGAAATAAATCGTAGTCAATGTAAGAGGAGAATGGATATGGATTTTAAAAGATACCTTGCGGGTGCGCTTACAAAGCCGAATCCCGAAGATACGGTTGAATATTTTAATGTAAAGGGCAGAACATCGGCGAATGTTCTTTCAAACGCACAGAAAAACATTCCCGCAGGCGGCTATAACTATGAGGTTGACATCACGGATTTCTGGAATGAATATCACGACCTCAAAAAAGAATGCGGATATAACCTGATGTTCAACACTCTTATGATAAAGGTGCTTGCGGAGGGTCTTAAGGCGGCGCCCAGACTCAATGCCCATATGAGCTACAATCACTCGGCATCCTGCGGCAGACTGATTATCAAAAAGAATATCGATGTTGCCGTGCCTCTGCTTCTTGAAACGGGCGAAACCTTCCCCGTGAAGGTCAATAATGTTGAAAAGAGAACGCTCAAAGAAACCCAGGAAGAGTTTGACCGCGTTATGAAGACACTCAAAACAACTGATCTTGACCGCGTACTTTTCGATGTTATTCTTCAGAGAATCATCGGCTTTGTGCTTCAGGGCAAGCTTATCACAACCGCAAAAATGGCTCTTACGGGCTATATCGGAAAATATAAAGTTGCGAAACTTTCGGGACTTTTTGAGCACGCGCCCCACGACGAAACCTCTCTGCAGATGCACGAGCTTAACGAGGGTACTGTTTGTCTGACAAATCTCGGCTCGCTTGACCACAATCTCAGAGGAAATGTCACTTATGCGCCCATACTTTATCCTCAGGTGTTCATTATGTGTATGTGCGCCGTGCAGGACAAAGAATATGTTTATAAAAACGAAAAGGGCGAAATTGAAATCGGAACAAAGAAGATTCTGCCTCTCAATCTTATGTTTGACCACAGAATCGGCGGCTTTGCGGATGTTGTTCCCTTTATCAAGAGACTTGACGAGATTTTTGAGAATCCCAAGCAAATCAGAGAATGGTAATAGGGGACTGTCTCACGAAGCGAAGAACAAAAGAAACAGAATAAAACAGAAATGGCTTGCAGAGGAAATCTAACCTTTGCAAGCCATTTTAATTATAATACGGCATTAAAAATTGATTGTTTTATGTTTCTTTTTAGCCGTTTTTCCGAACTCGACGTATACACATACGCCTTTCGTTCGGAGAAAACGGCTTCTTCATCTCCGTGAGACAGCCCTTTTTGTCAGCCTAATATTGCGGAAAGAATTCCGCCGATTACGGAAAATCCCGCAATTGTAATGATGATTCCGAATATAAATTTCTTCAGGATTTTGACATCGTCTGTTTTTTCGCAGGCATTGCCGCATATTGTGCAGAATTTTGCGTTTTCTTCAAGCGATGCGCCGCAACCCGCGCATTTCCTGTTTTTCATTTTGTGTCTGACCCAAAAATAAAGCAGAAGTGTCCAGAAATCGAGCAGCAAACCTCCGACTGTCCACCATACGGGGTTCATACCGTGCTTTTTGGCGGCAAAAAACAGAATGGCAGAAATAACGGCTTTTTCAAAAATGATAAAACCGAGCGCAAAAAAATATGTTGCGATTCCTACGAGCATCGTGAACATTACGTTAATTCCTTTCAGGTTTTCAGATCAGCGGTCTGCCTTCCCACTCCCTGTCTGCTTCAACGCCGAGAAGCTTCGTGATTGTGGGGGCGATGTCAATGATGTTTGCTTCGCCGAGGTCGGCACCCTTTTCAAAATCCTTGCCGTTGATGATGATGGGGATAATCATATCCTCGGGTAAATCTGTGCCGTGGGTTCTGTTGTGTCCGCCGTGGTCAGCGGTGATGATGTAAGTATATTCGTCGCCGAGTTCATTCATCAGCTTTTCGATGTTGTTCCAGCTGCTCTGAATGGCTTCAAGATATTCTTCCGTCATCCAGCCGTGGTCGTGCCCCGCCATATCGGGATAGCCGAAATAGATGAAAGTGAAATCGGTATCGTATTTTTTAAGATAGGAAATTGCGGCGTCGGTAAGCTCTTCGCCCGCAAGTTTGTAGCCGATTCTTCTGCCCGCATAAAAGCAGGAATGTGCAAGGGAATTCGGGCGGGAAACGTCGCGGATTTCTTCCCAGTTATAAAAAATTGCACATTTCTTGTCGCCCTCATATTTCAGCACCTCGCAAAGACCGTTGATGGGTCTGACCTGAGGTACATAGGTGTTTGTTGTTGTGCCGTGTCTTTCGGGTGTTACGCTGTGGAAAAGCGAGATGTGACAGGGGAGAGTAACCGACGGATAAACCGTGCGCGCATTCATTGTTGATGCGGAATCTGAAATGATTCTCTGCGCATTTTCAACGTTTGTTATTGGGTCGGGTCTCATACCGTCTGCTAAAATCATTATTACTTTCATGTCAAATCTCCCTTTATGCAATTTCATCAAGGTTTGCGCCCTTTGTTTCTTTAACTCTGAGAACAAAAATAATTGCGGCAACCGTAACGGCAGGAATTGAAATCGCAAGGCAAGCCCACCAGATAGGCATAAGCATCATACCCGCAATGATTGCGCCGTAGCCGACAACAAGACCGATGATGACGAGAAGACCCTCGGCGCCGACAACCGATGCACGGATGTCCGTGGGCACCTTTTCGGTCATCATAACATTCATATAGTCTCTGCCAATCCAGTATGAGCCTTGGTAAAGACCCGCAAATGAGCCGACAAGATAGGGGTTCCAGCCTTTGAGAATTCCCGCAACGAAAAGAATGTATCCCGCAACGCAGGTTACGGAAAACAGAGTGACGGTTGTTTTTCTGCCCGCTTTGTCTGCAATAAAGCCTGAAAGGAATGTGATTGAAGCATAGATAACGGGCACCATAAACAGAGCCTTTGTGATATCACTTGTGCTCATTCCCGCGCGGTGCATCGAGGACTCGAAGTAGAGCGCGATTGCGGGCATTGCCGAATCAAAGATTATGTGAGAAATGATGAGCATTTTTGTGTCTTTGTTTGCGAAAATATATTTCACTCCGTTGAAAACGCCCGACTGATTTCTCTGCGCCTGCTTCTGAAGTTTTTTGAGTTCTTTTTCTTTTTGTCTGTCCTCATAGGGTCTTGAAAGATAAGCGATTCTTTCGCTTATGAAAACCTTTGTGTCCTTTGCAAAAAGAAGAACAAGCACAACCGCCGCAAAGCCGATGAGGGCGGGAACAAGGAATATTTCGCGCCATTTTGTTGCGTCGTTGCCCATAAGGATATCGCGCAGAGTCGGGATGAGAATAACCCCGAGAATGCCGAAGCTTTTAAGGAAGCTGTAGATTTTTGCGCGGTGCCTGTCGGGTGCTTCTTCGAGAATATAGATAATCTGGATGTCGTGTCCCATAAAGAAGCTGATGATTGCAAAGCCGACAAGGAACATTATGTAGCTTGACGAAAGATGGATAACAAGCAGACCCGTTGCCATTCCGAGAGTTGAAATCGCAAACAGCGGCTTTCTGCCCCATTTGTCGGCAAGCGCCTTGTAAAACGGTGTGAACAGACCGAGAACATAGGTGAAAACGCCGATGCCCGAATGGAATGCAAGACCGTCTTCGTAGGTGTAATATTTACCCATAAACGGATTGTTGACGAAGAATTCCGTCACAAATGAGGATTGCACCGTAACGGTCAGATTGCTTGTGACTTCATCAAGGATGTTGACAATTGCAATAAGCATAAGCAGAATGAAAAAATAGCTGCTGCCCGCACTTCTCTTCTGCATTTTTCCGAAGCGTTCAAGCTCTCGCTTTTCATTTTGCAGAATTTTTTCTTTTGTTTTCATATATATCCTCCCTCGTCGGACTGATGTGAATTCATTATAAATCAATAAGGCGATTTTTACAAGACGGAATTTATGAAGGAGGGAAGCGGTAATCCTAAACGGCGGGATGAGGGCATCCCGCCCTACGTCTTTGATTTGTTTTTTTCTGCGGGCGATTCGTGAAGCACCCCTATGTGTAGGGCGGCTTGCCCACAAGCCGCTGAAAACATCGGTTCAGAAATCATCCTTTAGTGTTTTTTAAAAGAAAACGGGGTCAACCGAGACGGCTGACCCCGAGGGTGTGAATGTGAAATTTATCCGACGGTTGTTGTTTCAGGCGGTTCTGTTGTGGTTGTTTCGGTCTGTTCTGCGGTTGTTGATTCTGTTACAATTTCTGTTTCGCCGTATTTTGCAATAATTTCGGCTTCCATTTGTTCAATGTCAATCCAGTCGATTGTGCGGGTTTCGTATGTTCCGTCAGCAACGGCTTCTTCGTATTCTATTCTCATTCCAAAAGGATAGTCTTGTGATAAATAATAGGTGTTTATTATTTCATCATTAAATGAATAAATTATATCAGCATTGAATATTTCTTCAATTTCTTGGTCGGCATAGTCTTGAGGATTCATCATAATTTTTATATCTAAATCACCTTTTAAGACTTTTGCAAACTCCAAGTTTGCCTTGTCAAAATCTTCACGCTTTATATTAAAATGTTGAATAAATCTTTTTATTTTCATCTCATTTCTCTCATCTGTTGTTTTGTTGGCTATTTGATTTTTCCAATCGTTGTATGCATTTTCTCCAACCAAAAGAATGAATTGATATGGAACTGAGTAATATCTTACCCTATATTTTCTTGTTGTTAAAAAGCCTCCACCTATATCAATAGATTCTTCTGTATTTTTATGAGAAATATGGTTTTGAGTTGATTCTATATTGACGAATGTGTTTGAAGTGGTTTCCTCTTTCAACAAATCTTTTTTATCTATTGAAGAATTACACGCAGATAAATAAACCAAAACAAAACATAAGACAAACACTGTAATCTTTTTCATAAACATTACCATTTCCTTTCTTACTATGATGCCTCAGCTAAGGTATCGCCGTTGCCGTACCAAAAAGTCTTCATATATTTCTCTTCTGCTTCTGAAGTTTCGTTATATCTGATTTCGTCATTTTCATATTCATCAATATACAAAAAAATCGGATTTATCAAATAGTCATAACTTTTTCTGCCGTATCCAACAATTTGGGAATCTCCTTTTAATCCAATCGAAGAATTCTGATTGTTGATTTCAAAATGTAAATGATATCCCATATTTACTCCTGGTGATGTGGTGTTTCCTACATAACCAAGAACTGTTTTTCCAGCAACAACTTTTTGGTTTTCGGATACTTTAGGTGCGTTTTTTAGGTGCATATACACAGCAATATAGGGCAAACCACTCACAAGATCGGTTTCATTTGAACGAATTGCTACGCAGTAACCCCAATCATACCCATATTCGTCGCCGCAAAAAACCACTGTTCCGCTAAAAGCAGGAACAACTTCATAGCCGTCTATTTCACCTTGTGTTCCAGTTGTAACATCTATCCCTTGATGTCTTTTAGGATTTGAGTCTCTCCAACCGTACGGTGAACTGATATAATTAGGTTTTGGTTTACCTTCTTTGGTTTTTACCGGCCAAGTCCACCCAAGATTATTATACTGCGAAATAGTACCTTTTGTAGACAAACAGCTTATGGGGACATATCCCCAACGGTCTTGGCCGCCAACTTTTGCTACACCGTAAGCCTTGCCGTCGTTTGTTCCGCAGTCACCGTGAACGGTAAAACTTTGCCCTTTTTCTAAAGTTACGGAGCTGTTTTTATAACCCGTTCCGTCAGAAAGAAGCAAGGTTGTTTTTCTGTTAGTTTTTCCTGTCCATTGCTGCGGCCATTTGTATAGAAGGTGTATTGTACAGCTTTTTGACATTCCGTCTGCGGTTGCCGTTATCGTTACCTTGTTTCCTGCGCTTCCGCTTTTTCCGATAATCTGACCCGTGGTGTCATCAAAATCAATATATTTATTATCCTTGTCGCTGTCACTCCATTTGACCGAACCTTTATAATCCGTGGTCAGCTTCCTGTGGCTGTAGGCTATGTCGTTTGCCCATACGTCAAGGTTTTTGGAAGACAAATCCAGAAATCCGTCGATTTCAGTGCCCAGCACGGAATATTTGACAAATCCGTCAAACAATTCAGTTTCTCCGTATCGTACGTATGCGTAGTTTCCGATTCTTCCGTAAACTGTAAGCGTCGGAGATATGATAAGTGCATCGGAAGAAGACGGTGCCATAGCAATCAGTTGAAAAACAAACATAATTGTTTGAAGAATTTTCGGAAGAGCCATTATTGTTCCACCGATGATTCCCGAAGACGGTCTGGCATATACAAAAGTGAAAATGCTTTTGAGATAGCATTTTTTTGAATTAACTCTTTCAGCACAATACACGTCAACGGAATCTTTGGCTTTGCCCCATTTTGCTTTACAGGTTATGGTTGCTTTTTCTCCTGCAATAAGACCTTTTATTTTCCCGTCCTCTGTGCAGGATATTGCGTCAGGATTGCTTGAACTCCATTCAACGGCATTAAATAACGAGCCGTCTGAATTTACGGTTGCCGTCATCTGATATGTTTCACCCAAAAGAACACCGTATCTATTGATAATCGAAATGCTTTCAACAGTTGCATCGGGTTGGGGTTCTATTGCAAGTGCAACAGTATTTTGGATTATAACCGCACACAAAGCAACGGAAATGATTGACAATAGTTTTTTGCAATTCAATTTTTATTTTCCTCCTTAATTTTACCATTCAGTATTTTTGAGGTCAAGTTACAAATTGTCACAAATCGGTTACAAAGTGTAACAAACAGAATAACCCACTGGAATCTCCTTCTTTCTCACGTTCTTTGAAACTTTTTATAAAGAAAAATATTTCCCCTAAAAAAGCTTTCATATATATATGACAAAAATTGCAAAATGTTACGAAAAAATTTTACGTTTTTTCGATCTTCTCCTTTATGCACAAAAACAAGGCTTGCAAATTGTACCAAATAACAAGAAAACCGCCCGAAGGCGGTTGGGAATTTGTTGATTGATGTAATCCCAAACGGCGGGATGAGGGCATCCCGCCCTGCGTTTCTTGATTTAGTTTCCTTCTGCATTGATTTGTTGACAAAAAACATTGCCGATGATAAAATGTAATAAAATAAAGGAATTATAAAAATAAGGGTGACGGATATGATTTATTATTTTTCGGGAACGGGGAATTCCCGCTTTGCCGCACAGAAGCTTGCGGCAACACTCGGAGACAGGGCAGTTGATATTGCGGATGTCATTCGCAACGGTCTGCCCGAGGATGCTTCGGGCGATATGACGGGCTTTGTTTTCCCTGTTTTTTATTCGGGTCTGCCCGAAATCGTAAAGAGATTTGCTATGATGCCCGAGGTGAGAAAAAGTCTCGGTTCATATATTTACTGCGTGATAACAGTCGGTGCAGATGCTGCGGCGGCGGACAAAATGCTTGCAAAAGCGCTTGACCGCAGAGTGGATTACAGCAACTCCGTCATTATGCCCGATAACTACGTGCTTCTTTATGACCCGTGCGTCAAGGAGAGGGCAATCAAAAAGGTGCGCAGGGCGGACAGCCGCCTTGAAGCAATTGCGGAGGATATCAGAAAGCACAAAACCCGTTTAAGCAGCGGAATAAAACCGCTTGTGCTCACAGCTGCAATGTATCCGTTTTATAATCCTTTCAGAATAACGAAGAAGTTTTATGCCGACGATAACTGTACGGGATGCGGACTTTGTGCAAAAATCTGTCCCGACGGCGCGATTGAAATGCAGGACGGAAAACCTGTCTGGGTGAAGAAAAAATGTCAGCACTGTACAGCTTGCATCAACAGATGTCCGGCAAAATCAATTCAGTTCGGCAAAAAAACCGCCTCAAGAGGCAGATACAGCATATATAATCTCAAATAAGGAGTAATTGAAATGATAGTTAAAAATCTTTTCGGAACAACAGCAGACGGCAGAGAGGTTTATGTTTACACAATCCGTAATTCAAACGAAACCGCCGTTGATATCATAACCTACGGCGCAACCGTAAACAGCATTTACGTTGCGGACAGAAACGGAGTTTTTGCCGATGTTCTTTCAGGCTTCGATACCGTTGAGGGTCACGAAAAATATTCCGATTATCAGGGAATGACCGTCGGCAGATATGCAAACCGCATTGCAAACGGAACTTTCGAGATAGACGGCGTTAAATATGAGGTTGAAAAGAATGAGAGAGGAATAACCTGTCTCCACGGCGGTGCAGAGCTTTCAACCGCAATCTGGAATGCGATTGTCATTGATGACAATTCCGTTGAAATGACATACACAAGTCCCGACGGCGCAATGGGATTCCCCGGCAAGGTGGATTTCAAGGTGACCTTTACTCTTCACGAGGATAATGCGCTGAAAATCGATTACTTTGCAGTCAGCGACAAAAAGACAGTTATCAATATGACTAACCACGCATATTTCAACCTTGCGGGCAAGGGTGACATTCTCGGTCACGAGCTTATGATTAACGCAGATGCGTACACACCCATTGACGAAAACAGCATTCCCACGGGCGAAATCCGTCCTGTTGAGGGAACACCCTTTGATTTCCGAGTGTCAAAGCCCATCGGCAGGGATATTGCGGAAAAGGATGACCAGCTTGCAATCGGCAGAGGCTATGACCATAATTTCTGCCTTAACGACGGCGACGGCCCCGCGGCGGTTGCTTATGACCCCGAAAGCGGCAGAATGCTTGAGGTTTTCACAGACCTTTGCGGCGTTCAGCTTTACACGGGCAATTTCCTTGACGGCACAAACAAGGGTAAGGGCGGCAAGCCTCTTGAAAAGCACGCAGGCTTCTGCCTTGAAACACAGTTCTATCCCAACACACCGAATATGCCCGAATTTCCGCAGTGCACCGTTAATGCAGGCGAGAAATTCAAGACCTGCACAGTATTCAGATTTTCGGTTAAATAATTTATAACAAAATCACAGTCTGCATATGGGCAAAGTGCCTTTGAATAAGCAAACCCTTATCTGTAGGGGCGGCTATCAGCCGCCCGAAAATATAAGCACAAAACCTGACGGGCGGATAATATCCGCCCCTACCGTGTGAAATGTTTTGCATTGCAGCAGTCCCGTAGGGTTGATTTTATTATATAAATGCGGCGCAGCCCCTTAATTCCGAATTACGCATTCCGAATTCGGAATTATCATAATTTGTTCATTTTTGCGGCAGAATGGTAACAAATTATTTTTTACCAATTCACAGTTTTTTTAAAAACAAGTGTATAATTAGAAGTGTAAAGAAATATCCGGGGAGGGATTTTTAAATGGCAACTGAAAGAATTCTTGTTGTAGATGACGATAACAATATCTGCGAACTGCTCAGACTCTATCTTGAAAAGGAAGGGTATGATGTTTCAATCGCAAACAACGGTGCAGATGCGGTAAAGGCTTTCCAGGAGCTTTCACCCAGTCTTATGCTGCTCGACATTATGCTTCCCGTGCTTGACGGCTGGCAGGTTTGCCGAGAGGTCAGAAAGTTTTCGGACAAGCCGATTATTATGCTCACCGCTAAGGGCGAGACCTTCGATAAGGTGCTCGGCTTTGAACTTGGCGCAGACGACTATGTTGTGAAGCCCTTTGATGCAAAAGAGGTTATGGCAAGAGTCAAGGCTGTGCTTCGCAGAAGCGGTGCAGGTGTGGCAAGCGCAGTCAAGGAAGTAAGCTTTGATAAGCTTGTTATCAACCTCACAAACTATGAGCTTCGTGTTGACGGCAAAAAGGTTGACACACCGCCCAAAGAGCTTGAGCTTATCTATCATCTTGCAAGCAACCCCAACACAGTTTTCACAAGAGACCAGCTTCTTGACGAGGAGTGAGGATTCGATTATTACGGCGATTCAAGAACGGGTGACGTTCACGTCAAGAGACTCCGCGAAAAGCTCGAGGGAGTTTCGGAAAAATGGGAACTCAAAACCGTATGGAGTGTTGGTTATAAATTCGAAACCAAGGACTAAAATGACTCATTAACGGGAGAGCTTTAAGTGGCAGGCGAGAAAAAAAGTTCGGGTCTTTTCCGAAAATATTTCATTGTTACAATTTCAATCATTCTTGCAAGCTTCGTCTTTCTGGGCGGGGCTCTCTTGATTTTGGTCTCAACCCTCTGGATGAACGAAAAAACGAGCCTTCTTGCAGAAAATGCCGCGAGTGTTGCGGAAAATGTCGGTGACCTTATGGATTCCGAATTTCTCAGCAGCGACGGCGGAAGAAGCTCGGTTATTCTTATCTGCAACTCGCTCAGCCAGATTTCAACGGCTGTTGATGCCGATATGTTTATGACCGATGTCAACGGAAGAGTTGTTTTCTGCAAGGAAATAATGCAGTCGAATATGAATCTCGGCGCGGGCGAATGTATGGTGCATAATCAGTATAAAATTCCCGCGGGAATCATAGAAGAAACGAAAAACGGACTCTATAACACAACGGGTGATCTCGGAGGAATGCTGAGCAATCTTCATTTCATCGTCGGTGCGCCGATTGTTTCTTCGGGACAGACGGTGGGTCTGATTTTTGTGACGCAGTCGGTTATCGACGGACTTATGCCCTATGTTGCGGGTATTTTCAGGATGTTTTTCACAGCGGTGCTTTTTGCACTTGCGCTTGCATTCGTGCTGGTTTATTTTGTTTCTTACAGACTCACGAAGCCTCTGCGTGAAATGTCGGCGGCGGCAAAGCAGTATGCAAGAGGCGATTTTTCAAACAGAATAAATATCAAAAAATCAAAAATCTTCGGACAGAATGAAATCGATGAGTTGATTCAGGCGTTCAATTCAATGGCGCAGGCACTTGCAACGCTTGAAATGTCAAGAAGAAGCTTCGTTGCGAATGTTTCGCATGAGCTTAAAACCCCGATGACAACTATCGGCGGCTTCATCGACGGAATTCTTGACGGTACAATAGAAAAAGAGAAAGAAAATCAGTATCTCAGAACGGTTTCCGATGAAGTCAAGCGACTTTCAAGACTTGTTACGGGAATGCTTAATATGAGCAAAATCGAGGCGGGCGAGCTTGACATCAAGCTGCAGAAATTCGATGTTTCGGAAATGCTTTTCAGAACGCTTCTGAGTTTTGAACAGATAATAGACCGCAAGCATATTGAAATAAAAGGTCTTGAGACGATGGAAAGCAATCCTCTCAATGCCGATAAGGATATGATAAATCAGGTTATCTATAATCTGATTGACAACGCGGTGAAATTCACTCCCGAGGGCGGATATATCGAGGTCAGCTCGAAATCCGACACGGAAAAGGTGATTGTCAGAATCCGCAACAGCGGAAAAGGCATACCGCGCGAAGAAACAGACAAAATATTTGAGAGGTTTTATAAAGTTGACAAGTCACGCAGTTACGATGTGAAGGGCGCGGGAATGGGACTTTATATTGTCAAGACAATCATCGAGCTTCACGGCGGACAGATAATTGCAAGAAGCGAAGAGGGAGAATATACCGAATTCATCTTCCAGCTTCCCCTGATGTAAAATTGAAATTTTATTAAAGCGTTGTTCAAATGTAATTAACAATCTTATCCTAAAATACAGTTACAGCAAGCTTTGGAGGTATATATTCTATGAATGAAAACTTTGGAAACGGATTTGAAAACAGAGAAAACAGATTCAATTCCGAAAATGCGGAGCAGGTGAATTTTGTTCCCGCTCAGGATGAGCAGGAATCTGCACAAAAACCCGCCGCAGACGATGTTTCTTTCACCGCACAGGAGAAGCCTGTTTTTCCCGAAGAAACGGCAAGGGAAGAGGAGCCTGTGCAGCCTCCCGTTAATCCCATTTACAGCAATCAGACCTATTCAAACTATGGCTACGGCAGTAATTATCAGTACAGTCAGCCGCAGGCACCCATACAGAAACCCGCAGTCAGAAAAGGCATAAAGATTTTTGCGGTGCTCATCGCGCTTGTTATTGTTTTTTCTCTCGGTGCGGGAGTTGCAACTGTTTTCAAATATTCAGACGGCAAGCAGTCCGATGAAATCACAAATCAGGAAATCGCAAACGGTGCGCCCGATGTGGACATTCACGAGTCACCCGTTTCGCCAACAAACATCACCCTTGAGGGTGCTCTCACAACCTCTCAGGTTGCCGCAAAGGTAAAGTCGAGCATTGTCGGCGTTGTTGTTTATGCAAACAACAATTCAAATTCAACCGCAGGCGAGGGCACGGGTGTTATTATGGGCGAGGATGACAGCCGCACCTACACCTATATCATAACCTGCGCACACGTTATCAGCGATGCGGGAATCAAGGCAAGAATTCAGACCGAGGACGGCACAACCTATGACGCCGAAATCGTCGGTTTTGACACAAGGACAGACCTCGGTGTGCTTCGCATAAAGGCTTCGGGTCTCAAGGCGGCTGAATTCGGCAATTCGGATTCGCTGAATGTCGGCGACCCCGTTTATGCAGTCGGTAACCCCGGCGGTGTTGAATTCTTCGGCTCGTTTACGGGCGGTTTCGTTTCCGCAATCGACAGACCTGTCAGCAGTGAAATCGGCTACACAATGAAATGTATCCAGCACGACGCCGCAATCAATCCCGGCAACTCGGGCGGTGCGCTTGTCAATTCCTACGGTCAGGTAATCGGCATCAATTCGCAGAAGATTGCCGCAACCGAATATGAGGGAATGGGCTTTGCAATTCCCATCACCTCGGCAAAGGCAATCATAGAAGACCTCATCAAATATAACTATGTGCCCGACAGACCGATGCTCGGCATCACATATTATCCCGTGAGCGCAAGCCAGCAGTACAGCATGATTGCCCAGATAAAGGGTCTCCCCGCAGGAACGCTCATTATCAACGAAATCAGCGCGGAAAGCTCGCTTGCAAACACAACTGCAAGACAGTATGATATGATTATCGCAGTTGACGGACAGCCTCTGACAACCGCAGATGTGCTTCTTGAAAAGATTGATAACGGCAAGGTCGGAGACACATTCACACTCACTCTCTGCAGAGTAAACAGCAATTACACCATTGAAGAATTCAAGGTTGAAGCAAAGCTCGTTGAGGATAAGGGCGGCTCGGAACCCATAACAACAACGGTTCAGTATCTTGACCCGTTTGAATACTTCAACCAGTTCGGCTTCGGATATTAAAATGATAAAAGGGACGGTGAAAACCGTCCCTTTGTTGTTTCTATACCTCTTCGATTACTGCGCAGATGACTGTCATATCGTCATATTTTTCGCCGCATCGGAGTCTTGCGGTGTTGAGCAGCAATTCCGCGAAATCGCTTGCCGTTGAGGTGCCAGAATAGCTTTTGATTTCGTCGGTTATCCATCGCGTGCCGCTTCCCGTGATGCCGTCGCTGACCATTATCAGCACGTCGCCGCCCTGCAGTCTGAGTGAATATCTGCTGAATTTCACTTTATTAATAATTCCGAGAGGTGTTGACGGTATTTCAGCCGCCCTTACTCTGCCTGAACAACGGTAAAACGACGGCGCCGCACCCGCCTTGAGAAGAACTCCGCTTCCGTCAAACAGGTCAATTTCTGCAACGTCCAGCGTTGAGAGTGACTCGTCTTCGGATTTGACCGAAAGCGCGGTGTTGGTTATGCTCAGTGCGGTGTCAAGACTTATTCCCGCCCTGATGAGCCTTGAAAAAAGCTCAACCGTCATTGCGGAGTCGATTGCCGCCCTTCCGCCGGTGCCCATACCGTCGCTCAATATAATGTATGCCTTAGATTCTGTCTGAAAGCATTCGAAATAATCTCCGCAGAGTTTCTGGTTTCCGCAGCTTGCACCTGCTGAGCCAAGACGGATTTTAAAAAGCTCTTTTCTGATGAAAAGCAGGTCTTTGGTGTCCTTGTTCTGCCTGATTTTCGGCGGCATAAATTCCGCGCCTAACTCGGAGGATATTGCGGCAGTCAGCCGTGTCAGGCTTGTGCCTTGCGGAATGTCGTCAACCGTGCAGGTCAGTCTCACGGCGCCCGACGGCGGTTTGATACAGGTTACTTTTTTAACTTTGAAATCAAATTCCGAAAGCACTCTTGCTGCAGACTTTTCCTGATTGAAAAGCTCGCACGCACCTTGTGTCAGCTCCGTTGAAAGCTCTGAAAGCAGGTCGGATATCCATTCAAACTGACCGCAGGCAAGATTTCTGTTTCTTGCTGAATTTGCGGAAAGCGCATTGACCGCATTCTGACTTGCATATATTTTGTTGAAGCTGTCCGCAAGACGAGGCACACTCGGACATTTCGAGTTAAAATTCACGGAAAAATCTTCTGCATTCACGGTTTCTCCGTCGGCAAGTTTTTTCGTGATTTCGGAAAACTCACCGTTTTCGGGGCAGAAAGTATCTTTCAGCGGACATTCCGCACACACTCTCTCACGCACCCGCATACAGACCATAACATCCTTGGCGGGAGAGAGAGCCTCAATGCCCTCGGACACTTTTGAAACGCAGGTTGAAACAGAAGCAATCGCCTTCGAAGCTTCAACGAGTCTTTCGCTTGCCCTGTGAAACTCCGATTCGATTCTTTTGTTTTTCGGATTGATAATATTTGCCCTCACTTTTGCAAGCTTTTTGCCCGGAATTGCAGTGAAAATCAGGCTTGCAACGGCTGCTTCGGCAAAAACGGAAATACCCTCACGTGTGCCGTCGATGACCGCGGCAATTCCCGCCGTGACAGAGAATGCGAGCGCACACGCAAGCCGTCCGAATTTTGAGAAAATTCCTGAAACAAGACCGCTTATGCCGTAGCAAAGGCAAAGAGCAACGCCTGTGCCCGATGCGGCAACGCTGACACCGATTGCAACTCCCGCAACGCTTCCGCCCGAGCGGCTGAAAAGATATGCGGCGGTGATGATGACAAGCGAGCCGAAAAGCCGT
Organism: Acutalibacteraceae bacterium; assembly: GCA_045637305.1. Lineage (GTDB taxonomy): Bacteria > Bacillota > Clostridia > Oscillospirales > Acutalibacteraceae > CAG-177. The sequence continues at coordinate 22,164 of JAZTZD010000076.1, forward strand.
GCAGGGCGAAATCCCATAATGCTTATTTCTCCCGTGCCGAGCAAAACGGTGCAAAGACTGATTGTTATGCAGATGAGACTGTGGCTGTCAAGCAGATACGGACTTCTTTTCTTCTTTATGCAATCAGCTGTGCCCGAATAAAAAACAACCGAACCCGCACACAGAAGAGCCGCACAAAGGTTGAGCATCAGAGCGTTCAGCGACGGGTCAAATGAGAACATAACCGCCGTTGAACAGGCGAGATAAAGCACGAAAACGGATATGCACAAAACCGTTTCAGGTCTCTTGACCCTTATTTTTTCCAGAGCAAATCTGATTGCCGTTATTCCGCAAAGGGGGATGAGAGAATTGAGCATCATTTCTTCATTCAGACGGAAAATGCTTCCGACAACCGCACCCGCCGCCGCAAAAATCATCTCAAATCCCGAGCATGCGGCGGTAAGACCGATGCTCAGTGGTACGCTGACCGAAAGAAGTCCCGCACCTGAGAGAATGACACCGCAGAGAAAATGCATTGACCAGCCGAAAATTTCAACGCCCCTGTCCCATAAAGTGTCCGTAATATCACGGGATTTCACCGTTTTTGTTCTTTCCATTGCTTTATAATTCCTTTCGATTGTGATGATACACTCTAACTCTAACCCTACGCAAAGGAAAAAACTGTCAAATTTTATTGCAAACTAAAAATTTCCTGATATTTTTTGCAAAAAAACATTATTTAATACTGTAAATTTTACAATATATATGTTATAATAAGCTGAATATAGCTAAATATAGTGAAAAAGGTAAAAGGGGGTTGATGCGGTTATGGAAATGCAGAATGAAAGACAAGGACTTATAATCGGAAGAAACGCAGTTGCCGAGGCACTCAGAAGCGGCAGAGCAATCGACAGCGTTATGGTTGCCAAGGGAGAAAGAGGCGGCTCAATCGGAAAAATTATCGCACAGTGCCGCGACAAGGGAATTGTTGTCAAGGAAACGGACCGCAGAAAGCTTGATAAAATATGCGAGGGAGAAAATCATCAGGGAATAGCCGCGTGGGCGGCGGTCCATGAGTATTCTTCCGTTGAAGATATTCTGAAAAATGCCGAAAGCAAAGGTGAAGAGCCGTTTGTGATTATCTGCGATGAAATCGAAGACCCTCATAATCTCGGCGCAATAATCAGAACTGCGGATGCCTGCGGTGCCCACGGAATAATCATTCCTAAAAGAAGGGGCGTTGCTCTGACATATGCGGTCGGCAAGGTTTCGGCGGGTGCGGTTGAATATGTGCCCGTTGCAAGAGTTGCAAATCTGCCGAGTGTTATTGAGGAGCTGAAAGAAAAAGGCTTCTGGGTTTACGGAGCGGATATGGACGGCACACGCTGGGATAAGCAGGATTATTCGGGAAAGGTTGCGCTTGTTGTCGGCTCCGAGGGCAAGGGTGTCAGCCGTCTCGTGAAAGAAAAATGCGACTTTATAGTTTCTCTTCCGATGAAAGGAAAGATAAATTCTCTCAACGCATCTGTTGCGGCGGGAATTCTTATGTATGAAATTGCTAAACACAGGTAGGTGAAAGCTTTGAGCGATTTTAATAAAATGTCCGATATGAGCGAGCTTGACGCAATACTCGCTGAGGTGAAAAGCGGAAAATATCAGCAGGAAAATGAACCCGAGGAGCCTTCGAAAACCTGGTCGCTTGAAGATATCGACAGGCTGATTGCGGGCACAAACGGCGAGGAATATGTTCCCGAAACAAAAATTCCGACAACACCCGCAGAGGATTTCGACAGAATACTCAGCCGCGAATTTGACACGGGTCTTTTTACGATAAAACCGATGGAAAGTGTTGAACATAAAGAAATGCAGGATATTTCGTCGGATTCGGGTGAGCATGAGGTTGAGGGGCAGGAGACTTTCTTCGGAGAAGAGGATACTTTTGACGAAGCTCTTTTTGAAATTGAAACCGTCATTATGCCCGAGGATGAACCCGAAAAGGAAACAAAGTTTGAATGGCAGAGGGCGGCTGAAATTGCAGAAGCAAAAGAGGCGCACAAAATAAAGCCGTTCTATGAGGGCGACAAGCCTGCTTCCGAATTCTTTGAAAAGCCTTCAAAACCCGAAGAGGATAATGAAAAAGTAACCGAAAATGACTACAGAACACGTTTCTTCAACAAGCTCAAGCTTGACAGAACGGAAGAAATAGAGATTGAACCCGACGGTCCCGTTGACAAATCGGGAATCGTCATTGAAAAGCCCGAGGGCGAAGCTGAAGAAAGCGGGCTCGAGCTTCTTCCGAGAGTGCTTGCGGCTGAAAGCGCAAAGGAAATTGCGGACGGAAAAACAAGAATTGTTTCAAAGGGAACAAAGAACAACAAACCTGCAAAGTCCTACAGCGATGATGTTGACGGTCAGATGATGCTCACGGGGTTTGAGGAAATTGTTGATGAATCCGAGCCTGACCAGACAAGCGAAAACGACGTTGAGGCAACTCTTTGGGAAAAGCGTAAGCAGAAGGCGAAGGCATTCAGAATCGTTGACACAATGGAGATTGACAACGAATTTGAAGGCGATTTTGAGGCGCCGCCCGAGGATGTAGAGAGAGCGGAAAAGGCTCAGAAGAAAAAGAAGAAGCTTGAACAGCAGCAGGAAAAGGAAGAAAAGCCTGTTGCTCAGGAATATACAGCACCCTCGGAAAGAGCAAAAATACATACCCGTCTCGGCGACGAGCTTTCAAGAACAAATGTGGGAATTGCGCTCGTGGGTGCAATCGGATTTGTGATGGTGCTGCTTAACATTCTTCCCTCAATCCTTGTTAAAATGGACATTGAAAGCAGCTTCTTTGCTCCGAATTCGGTGGGATTGTGTGTTGCGAATGCAATTCTTCTGATTATTGTTGCGGCAATGAACAGCGTTGCTTTTGTTGACGGTCTCGCTTCTGTTTTCAAGCGTAAGTTCACATCTGATACGGCGGTAAGCCTTTCGATTGCGATTGCGCTCTTACAGAATGCACTTGCGGCGGTTATCGGCGGAAATCAGCTTGAAATTGCGGTTTTCTCAACGGCGGCGGTCTTCGGCGTGCTTGTTCAGAGGATAACCGAAAGACTCAATGCCCAGAAAACTCTCGGAAACTTCGAGGTCTGTGCATATAAATACGAACATAATATGTATGCTGTGCATCCGTTTGAAAACGAGTCGGAAATTTTTGAACTCGGCAGAGGACTTATGATGGGCAACGCAGAATTGCTTTATTCATCAAAGCTTGCATTCCCCACCGATTTCATCAAGAATTCCGAAAAGAAAACGGAAAGCACAAAGCTTCTCAATATTCTTATCCCCGTTTCGCTCGGCGTGTCGGCAGTAACGGGAATTCTTGCGGGAATATTCAATGAAAGCGTTATGACCGGATTTGCGGCATTCACGGCGGCATTCTGTGTCAGCTCGCCGATTTTCACATCTTTTGTGCCCGCGTTCATTGAGAGAATAACCGCAAAGGACCTCAACACAACGGGAACAATGATTTCAAATCTCGAAACCGTTGAAAAGACGGCATCAGCAAATGCCGTTGTTATGGATTCGGCTGATATTTTTGACCGTTCACATTGCACAATGCACGGAATGAAGAACTTTGAAAACATCAGAATCGATGATGTTCTTCTTTATGCGGCGGCACTTGTTATCAAGTCGGGCGGTCCCTTGCGTGAATGCTTTGAACAGGTTGTTGACGGCAGACAGGATATTCTTCCGCCCGTAAAAGAGCTTGTTTATGAGGATAAACTCGGCATTGCGGCGAGAATTCACAATCAGCCCGTATTGCTCGGCAACAGAAATCTTCTGGTAAATCACAACATCGAAGTGCCTGAAAAGACACTTGAGGAAAGATATTCCCACAGCGGAAGAAAGGTTATGTATCTTGCCGTTGCAGGCAAGATTGCGGCGCTTTTCGTTGTCAGCTATGCGGTTGACAAAAACCTTGCACCCTATTTCAGACAGCTTGAAGCAAACGGAATTCAGGTGCTCGTAAGAACAAACGATGTCAATGTTACGGAAGAGCTTATTTCAAAGAGCTTTGAGCTTCCTCAGGAGACATTCAAGGTGCTCTCGTCCGTTGCGGGCAGACTCTTCAAGAGAAGAAGAGACGCAGTGTGCGACAAGCTTTCTGCGGGAATTGTTCACGACGGCACGGCATTCTCAATGCTCCGCGCGGTTGCCGCGGCATGCAGTGTTTCGGCGGGAGTTAAGCTCGGCGCAATTGTTCAGATTATCCTGAGTGTGCTCGGTGCTGTTGTCTGTGCGGCGCTTTACTGCACATCGCTCGGCGCACTCGTAAACGGTCTGACCGCACTTGTTCTGCTTGCGGCAGAGCTTGGAATTCTTGCGGGAATAATGCTTCTGAGCAAAATAAAATAAAAAAATATGAAAAAACCCTTGACAAAAGGGCATAAACATATTAGAATAAGTTGCACAATAAAGCAGAGCAGTGCGCTCTCACCTTCCGGGTGACGTCCCGTGTTGGTCAATAGCTTCTTTTCAAGCAGCCTCATCGGGGCTGTTAATAAGCTTTGATTTAATGCGAGGACAGAGAATTTCTGCCCTCGCTTTTTTATCAGTTTTCAGGAGGTGCTTTAACATCAGCAGCAAGGAACAGCAGATCAATGAAGAAATCCGTGATAAGGAAGTCCGCGTAATTTCAAACGACGGTGAGCAGCTCGGCATTATGTCGGCTTCAGAGGCTCTCAAGCTTGCGGAAAGCCACAATCTTGACCTCGTTAAGATTGCTCCCATGGCAAAGCCGCCCGTATGCAAAATTATGGACTACGGTAAGTTCAGATTTGAAAAGGCAAAGAAAGAGAAGGAAGCAAGAAAGAATCAAAAGGTTATTGATATCAAAGAAGTAAGGCTTTCGCTCAACATCGATACCCACGATTTTGAAACAAAAATCAACCACGCCCGTAAGTTTATCGGTTCAGGCGATAAGGTTAAGGTTTCCATCCGCTTCAGAGGCAGAGAAATGGCTCATCCCGAACACGGTCTGACCATTATGAATCGCTGCGCGGAGGCTATGGCAGACTGCGCCAATGTTGAAAAGCCTGCAAAGCTTGAGGGCAGACAGATGCTGATGTTTTTGGCTCCTAAAAGCTCGAAATAATAAAGTTGTAAATTATTAAGGAGGATATTACTATGCCTAAGATTAAGACTCACAGCGGTGCTAAGAAGCGCTTCAAGATTTCAAAGGGCGGCAAGCCCATGCGTGCTCACGCTTACAAGTCACACATTCTCAACAAGAAGAACACAAAGCGTAAGAGAAATCTTCGCAAGACAACTGTTGCTGACGTAACAAACTGCAAGCAGATCAAACGTCTTGTTCCTTACAAATAATATAGGAACTTTGTAAACCTTAATTTCTAAATAATAACGGAGGATATTAAAAATGGCACGTATTAAAGGCGCTATAATGACTCGCAAGAGAAGAAATAAAGTACTCAAGCTCGCTAAGGGCTACTATGGCTCAAAGGCAAGACTCTTCAAGACTGCAAAGCAGGCTGTTATGAAGAGCGGCAACTATGCTTACATCGGCAGAAAGCAGAAGAAGAGAGATTTCCGTCGTCTTTGGATCACAAGAATCTCAGCTGCTTGTCAGGCAAACGGCATGAACTACTCAACATTCATCAACGGTCTCAAGAAGGCAGACATCGCTCTCAACAGAAAGATGCTTGCTGAAATCGCAGTTGCTGATCCCGCAGCATTCACAGCTCTCACAGAGAAGGCAAAGGCTGCTCTCAACTAATTGAACAAAAAATCAACGGAGATTCGGTTTCGACCAAATCTCCGTTTTTGTTTTTTGTGCGATGTTATATTTTTTTGTTTTTAAGAAGTTTGCTGACCGCAATGAGACCGATAACGGTTATTATTGTTTCAATCAGCATATATGAGCCGTTGTATATGAACGAATAAACCGCAACAAGCTGACCTTCGGGGCAGTAGCCTTGCCATACGGTGATTCCGCTTATGAAGTGGCAGACAAATCTGATGAAGCATACAACCAAACCGCCCGCAACAATTTCCGCGGTTTGCTTTGAGCTGAACTTACCCCTGAACATTCCGCCGAGACCCAGACAGCCGAAAGCAATGATATAATCGGCAAACGCAACGATGAGATAAGCGGCGAGCCCCGTGACATAGCTGAAATTTTTGAATCCCATCATCATTTCAAACAGGGCAAGAACGGTTGAAGCGGAAAGCCCGTATTTCAATCCGTGGCGGTAAGAAACAAGAATAATCGGCACCTGACCGAAAAGACTGAAGCCGCCGCCGTAAAGAAACGGCCACGGAAGTGAGTCCGAAACGGCAAAAAGTGCGATTGAAAGGGCAACCATTATTGCACTTTCGGCAAGAGCGTGTGTGTGGGTGAGTTTTTTTGACATAGTGAAACATCCTTTCTTGGGGATGGTTCGGATTATACTCGCATAAAACAGAAACGCCCAACGCAAATACGTTGGGCGCAAAAAACTGCAATTATGCCTTTTCCTACGCCCGCATTATCGGGATCAGGTACGGTAAATTCATTCGGAATAAATTTACACAGGGTATAATCTCAGCCGACTTTCAGTCAGCACCCCTTTGGTTTTTTGATATTATATAACGATTATTTGTTGCTGTCAAGAGCTTTTTTGCCCTCTTCGGTGTCGCGGTAATACTGGGTTTTGGGATTCGGATGCTTTCTTGAATTCCAGAGCTCATCCGCAACGGGTTTCCATGCTGCCGCAAATTTATCGCATTTTGAGCAGAGCATTTCAACGCTTTCAGGCTCAATGAGGTCAGTTGATTTTGCACCGGTCTCATTGATCATTCTGCGCAGACACTCGGGATTTTCAAGCATCGGGCAGGGTCTGAGATGGTTGTCGTTGAAAGGCTGATTGTGCCAATATGCCTGGAAAAGAGGATTCTTCAGACCTTCAAGAAGCGTGTGCGTTCTGATATTCGAATCCGAATAGTGGATGAAAACGCAAGGCTCCATATCGCCCTCGGAATTGATGTGGAAATAATTTCGTCCGCCCGCAATACAGCCGCCGACATATTCCGCATCATTCTGGAAATCCATAACAAACATCGGTTTACCCGTTTTGCTGTTTCTCACCTTGCGAAGCCAATTATACATATAAACTCTCTGCTCGGGTGAGGGGATAAGGTCAACAACCGCATTGTGACCGACGGGCATATAGTTGAAATAAAGTCCGAAGCGCGAACCCTTTGAAATAACAAGGTCCATAAATTCATCGCTTGTGACATAAGGAATGTTTTTGCTTGTATAACAAACGGAAATGCCGAAAAACAGGCCGTTTTTCTTGAGCAGATCCATTGCATCGATTGTTGTTTTGTATGCGCCGTCACCGCGGCGGAAATCGTTGCTTTCCTCGTTGCCTTCAATGCTCAGCGCAAGAGAAAGGTTGCCGACTTCCTTCATTTCGTCGCAGAAAGCCTGGTCGATGAGGGTTGCGTTTGTGTATGCAAGGAATGCACAGTCGGGATTTTCTCGGCAAAGAGTGAGAACTTCTTTTTTCTTAATCAGCGGCTCACCGCCCGTAAGCATAAAGAGATGAGTTCCGAGCTCGCTTGCCTGATTGACAATGCTTCTCATTTCGTCCATCGAAAGATTTGACTTGTGACCGTATTCGGCAGACCAGCAGCCTTTACAACGGAGATTGCAGGCGCTTGTGGGGTCAAAAAGAAGAATGAACGGGATGTTGCATTTGTATTTTTCTCTGTTTGTTCTTACAGCCTTTGTGCCGTTGACGCCTGCACCGAGACCGAGAGCAAGCAGCATTTTTTTGATAACCTGAGGGTCAAGCTCATTGATGATGTTCATTGCGAATGTATTCCATACGTTTTCGGGGTCATTGACCGCCTGACGGAATGCATCGAAATTCTTTTCGGGGAAAGCGCCGCCCATAAATTTCTGCGCAAGGTTGATGAGTTTGACAAGGTTTTCGGCAGGATTCTTTTTGATATACTTATAAATTCCGTCAAATGCAACTGAAGCCGAAGCTCTTTCAAGCTTTTCTTTTGCTGTCATCAATCTGAATCCCTCCTTTTAATAAACTATACTAAATTAGTTTACCACAGTATTTAGATAATGTCTATAAAAATTTTTGTAAATTTTTTGTGATTCCTTGCTTTATCAAGCAATTTAAGGTATTATTCTATATTATAGAGTTATTTGCGGAGGATATTCAATGAAAGAGAAGCTGTTAAGAGGCTCGCACGCAATCGGTCTTGCGGCAAGAATAGTTGTTTCGGTTGTTATCATTGCCATAATTATCTGGAAGTTTGAGGATTTTCAGAATCTCGATGTGAGAGGTATCATTTCCGCATCGGGCAACATTGCAATTGCAATTCTGAGCGTTATCGGAGTTTATCTGCTCAAATCGATTGTTTTTGTTGTTCCCGCATCGCTTATCTATATCGCCGTCGGACTTGCTTTTCCGACCTTTGTTGCAATCCCCGTCAACATTGCGGGAATTCTGCTTGAGGTTTGCGTGACATATCTTCTCGGAAGAATTCTCGGCGGAAACATAGTCATAAACAAGCTGAAAAAGGTGAAATACGGCGACAAAATCCTTGCACTTCACGAAAAAAACAAGCTTTCGGCAATTTTTTTAATCAGAGTGCTGCCGATATTTCCGATTGACATAGTCAGCCTTTTCCTCGGCGCAGTGAAGATGAATTTTGTTCATTATCTTTTGATTTCGCTGGGCGGAATTCTGCCGAGAGTTATTCTTTTCACCATTCTCGGCGACGGAATTTATGACTACATCCCGATGCAGAAGCTGATGGTTATTGCGGCTGTAGTTGTGCCCGTTGCGCTGATTGCTTGGATAATCAGATATGCAGTCAAATCAAAAAAGAGCGAAGAAATCGCAGAAAATCCGCCTGAAGAGAATCGGGAAGAGGAAAAAGTCGAGTAAAACACAAAAGCTTGTACGGAATGATTTTTCCGTACAAGCTTTTTTCTTACTTAAGGAAGCCCTGAATGATGACCTCTTCCGCCTCTTCCTCGTCCATTCCGAAGCTCATAAGCTTGATAAGCTGGTCGTTGTTGATTCTGCCGATTGCCGCCTCGTGAACAATCTGCGCATCGGCGCAGTTTGCGGTGATAGCGGGGATTGAGCTGACAGTTGCATCGTCCATAATGATTGAGTCGCACTGCACGTGAGCGCGGCATTTTGCGTTGCCGACTGCAGTGGGATGGAAAATCTGCGTTGAGCCGTCCTTGGCAACGGAACGGGAAATAATCTGCGATGACGCATCCTTGCCGTTGAGACGGATTTCCATATCCGAGCGTGCATACTGCTTGCCGTGAGTGAGAAGTCTTTCGGTCATAATCAGCTTTGCGCCTGCAGCGAGGTCAGCCTCGGTGTTTCTGACTGTTGAGTCAACGCCCTTAATCTGCACCATTTCCATTTCGCAGACCGAGTTTTCGTCCTGCTTGACAACGGTCACGGGGTTGAGAATTCTTTCGCCCTTGCCGTCGCCTTCGCCGTAATGCTTTTCAACATATTTGACCTTTGCATTCTTTCCGATGTGGAACGAATGAATACCGTCGTGCTGTGAAGCTGCATCGCCGCTGTTATGAATTCCGCAGCCCGCAACAATCAGCACGTCTGCATCGTCGCCGATGTAAAAATCGTTATAAACAAGGTCATTGACACCCGCTTCGGTAATGATAACGGGAATGTGAATGCTTTCGTTTTTTGTTCCGGGGGCAACAATTATGTCGATGCCCGGCTTGTCCTCTTTTGAAACAATTTCAATGTTTGCGGTTGACTGTCTTGCAAATCCGCCGCCGTTTTTGCGGATATTATAGGCACCCGCAGGGATTTCGTGAAGGTCCGCAACAGCTTCAAGAAGCTGAGAATCTACCTTATTCATTTCACTTGTCCCCCTTTCCTCTGAAACCGCAGCCGCTGCTGAATTCACCCATAAGCTTGGGGAACAAATCGTCCTTGGCTCCGATTTCCTTAACCTTGCCGTCTGCAATGATAACCATTTCATCGGCAAGCTGCATAATTCTTTCCTGATGAGAAATAACGATAACGCTGTTGTGCTTTCCTTCGCTCATTGCCTTGAAGCTTTCAACGAGCATTGAGAAGCTCCACAGGTCAATGCCTGCTTCGGGTTCATCGAAAATTGCAAGGCCGAGCTTTCTTGCCATAAGGGTTGCAATTTCAATTCGCTTTGCTTCGCCGCCCGAGAGAGAGTTATCCATTTCTCTGTTGAGATAGTCTTTTGAGCAAAGACCCACGCTTGTGAGATATCCGCAGCACTCATCTTCGGGAAGCTCGCTGCCTGCCGCAAGCGAGAGAAGACGGCGCACGGTGAGACCCTTGAAGCGGGGAGGATGCTGGAAAGCATAGCCGATTGCGAGCTTTGCTCTTTCGGTAACGGACATATCGGTGATGTCGATGCCGTTATAGTACATCTTGCCGCTTGTGGGTTTTTCAATTCCCATAATAAGCCTTGCAAGAGTTGATTTTCCGCCGCCGTTGGGGCCTGTGATAACGGTAAATCTTCCGTCGGGAATTTCAAGATTTATATTGTCTATGATTTCAAGGGTGCCGTTGTCGGCTTCAACCTTGAAAGAGATGTTTTCGAGTTTAAGCATATATATTCTCCATTCATAATGGTATCATCATATTATAACGCATAAGCAAGTATTTATCAACCGTAAATGCAAAAAAATTGCCGCAATCCGTCGGGACTGCGGCAGAAATTTATTTTGTTGTTACTGTTTCTTTGCAAAAGTCAGCTGTGATATCGTTCTTTCCCTTGTGTCTGTAGGGGTTGAGCTTGATATAAATGAATGAAACAAGTGCGCCCACGGAGTTGAGAACGATATCCGCCATGGTGTCCATAATAGGCCAACGGTCAGCATATACAGGGTCAAAAAGTGTCAGCTCTTTCGGTGTGCCTTTTGCAAGCTCAAGCGACCAATGCTGGGCATCGCCGATTCCGCCGCCCATACAGGCAATCTGGTCAAAGCCGAATTCAAAAAGCTCCCAGCAGGTTGCGGCAAGGAATGAAAAACCGACGGAGCAGAGAAGAATGAGCTGCATGGGAACATTAACTTTGTCTCTTTTCTGGATTGCGGCAACGAACTCATAGCCGAAGAATACGCAGGCGCCGCCGCCGATAAAGTGAAGAATAACGTCCCACCATCTGAAATCATAATAGAGATTGAGGAATTTTCCGCCGAAAGAAGCGGCAAAAATTCCGATAATCAGAAATGTCTGAAGCGATGAGGGTATGTAGCGGAAAATGCTCTTTTTGGGGAACATCATAAATATTTCCCAAACGAACATACAAAGGAAATTTGCGCCGACCTGCAGAGGGTCTGTGATGTCAAAAGGCTTTTTGAAGAAGCCTGCAACAAAGGCATAAATCATCAGCGCTCTGAATATCCACCAAATAACAAAACGGTATTTCGGACAGCCGTCCTTTATTCTCTGAATATATTCTTTCATTTTTTGTCCTCCCGTTACAAAAGTATAATAATTATAACACAAAACAGGATATTGTCAATTACAATAGGGTTTGATTTTGAAGACAGATTATGGTACAATGGTGCAAATGTTTTAAGGAGAGACGAAAATGACGGAACGTTTATACTATAAAGACCAATACATAAAAGAATTTACCGCACAGGTTGTTTCCTGCACGGAAAACGGCGGAAAATTCGAGGTTATCCTTGATAAAACCGCATTTTTCCCCGAGGGCGGCGGTCAGCCGGGTGACACGGGTTTTATAGGCGGTGTGCGTGTTGCTGACACCGTTGAAAGAGGCGAAGAAGTTATTCATATCTGCGAATCGGCTGTAAATGAGGGCGAAAACGCGGAATGCAAGCTTGATTTTGACAAAAGATTTCTCAATATGCAGCTTCATTCGGGAGAGCATATTTTTTCGGGCGTTGCTCATTCGCTGTACGGAGTTGACAACGTCGGTTTTCATATGGGTGAAACGAGTGTTACCGTTGATTTCAACGGCGTAATTACTGATGAAGAACTCAAAAAAACAGAGTTTCTTTCAAACGAAGCCGTTTTTGCCAACATTCCCATTGAAGCGATTTATCCCGATGACAGCGAACTTGAAAATTATGATTACAGAAGCAAAAAAGAGATTAAAGGTCAGGTAAGACTGACCAAAATCGGCGACGTTGACCTTTGCGCCTGCTGCGGCACACACGTTGCGTTTTCGGGTGAAATCGGAATAATCAAGGCAACGTCAATGATGAATTACAAATCGGGTGTACGTGTCACTCTTCAGATAGGCAGACGCGCGCTTGAGGATTACATGGAGAAAAATGCTAGTGTCAACAAGATTTCCGCTATGCTCAAGGCAAAAACAGGCGAGGTTGCCGAAGCAGTTGAAAGAGTACAGGCTCAGCTTTATGAGGCAAGGCTTAATTATAATCTGCTGAAAAAAGAGCTTTTTGCGGCAAAGGCTCAGGGTGTTTCGGGCGAATTCTGCTGCGAGTTTGATTCTGCGGGTCAGGCTGACGACGCAAGAATTTTCTGCGATTTGCTTGCTGATAAAGTGAAAATCGCCGCCGTATTTTCGGGGGACGATGAAAACGGTTATAAATATGCCGTGTCAAGCCGCACCGAGGATGTCAGAGCAATCGGAAAAGAGCTTAATGCGGCGTGCAACGGCAGAGGCGGCGGAAAACCCGATATGGTGCAAGGCTCGGTTGCCGCAACAAGAGCAGAAATTGAAAAATTCTTTGAAAACAGATAAAAAAATCCGCAGTGATTTTCACTGCGGATTTTTATTCTTTCGGTCTGACAACAAAATCAAGCGCATTTTCGCGGTTGATGAGATTGTTGATTATGTCTGCAATTTCTTCGCAGCTTTCTTTCATTCCGTTGTGGAACCACACCTGGAAAACGGAAAGAATTGCGCCGACATAAAAAGGCACGGCATATCTGCCTGCGATTGTTGCGTTTGCAACGGGGAAATAGGCAAAAATTCTCTGACTGAGCATATTGGTGAGAAGATGTCCGAGATTTGCTTTGTAAATTGCACGAATAACTGCTGCATTTTCCTGTATATAATTGGAAACATAGAGAAGAACTTCCCTGATTGACTGCGCATCGTTTGTTCCGATTTCTTCAAGCAGCTGTTCTTCGGCATCTTCAAGCTGACGCAGAAGAATATCTTCCTTGCTTTTGTAATTACGGTAGTAAGCCATTCGCGAAACACCCGCAAGGTTGGTTATATCGGTTATGGAAATGCTTTCATACGGCTCACTTTCCATCAGTCGGAGAAGAGCAGTCAGGATGCATTCTTTTGTCAGGGCGTTTGATTCGTTGTGTCTGGCCATTACAAATCCTCTTTTTTGTAACACCGGGGGTGTTTTTTATCTTTTCTTAATATATTTTTTTATTTTGTTTATGAATTGTTCATATTCAGGTGTTACACTTGTAACAGTTACAAGTGTAACATTTTACATCTTGTTTGTCAACCACATTTGATGAGAGGTAATTTATGCTGAAATTAAAAAACATCGTTAAGGAATATATTGCGGGCGATGAAAAAGTCCTTGCACTCAAGGACGTCAACATCGAATTCCGCCGCAGTGAGTTTGTGTCCATACTCGGTCACTCGGGCTGCGGTAAAACAACCTTGCTCAATATCATCGGCGGTCTCGACCAGTACACAACGGGCGACCTCGTGATTGAAGGCAGGTCAACCAAGAATTTCAAGGACAGAGACTGGGACACTTACCGCAATCACTCGGTAGGCTTCGTTTTCCAGAACTATAATCTGATTCCCCACCAGAGCGTTCTTTCAAACGTTGAGCTTGCGCTGACTCTTTCGGGCGTTTCGAAGGCTGAAAGAAGAGCGAGAGCAAAGGAAGCGCTTGAAAAGGTCGGACTCGGAAATCAGCTCAGCAAAAAGCCCAACCAGATGTCAGGCGGTCAGATGCAGAGAGTTGCGATTGCAAGAGCGCTTGTAAACAACCCTGAAATTCTTCTTGCAGACGAGCCGACGGGCGCACTTGACACCGAGACGAGCGTTCAGGTTATGGATATTCTCAAGGAAATTTCAAAAGAAAAGCTTGTAATTATGGTAACTCATAATCCCGAGCTTGCAGAGGAATATTCAACAAGAATCATCAGACTTATTGACGGCTCGATTGTCAGCGACTCAAATCCCTACACCGCAGATGACGAAGAGAAAGAGGCTCAGCCCAAGCAGACAAGAAAAGAGAAGAAGGCGAAGAAAAAGCCTTCGATGTCATTCCTTACAGCGCTTACGCTTTCTTTCAATAATCTTCTTACAAAGAAAATGAGAACATTCCTTACTTCGTTCGCGGGAAGCATAGGAATTATCGGCATTGCGCTCATTCTTGCTCTCTCAAGCGGTTTTCAGGCATATATTGACTCAATTCAGCAGGAAACCCTCACCTCATATCCTGTTATGGTTGAAAGCGCAACAATGGATATGAGCGGTATGCTCGGCGGAATGACCGCAATCTCACCGACAGGCGGCGAAATTGACCACGGACTTGACAAGGTTTATTCAAATACACTCACATCGACTATGCTCGAATCGTTCACATCCGAAATCTGGGCAAACGATTTGACAAAATTCAAGGAATTCCTTGAAAGCGATGAATGTGACATCGACCAATATGTCAGCAGCATTCAGTATTCGTACGGCGGAAAGATGAATATTTATTCCTCCAATATTGAGAACGGCGCAAATCAGGTTTATCCCAGCCCCATTATTGACCTTATGCATTCAATGATGGGCAGTGTCAATATGGGCGGTATGAGCATTGACACCTCAATGCTTGCATCCTATGAAAAATACTATAATTCATGGCAGGAGCTTATTGATAATCCCGCGCTTCTTGAAACGCAGTATGACGTTATCAAGGGTGAATGGCCGAAGAATTACAACGAGGTTGTGCTTATCGTTGACAAAAACAATGAAATCAGCGACCTTGCAATTCAGGGTCTCGGCATAACAACAGCCGCTGATATGGTGCAGGGCTTTATGGCAATGCAGAGCGGCGAGGATTACACCGTGCAGAAGCACGAAATCGAATATGACGATATCATAGGCAAGACGTTCAGGATTGTTCTTGAACCCGATTATTATGCATACAACGAAGAAACACAGATGTGGGAAGATAAGCGTGCGGACGACGCTTATGTTCAGTCATTGATTGAAAACGGCGAAGAAATTAAAATTGTCGGTATTATCAGACCCACAGACGGCTCGCTTATGGTAACAACAATGGGCGCAGTCGGTTATACAAGTGAACTCACAGAGCACGTTATCAACAAAACCAACGAATGTGAACTTGTGAAGAAGCAGAAAGCGGACCCCGCAACGGATGTTTTCACGGGACTTCCCTTTGTTAAGGAAGAAGCGGTGGAGACAAAACCCGAAACGGCGGCACCCGCTGCGCAGAATGTTTCACTTGACCCGCAGATTGAAGCTTCGGTTTCAAAAACTCAGGCTCCCAAGGCAAGCACAATGGCATTCAAGGGCGAAGCACCCAAGGCTTCCGAAACTGCAATATCAATGGATTTCTCAAATGCTGAACCCGTAACGGAAGAAGAGGTTTATGCAAGAATTGATGAAATGTACAGCGGTGAGCAGGCAAAGGAAATGAAACGCACCGTAGAGCTTCTTCTTCAGTCGAGACTGACAGCGGAAGAAAAAACAGAGCTTGCAGGCTACCTTGACAAAATGCTTGAAGGTCAGGAGATTGAGGGCATCGGAACAATCACGGGTAAGCAGGCAATCCAGTATCTTCAGATGATGGGCAAGGATGCAAAGCTTCAGATGCTTTCCGCAATGATGAGCGGTCAGGCGGGCGCAATTCCTCCTGCGGCTGAAGGCGGAGAACAGGGCGGAGAAGCCGTGACTGAACCCGAACCCGAGCCTGAACCCGAGCCCGAACCGCTTGCAAAGAGCTATGAAGAGGCTCTTGATATGCTCGGCGTTGCCGACCTTGCAACTCCTCAGACAATCAATATCTATCCTCTTGACTTTGAAGCAAAGGATTATATTGCATCCGCAATTGATAAATACAATGAAAAAGCGGCGGCAGAGGGCAGAGATGACGACGCAATCAAGTATACCGACTATATCGGACTTCTCCTCACATCGGTAACAAAGATTATTGATATCATTTCTTATATCCTCATCGCGTTCGTTGCAATTTCTCTTGTTGTTTCATCAATTATGATTGGTATTATCACTTATATTTCAGTTCTTGAAAGAACAAAGGAAATCGGTATTCTCCGCGCAATCGGTGCTTCAAAGAAGGATATTTCCCGTGTGTTCAATGCGGAAACGCTCATTGTGGGATTTGTCTCGGGCGCAATCGGTATCGGTTCAACGATACTTCTCTGTCTGCCCATCAATGCACTTATCGAGCATCTTTCAACAATTCCTGATGTTGCGCAGCTTCCCACCGATGCGGCGATTATACTTGTTTTAATCAGTATGTCGCTTACACTCATTGCAGGTCTCGTGCCCGCAAAGATTGCATCACGCAAAGACCCCGTTGTTGCACTCAGAACAGAATAATAATGAACGGTTTGCATCATAACGGTGCAAACCGTTTTTTATATGTTGTATCAAACTTTTTATTAGCTGTTTCTTCATCTCCGTGAGCCAGCCCCTTTAATACAAAATCAAACTCTCCACATTCTTCATATTGACTTTTCAGGTCAAAAGTTCTACCATAAAAACAGCGTTTTAATAAATTTGTAATAATTTTGATACTTGGTTTGTAATTTCGCGCCGTTATAATGATAATGGACGTCGGGATTGATTTTAAATGAGGTGAAGGATTTGTTTACCGTGCTTGTCTGCGATGACGATATCGCAATTCTTGATTCGCTTGAGATTTATCTTGGCCTTGAGGGCTATAAGGTGCTTCGTGCCGAAAACGGCAGGGCGGCACTTGAGCAAGTCAGCAATAATGAGGTGCACTGCGTTATTCTTGACATTATGATGCCCGGACTTGACGGTCTTCAGGCAACTCTGAAAATGCGTGAGAAGCATAACATTCCGATTGTTCTGCTTTCGGCAAAAAGCGAGGATACCGACAAAATAGCGGGTCTTTCCTTCGGCGCAGACGACTATGTGACAAAGCCGTTCAATCCGCTTGAGCTTATGGCACGGGTCAAGTCGCAGATAAGAAGATTCACGGCTCTGGGCGCAATGGAACTTAAGGAAGGCGTTATCACAACCGCGGGCCTTTCGCTCGATATTATTGCAAAAGAGCTGACGCTTGACGGCGAGAGTGTGAAGCTGACCGCAACCGAATACGGAATTATGAAGGTGCTTATGGAAAATCTCGGCAGAGTGCTTTCAACCGAGCAGATTTACGAGGCGGTATGGAATGAGCCTGCGTGCATTTCCGACAAGACAGTTACGGTGCATATCCGACGAATCCGCGAAAAAATCGAAATCAATCCTAAAGAGCCGAAATATTTAAAGGTGGTGTGGGGAATTGGTTACAAAATTGAGAAATATTAACCGCAAGAAAGCAATCCGTGTTATGGCTTTTGTGCTCGCTGTTGTGCTTTTCTTTGTTTCGGGATATTTTGCAAGCCTTTTCTACAGAGAATTATTTTTCTATAACAGCGCGAATTCCGAGGGCTTTACGCAGACTCCCGTTTTCAGAATGATGCTCAATGAATATGAGTACCGTCTCATTTATGACGGCGAGGAAACAAGCGCAACAACCGTTGAGGAATTCAAAAAGACGGCAACGGGAAAACGGATTGAAGAAGAACGCCGTGATATGCTCGGAAAAGTTGAGGAAAGCTTCAAGGTGCTTGATGCATCGGGAATTCAGGTGTTTATCACCGAGGACAACCGCTTCAGATACCGCCTTGAGCAAAAGGGTAGTACGGTCTATTTCAGCTATAACGGTGATATAATCAGTCAGGGACAGTTTGAAGATTATAACTATATCTATGAGGGCGCAACAACCCCCTATTATGATGACGTAGTAGAAGATACTACATTTATTATGACTGCTGCGGAATATGACATGTATTACGGCGGCAACATAGCTGAAATCGGCAATGCTCTGAATTACCTCAACTCGCTCAGCGATTATTCCTGCTATGGCGAAATTGACAAGGATTCGGCAATAAAGCTGGTCAATGAGCGCTATAACAATATGCTGCAAATGGATTTTGAAAACAGAGGCATATATTCAAGACTCAGGAGTAACTCCGACAGCATAAAATATGCCGTTTTCTTCTCTTCAACAGGCAACGTAATCACAAACTGCGGTGTCACAAGGGCGGACAACCGCGAACAGATTCTCGCAAAAATCGGGGGAGACTTTGTTGAAGGCTTTGAAAACGGAGAATATGTGCTGATTAAGGGTGAACCTATGCCCGAAACTCAGGATGGCGGTGCGGTATACGATATCCGTGACGAATTTATCAATTATTCGTCATCCGACGGATATTCAAGCGCAATTATCGGCAGGGCAGCGAATGCGGGCATTGCCGAAATGTATATTTCTTACGGATATACGGGAACGGACATCTTCTCGCTTTTCCACGATATGTATATGGATTTTGATACTGACCTGAGCATGAAGACAATGGCGGTAATCAGCGTTGTCAGCTTCCTTCTTGCCTGCGCAATCGGAGTTTATATCATCTGCGTTGCGGGCAAGAAGTCGGACGGCACGGTTGAAATCTGCGCCGCAGATAAAATCCCGTTTGTTATCAGTTTTGCGCTTGCTGTCGGAGCAATGGTGCTCATCGGAGTTGCCGTTATATGTGCGGTGTTTTTTGAAGCGGACCCGGGCGAACTTGCGCATGTTCCGACAGGTCTGCTGAGCCTTGTTGCAATGCCTATGACTGAACTGACAGCATTTTTGTTTGCACTTTTCTTTGCAATTCCGACTCTTCTTCTGATGAGCATTGCAAGAAATGTGCGCAATAAAACCTTCTGGAAGCACACGCTGGTTTATTTGATTCTCAAGCCTGCAAGATGGGGTTACGGAAAATTAAGAAATATGCTTGCGATTGATTACACAAGCGATAAAAAGAAATTCAGAAAATATGCGATAATCGCCGTTTGCGCAGTTATGGCGCTGTTTCTTTTCTCGGCATTTCTGGCACTTGCGTTTGATAACGGTATGAGCATTGTTCTTATCGTTTTCATCTGCCTTCTTGCCGTTGCGGTGCTTCTCTACTGTCTCGTTCACATCATTTCGCTTGACAGAATTATGAGCGCGGTTTCGCAGACAAAGCAGGGCAGACTTGACAGCAAAATCGACACCCGCTATATGCCGGGTTTTATGCGTACATTTGCCGAAGATGTCGGCACAATGCAGGACGGTCTTCAGGACGCGGTTGAAAGCGCGGTCAAGGACCAGAGAATGAAAGCGGAGCTTATAACAAATGTTTCTCACGATTTGAAAACTCCGCTCACATCAATCGTGAATTATGTTGATTTGCTCAAAAAATGCGATGTTCAGGATGAAACGGCGCAGAAATATATTTCCGTTCTTGATGAAAAATCGCAGAAAATGAAAAAGCTGATTGAGGATCTGGTTGAGGCTTCAAAGGCTTCTTCGGGTGCAATTGAGCTTCATCCCGTTAAAATAAATCTTTGCGAATTTGCCGCGCAGGCGGTGGGTGAGCACAGCGATGAGCTGAAAAAATGCGGAATCGAAATTGTTCTTCGCTCGCCGCAGACTCCCGTTTTTGTTACCGCCGATGCGCAGAAAACCTCACGCATAATTGAAAATCTTTTCTCGAATATCCGCAAATATGCAATGGAAAACACGAGAGTTTATGTTGAGGTTGCGGGAGGAAATGATTTCGGCTCAATCGTCCTGAAAAACATTTCAAAATATCCGCTTGACGTCGAGGCTGACGAGCTTGTGCAGAGATTCGTCAGAGGCGATTCGTCAAGAACGGGAGAGGGAAGCGGTCTCGGTCTCTCAATCGCAAGCAATCTCTGCGAATTGCAGAGGGGCAAATTCAATGTCAGCGTTGACGGCGATTTGTTCAAGGTGACGCTTGCTCTTCCGATAAACAAGTAACAAAAAAACACCCCGTAATGTCTGGAACATTACGGGGTGTTCGTTGTTGTTTACTCATAAAAATGCTGAACCCAGCAGAGATTTGAGGTGGGGTCTGCGTCGGCGGCGACACCGATGCCGATTTGGGTGAATTGGGGATTCATAATGTTCTCATAGTGAGTCGGTGAATCCTTCCATGCCTGGCAGACTGCTTCGGGAGAAGCGAAGCCCCAGCCGATGTTTTCGCCCGCGAGACCGCTGTTGAAGCCGTTTTCCTTGAAAATGGAGAAGCAATGGCTTCCGTCGGGTCGGTAATGGCTGTGTTTACCCGACCACGCAAGCTCTTCGGCACGCACGTTTGCGATTTCGGTCAGCTTTGTGTTGAGTGTGAACGGTTCAAGTCCGCCTTCCTTGCGGTAGCCGTTGGTTATTCTGAGAATTTCGTTGATATAATCGCTGTAAGTATTGCGGTTTTTCTTTGCGGCGGGAAGCAGGTCGTTATAGGTTGCGGAGTAATTTATTCTGCTGTATCCCTCGGAAACCGTTCTGTCTGTTTCAACCTTTTTGCCGTCAATCACGTCATAATAAACTCTTATTACTCTGCGGACCGTGACGCCGTACTTGAGCACCTCAGTTTCAACGTTGCGCTCCGAATTGCCCGAAAGCAAAGGATCTTTTTCCTGCGTTTCGGGTTCTTTTGTTGTTGTCGGCTTTTGGGTTGTGGTCGGTTTCTTGGTTGTTGTGACCTTTTTGGTTGTAGTTGTGGTGGTTGTAGTGGTAGTAGTTGTTGTTGTCGGTGCCTCGGTTGTGGTTGGCGCGGTTGTTGTTTCTGTTGTTGTTGCCTGCGTTGTTGTTTCTTCTTCAAGACTTATTCTGCGACAGGCCGAAAAACAGCTTATTATAAGAAACGCAAGCGCTCCCGCAATAATTTTCTTTCCCATAAAAATCTCTTGCCCCTTTTTCTCATAAAAAAGGCAGACAGAGCTGTTTCTGCCTGCCGATATAGTAGGATATCAGTTATTTGTTTTTTTGTCAAGCATCAGTCCAACGCATCGAATTCCAGAGTTACGCTGAAAATGTTGTCGGCGGCGGAAAGAGTCATTTTACCGCCCTGAATTTCAGTCAGGCTTTTGGCAATTGAGAGACCCAGACCGTTGCCTTCGGTGTGTCTTGAGCCGTCGCCTCTGACGAATCTTTCAAGCAGGTCAGCTTCGTCGATATTGAGCCCTGCGCTGTATTGGTTTGTGAGATTCAGAGTAGCTTTGCCTTTTGATTTATCGATTTTCATAAGCAGGTCGGTTCCGCTTACGGCATATTTGCAGGCGTTGTTCATAAGGTTGGAGAGTGTTCTCCAGAGCCATTTTCCGTCACCCATTATCCATACATCTTCTTCGGGAGTTTCAACTCTCGGGAGCAGGTCAGACTGCTCAAGCTTATAGGAGAATTCATCAAGAGTCTGGGCAAGAATTATGTTGAGGCTTGTTTTTTCAAGCTCAATATCAATGTTTCCCGAAGTAATCTGCGAGGCTTCAATAAGGTCGTTGAGAAGGCTTGCGAGTCTGTCGGTATGGTTTGAAAGAACGGAAATATAATTCTTTCTTTCTTCGTCCGAAAGGCTGTCGCCCTTGAGAAGCTCTGTGTAATTGATAATGGATGTGAGCGGAGTTTTTAAATCGTGGGAGACATTTGTAATCAGCTCGCTTTTGAGTTTTTCGCTTCTGATTTCCTGTTCCATTGATTTTGTGATTTCTTTTCGGATAAGGTCAAGATTTTTACCGTGCGCACGGATGGCTGAAACGGTAAGCTTGCTTGATATCTCGTCGCCGAGAACGCCTTGTGCAAGTCGCTGTCCCTCTTCTTTAACATAGTGAAGATTGATTGCAAGCATTGCGATGATGGGGATAAGAATCAGTCTCGTTGTGCCCCAGACAACAAGGAAAACGCCGAAAACAGAGTTCTTATCAAACATATTGCTGACGAAAACGAAATATGAGGTTGTGAGCATTATTGCAGCTTCAACGATGATATAGATTGAAATTCCGAGAATGATTTTCTTGAAAATGCTCATTTCTCGCAATGTGCGGTGAATCTTGCGGGGAAGCATGGTTTTGAACTTTCTGTAGATGAAATAAACGATTGCGTTTTTATAGAATTTTCCGAGCTTTACTCTTACGGAAAGAGTTGAGAGGAAAAGCTGAAGAATAACGATGAACACGGCAAATGAAATCATTATGACAACGTTATTCAGAACCATACCGACGTTGCCTGCCGAGGTCAGACCTATGACGACCCAACAGACAAACAGGATGAATGAGATGAAGATAATCCAAAGGTCAAGCGGAATTTTGTCAATAAATCCGGGCTTTACATCGCCGCCCTCTTCGGTTATACCCGCATTGACGGTCATAACGGAAAGAAGCATAATGATAACTACAATTGCAAGCACGCAGAATATGAAAAGCGCATATTTGAGTGAGTTTGCAAGCTCAATCCACATAAAAGCGGAGTTATATTTGTCGTTTGCACTGTTATGGTCGTCGTGGATGCGGTAGTTTATTCTCAAAGGAACAATTTTTCCCTCTTCGCCGTAAAAATAGAAGCCTGCGCTTCCCGTGTATTCCGCATCAAACTTCAGATGCTCCGTCATTGTGTCGAAATTTGAGAAAAGAACGGTGCCGTTTTCATCTTCGATTGTGAAAATGAAGTTGCTCTTTTCGGGAGAATACTTCGTCTTGTAATAATTGAGACGGTATTCATCGGAATTGTCGGTTACGCATTTATAGTAGTCCTGAACCTGGTCTATGTCTTCAAGCGAATAAAGCTGAACGGCAACGCTTTTTGCGGTTTTTCCGTCATCACCTTTCTGATAAAAGCCGTATTCACTAAGATAAATTATGCCCAGCACACTGCCCGACGCAAGAAGCGCCATACAGACAAGAATTATCATCAGGGCAGTACGGTCAGTGGCGGATTGCCAATAATTTTTTTTCATTTTTAAGCCCCCGATTATTTCTTTTCCATCTTGTAGCCGTGACCCCAGACCGATTTGATGTAGTCAGGATTTGCGGGATTGATTTCAATTTTTTCTCTCAGATGGCGGATATGGACGGTAACGGTGTTTTCTGCGCCGAGAGGGTCATCGTTCCAGACCTTTCTGTAGATATCCTTGGGAGAGAAAACAACCCCGGGATTGTGCATAAACAGACGCAGAAGCATCATTTCCGTCGGAGTAAGGCTGACGGGGTCGCCGTCAACGGTAACGGTTTTGGTCTTTTCGTCATATTCGATTCCGCCGTTGACAATGGCAGAGCTTTTTGCAATGTTATCGGCTGTGCCGCCAAGGCGCATATATCTGCGAAGCTGTGATTTTACTCTTGCGGCAACCTCCGTGGGATTGAAAGGCTTTGTTATGTAGTCATCCGCACCGACGTTGAGACCCGAAATCTTGTCCGCTGCCTGGCTTTTTGCGGTGAGCAGAATAACGGGAATGTTGGAATGCTCTCTGAGTTTTGCAAGAGTTGTTATGCCGTCCATAACGGGCATCATAATGTCGAGCAGAAGCAGGTGGATGTCTTCGGAATCGATGATATCAAGCGCTTCTTTGCCGTTTTTTGCTTCAAAAACTCTGTATCCTTCGCCTGAAAGATAGATGTTGAGAGCCGAGCGGATATCGTTTTCATCGTCGCAGACAATAACATTATAAATCATAATTATTTCTCCTCACCATTTTTTCATCGGACATTTCTGATAATTGAATGCCGCTTTCATTTCGGGATAGCAACCGCATTTGAGACAGGTTCCTTCTTCAAGGAATTCGCATTCTCTGCACACTGCGAGTCTGCGTGAATATTCCTTTTCGGATGCCTTTTCTCCTGCGGAAATCTTTTTGATATGTTTGATTATGGTTTTCAGTGTGTCCTCGCGTCCGCATTCACGCAGAAGGCAGCGCAGACAGAATTTATCACTCATTTTGCCGCCTCCTTGCTTTGATATCTTCTATTATAACAGTTATAAAGAATTTTGTCAAAAAAAGAAAAACGGTTTGCAAAGGATTTCCGATGCAAACCGTTTGTTTAATTTGAAATCAGTCTTCGTTAGCTTCCTTGGCTGCCTTGACAACATTTTCGGGGATTGCTTCACCGTGCTTTACAACAAAGATGCAAAGCATGCTGAGAATGAACATAACAGGGCTGTAGATGAACAGCGACATATATGTGCCCGAAAGCATACGGACGATACCGTAAACGATGGGGGATGCAATCTGAGCCGAGAAAGTAGCGGTGTAGTAGTAGCCTGTGAATGTGCCGACCTTATCGATACCGCCGATTTCAAGAACAAGGGGAAGGGTGTTGACGGTGATGAGCATATTTGCAAAACCGCCGAGAATGAGAGCAACCCAGATAAGAGCCATGCTCTGTGTTGCAACATAGAGAAGGAATACTGCCATAAATACGGCAAGACCGATGAGGATGGTCTTCTTTCTGCCGATTTTCTTGCCCATATAGCCTGCGGGGATAGCGGCTACCGCGGAGCAAACGGCAAAGAGAGTTGTCATAATGGTTGCTTCTGAGGTTGTTTTGCCGAGAACTTCAGCGGCAAAGAGAGCAAAGAATGTTGTGATTGCGTTGGTGCCGCAGAAGAGGAAGAAGAGACCGCCGAGCATAAAGATAAGGCTTGTTCTTTCGCCCTTTGAAAGTTTCTGAGCTTTCTGAGCTTCTTTTGCGGCTTTCTTTGCTTCTTTTTCAGCCTGCTCTCTTGCAGCTGCATCGGCAGCCTTATTCTGAGCGGCAACAGCTTCAAGCTTGCTTGAAGGCTCTTTTACAAAGAAGAGAATAACGAGCATACCGATAATCATAACGATTGCGCCCGTAAGGAAAACATAGGGGAATGCAACCTGCTCGTTTTCTGTTGTGATTTTTACGCCTGTGAATGCTGTGTAGATTGCGCCGACAATTGAACCTGCAACCATACCGACCGCGCTGCCGATACCGCCCATAAGGTTGATGATTGCGTTACCTTCACTGCGCAGTGAAGGAGGTGTAAGAGCGGGCATAAGAGCGACAACAGGTGCTCTCCAAAGCGACATTGAGAAAACGAAGAGGATAATGAATGCCATTGTAAGGGGGAGTGAGCCGCCGAGTGCAATCCAGGGGATAACGGCAAAGAGGAATGCCGAAACGGGTGCACCGAAAACGATGAACGGACGGCGTTTACCGAGCTTTGAATGACATCTGTCGGAAAGCTTGCCGAATGTCGGCTGGAAGATAACACCGAAAATATTATCAAAGGTCATAATGATACCGATAAAGAGGGGAACAAGAGTGATTCCGCCCGCTTCGGTAACAACATTTTCACCCTGGGATTCTGCAAATTTTGCAAGAACGGGGAACATTTCGTTAAGCTTTGCGCTCCATTGAGTAACGGTTTCGGAGGCATTAAGCAGTTTTTCAAGAATTTTAGTGATGTAGGGGTCATAGATTGCCCACGCAATTGAGGAAGCCATAAAGCCGAAGCCTGTCAGAATTGTTCTGGGGCGATGAAGCTTTCCGTTTTCCCTTGCGCAGAAAAAGGTGTTGTTCATAGCGATTCTCCTTGTGTTTTTAAAGGTGTACAATACACCGATTTAGGTTATTATATCATCTTTATTATGTTTTTTAAAGATAACATTTTGCACTAAAAAGGAAAATCTTTTTTGTCGGAGTTGACGAAAAAACTGCCACACGGTTGTTCTTCTCCGTGTGACAGTCCGTTGTTGTTATGTTATGCAAAAATGGCAGCGATTTTAGCAAAAACAAATCTGAAGAAAGCTTCAATCTGTTCGCCTGCGCTGAATTCGTTGCCGCTGTAGATGTAGCGGTAGTATTCGACGGGGTTGTTTTCAACATCATAGAATTCACGCCATCTGATAACCTCTGTTTCGTAGGTTGATGTGTCGCTTTCCTTGATGTCAATAACTCTTGCGCCTCTGGTTTCGTTGCCGTATGAACCGAAGGTTACGCCGGGAGTGTTAACGAGGTCGATGCCCTTATGAGGAACAATGAAATCGTTGATGTGGTCATGACCGAAGAACATGGCAACAACGTCGCCCTGATTTGCAACAGCGTCAAACTGACCGTTTGAGTATTCAGGGGGGCAGGGGCTTTCGCCGAGTATGCCTTCAGCACCTTCGGGAAGAGCAACGCCTTTATCTGTGCTGACAAGAGCGTCATAGATTTCAGGAACAATGATGTGCTGAAACATCATTGAGGGAACGGGCTTGCCGCCGTTTGCCTCTTTGAGCTCGTTTGAGGCTTTGACATACCAGTCAATCTGGTCCTTGTGTACGCAAGCATAGCCTTTGAGGTCGTTTTCGTAGTATGCAACGTCACGCTTGTTCTCAGGATGACGGTTATATGTAAGAGAGTCGATGCACCAGATGTTGTAAGCAATCTTTTCTCCGTCGGATGACATAATGGGAAGATTGTAGTTGCCGCAGCCTGTGAGGTCTTCGCCTTCGCAGCCGACGAAGCAGTCATATGCTTCATACATCTTCATCATTTCTTCCTTTGTTGCGGCGCCTTCGCTGTCGTGGTTACCGAAAACAGCTGCAACGGGAACGCCGTAGTCTTCAAAGATGCTCATAAATCTGTCGATTGCGATTTTTGCAAGACCGTCTGTCAGGCAACCGCCGCCCGAAATATTGTCACCTGTGAGGATAACAAGGTCGGGGTCTGTTTCTGCAACAACGTCTCTGATGAAGTTACGGGTTGCACTTTTGAGAAACGGGCCGTCCTGAATGTCGGCGAGCTGGAGAATTCTGAAGTTGCCGTTCTCGTCAAATTTGAGTGTGTCTGTACTTTCGGCACTTACACCGAATGAGCCGAGTGCGAAAATCATTACCGCACTGAGAATAACCGAAATAATCTTTTTCAAGTTAAATCCTCCTTAATTTTTAATATATGATATTATAACACTTTAAACGGATTTTTCAAGAAAAAAAGCAAAAAAAATAGCCGTCCTTTTGGACAGCTAAATTTAAAAAGTGTCGGCGTCGACCTATTTTCCCGGGCCGCTTCCAGCCAAGTATTTTCGGCACTGTTGAGCTTAACTACCGTGTTCGGGATGGGAACGGGTGGACCCTCAACGTCATCAACACCGACTAAAAAACGCAACGGCGTTTCTTGAATGCTTGATGATTATATACCGAGAATCGGAATTTGTCAACCCTTTTTTAAAAAATTTTTTAACTTTTTTAAAAAATCTTTTTTATTCGCCCGAAACGGAGGTTTTTTGCGTTGTTTCGGCAATATTTACGGTTGTCGGAGCTTCTTTCGGGAAATCGAATCCGTGAATGAATCCGTTGTTTTCAAGAGAGCAGACATCTCCGCCGATGACAACGCCGTTGAAAACAAGGAGATTGAGCTGAACAACTCCGCTTCTTCCCTCATATGCGGGGTAGTTGAGGATATCGTATGTCCAGCGTTTTGCACGCATACCCTTATAAGGCTCGAGGTCGAGACCCTGCGCCTTGTTGATTTCGTTGTAATTCATATAGATGTCATCGAATTCCTGAGGAATGATAACCTCGCTCACTTCAACGGGGTCAGAAGAGAATTTCCAGCCGAACTGCGAAATGAATGCATTTCTCTGCTCGGCATTTTCAGCTTTGTAGCTGACTGTGTTTTCGTTGGTTGCAACGGGAGTTTTTTCGCCGAAGGCAAGGAAAAGCACCGCCGCCGCAGTTGCAATAAGGGCAATAAGAAGCACCGCAATTTTTGATTTTGAGGTTTTTACTGAATAAACAAACATAAAAATCACCGCCTGTCAAAATAATATGAACAAGCGGTGCGAAATATTACAGTTTCATATTGATGCAGATTATTCCGCCGTCAACGATGTCAACAACGCCGTAGTTACCCTCACGGATGCTGCCGGGATTCATTGCGTAAAATCCGTCGTCATAATCGGTAACGGGATTGTGGGTGTGACCATATAATGCAATGTGGGCACCGCACGATTTCGCCTTGGAATAAAGCGCACCTGTTCCGTGTTTTACAAGCTCTGTGTGTCCGTGAGTGCAGAAAATCTTTGTGTTTTTTGCAAAAATGAATTCATTTACGGGCAGAAAGGAATAAAAATCACAGTTTCCGCAAACCTGAACAAGAGGTTTGTTTCCGATGATATCTTTTATCTGTTCAACATCTCTTTCTCCGTCTCCGAGATGGACAATTATATCGGCTTCGGGGTGAAGCATAATTGCATCGGTCATTTTTGAAGTGTTGCCGTGTGAATCTGAAAAAACAAGCAGCCGCATAACACAGTCTCCGTTCTACAAAGAAAAATACAACATATACATTATACTATAAATAAGGCGGTGATTCAATGAATAACGGCAAATTTTCAGTTGATGAAATTCTTGAAATGGCAAACGGAAAAAATCCCGAAGAAATGGTGAACTCAATCAAAAATACGCTTTCCGACGACAAAAAAGAGGCTCTTTCAAAGCTTTTATCAGATAAAAGCGCAATGGAAAGCCTTCTTAAAAGCGAGCAGGCGCAAAAGCTTATGGAAAGACTGCGGGGCGGAAAATAAAAATCTGCGGGTGACGGTATGGATAACATAAATGACATCATTTCAAATCTGACCGATGAGGACATTGAAAACCTCAAAGCGGCGGCGGAAAGCTTTTTCGGCGGCGACAATTCTCAGCCAAAAGAGAAAAAGCCGCCCGAAAACGGTATGCCCGATTTGTCCCAGCTGCTTGGGAATGCTCAGATGATGGCGAAGCTTTCATCAATAATGGGTGCGATGAACAGAAAAGACAGCAGGTCGGCGCTTATTGAAGCGCTCAAGCCTCTGCTGAGCGAAAAACGCAGAAGAAAGGCGGACGAAGCAATGCAGATGATAAAGCTTTTTGACCTTTTGCCGCAAATTACGGATATTATGGGCGGTGTCGGTAAATGAATGACGATTTTTCATTGGTTGTTCCGCTTTGCTTGTTGCTGACAGCGGAAAAATGCGACTTTTTTCTCATTTTTTCTCTGCTGTATATACTTATGTAGCTTGCAAAAGGAATTAAAATGTTGTAAAATAATAAAAAAACAAACAGGAGAAAAAATCAATGGAATATCAGTACAGAACAAGCGGCACCTGCGCAAGAAGAATTCTTTTTGAGCTTGACGGCGATACAGTTAAAAATGTTAAGTTTGAGGGCGGCTGCCACGGAAATCTTCAGGGCATAGGAAAGCTTGTTGAAGGAATGAAAGTTCAGGACGTTATCGCAAGACTTGAGGGTATACGTTGCGGTTTCAAGCCCACATCGTGCCCCGATCAGCTTGCAAAGGCTTTAAAGGAGGCTGCAAAAAATGGATAACAGCAAAAACATAAAGCTGACCTTTTACGTTGTCAGCGGACTTCTTCTCGGCGCCCCTTTCATCTGGAAGCTTATCAAGCTTATCCCCGATTTTCTCAGAGTAATTCCCAATGCGGTTGAAATTCTTGCCGCCTGCGGATATACTCTGCTTGTTGTTGCATCAATCGTTGTTGCCTACAAGCTTGCAGAGCCTCTGTGGATAAGAATAGTCGGAATTTATTCCTCCGTGAGCCTCGGCGCTTGCGTGCTTATGCTCATTACACAGGCGATTACATCAAGCGGCGAAATCTTCAAGCTTTTCTTTGAGCTTGTGTGCGCACCCTTCTACGGAATAGATTCACCTTTTACCGTGCTTCTCATCATGCTTGTGCTCTGCATAACCTCTTATGTGTTTCTCAACAAAACACCTGTAAAGAGCAAGGAAAACAACTGAACATATACGTAATGATATATGCCTTGCGGCAAATGAAAAAGGGACTGACCTTCACGGTCAGTCCCTTGATTTTTATTGCTGTGCAAGTTTCTTGTCAAGAAGCTCTTTGATAACTGCGGGGTCGCCTGCGCCCTTGAGCTCACGCATACAAGCTCCGAAGAGTGCCTGCGCCGCTTTGGTCTTGCCGTTTTTGAAATCCTCAATTGCCTGGGGATTGTTTGCGATAACGGTGTCGATAACGCCGTCGATTGCCGAGGAATCAAACTTTTTGTCAAGTCCGTTTTCTTTGATATAAGCAACGGGGTCAACATCACTTTCAACAACTGCGATAAGAACTTTCTTACCTGCGTTTCTGTTGATGTCGCCGCTTTCAACAGCCTTGATGATGGCTGAAAGCTTATCGGCGGTAACAGCGAGGTCGTTGAAGCTCTTGCCGTCCTTGCGGAGAATACCCGCGCAGTCGGTGAGAATCCAGGCGGCGGCATCCTTTGCGCTGATGCCTGTTGCAACGGTGTCGTCGAGAAGCTTGCTGATTTTGTTGTTTGAAATGAGAACGTCGATTTCCTTGTCGGAAATGCCTGCCTCACGGTACATTTCAGCCTTTTCGTCAACAGCTGCGGGTTTTGCCGCCTTGATTTTTTCAAGCCATTCATCATCAATGATGATGGGCATAAGGTTTGCATCGGGGAAGTAACGGTAATCAGCTTCGGTTTCCTTGTTACGCATTGCAAAGGTCTTGCCGCTGACATCGTCAAAACGTCTTGTTTCCTGAACAAGCTCTTCGGTTTCAAACTCGAGAGCGTCCATATGTCTCTGAGCCTCGTAGCGGATTGCCTTGTCGATTGCTTCAAATGAGCTCATATTCTTGATTTCGGTACGAACGCCGAATTCTTCGCTTCCCTCGGGACGAACGGAAATGTTGACGTCACAACGCATTGCGCCTTCTTCGCATTCCGAAATACCGCCTGAACGGAACATCGACTTAAGCTTGTTGAGATAGGTCAGAACTTCTTCTGCACTTCTGA
This sequence comes from Acutalibacteraceae bacterium, assembly GCA_045637305.1. Lineage (GTDB taxonomy): Bacteria > Bacillota > Clostridia > Oscillospirales > Acutalibacteraceae > CAG-177. The sequence continues at coordinate 53,039 of JAZTZD010000076.1, forward strand.
AATCGGGCTGGGTTACAATCTCGATAAGGGGCACGCTTGTGCGGTTGAAGTCAACAAAGGATGAATTTCCGCCGTGAACGAGCTTGCCTGCGTCCTCTTCCATATGAATCTGCTTGATGCGGATATCGCGTGCACCCTCGGATGTTTTGAGTGTTACGCAACCGTCGGTGCAGATGGGATGGTTGAGCTGGGTAATCTGATATGCGCAGGGAAGGTCGGGATAATAGTAGTTTTTCTTGTCAAATGTGGTGTAGCGGTTGATGTTGCAGTTGAGCATAAGACCCGCTGTTACTGCAAGCTCAACAACTCGCTTATTCATAACGGGGAGCATACCCGGCATACCGCAGCAAGCGGGGCATACGCAGTCATTAGGCTCATTTGCCGCGGAATGTCCGCCGCATGAGCAGAATATTTTTGATTCGGTGCTTAACTCAACGTGAGTTTCAAGGCCGATGACAATTTCATATTTCATAATCATTCACCCTTCCTTTCAACACTGCCCGCAAGGCTGAGAAGCACGCTTTCGCCGAATGCTTTGCCCATAAGCTGAACGCCGCCGCTTACAAGTGCGGGAATGCCGATGAGGTTTGCAACGCAGGTGAAAATGCTTTCTTCAAACACCTTGCCGAATGCTTCGTGAATGTCGTATGCCTCATAAGCGGTCTTGCCGCATACGGGGGTGAGAATTGCATCATAGTCAGAGAGGATTTTTTCGATACCCTCTGCAACTATGCGGCGAACTCTGAGAGATTTATCATAGCAATCTTTATAGCGGTTCTTTGAAAGAACATCGGAGCCGTAAAGAATGACTGCTTTGGTGAGGAAATTGAAGCCCTCTGTTCTTGAATTAACATAAAGCTCATCGATATTTCTGTAGTTTTCCGCGCGGTGGCCGTATTTTACGCCGTCATAACGGGAAACGTTGTTGCAGGTTTCGGCGCACATAAGAATCTGCCATGCGGTGTTTGCGATTTCAAACAAATCGCAGGAGATTTCATCAACGGTCACACCGTTTGAACGAAGTGCGTCTGCAAAAGCGCTGAGCTTTGCCTGTGTTTCGCTGTCCGCTTTATCAAAAAGTTCCTTGATAATGCAGACCTTTTTGCCCGAAACATCGGCATCTGCTTTGTATTCATATGACTTTTCGGGAAGGCTTGTGCCGTCCTTGTCGTCGTGACCTGCGATAACAGCCATAATCTCTGCAACATCGTTTGCATTTGCGGCATAAACACCTGCCTGCTCGCCCGAAGCGGCGCAGGAAATGATACCGTAGCGGGAAACGGTGCCGTAGGTGGGTTTGAGGAAGTCAACGCCCGAAAGTGCGGCGGCTCTTCTTGTTGAGCCGTTCATATCAACGCCGAGAGCGGCTTTGACCTGACCCTGAGCAACAAGCTCGGCGGCTGCGCCCTTAAGCTGTGATTCTTTTTCTGCATAATATGAGAATTCGCCGACAAGGTCGAGACCGAATTCGCCTGTGTGTGTCTTACCTGCAACGGAATAACCCTTTGCTTCAAGACGTGTAACGGCTTCTGCGCTGAAAAGAGGTTTGAAGCCTTCAAGAATACGTGAACCCGCCGATGAAACGGCATCCTTCACGAGAATTGTATCGTCAACTGCGATTGTTCCTTTATCGCACAACTGTGCTGCGTAATATTTCATTCTTTACACCTCACTTTACGAGTCTGGGTACCTGCCAGCTGTCCTCACTTCTCTCGGGTGCACCCTCGAGAAGACTTTCTCTTGAGAAAGGCTGCTTGCGCTCATCCTCACGGAGAACATTGGTCATGGGCATAACATATATCATTTCTTCAACATTTTCGGTGTCTGTTTCTTTGAGTTTCTGCTCACTTTCGCTCATTGATGCAAAAATCTTCTGCATAACGGCTTCTTCGTCGTCGGTGAGTGAAAGCTGATTGAGCTGCTGTGCATTCGAGAAGGTTGAACGCTTGCCCGAAGCCTGCTTGCCTGCGCCCGCGCTTGCCGCCGCACGCTGTGCAAGTGCACTGCCGCTGCCGAGAAGATGAACGTCCTCAAGCTGCTGATTTGAAACCTCGCTCGGTGCGCCGAGGAGAAGGTCCTGAGCATTGCCGTTGAGGGGGAATGCGATAACATCAAGGATTTTTTCTTCATCGGTGAGGAGCATTACCATACGGTCAATACCGGGTGCCATACCTGCGTGAGGGGGAGCACCGTACTGGAATGCGGTGTAAAGAGCATTGAAACGCTTTTTGAGTTCATCCTCGCTGTAGCCTGCGATGTCGAAAGCTTTCTTCATAATGTCGATATCGTGGTTACGAACAGCGCCCGAAGCAAGCTCAATACCGTTACATACGAGGTCGTACTGATAAGCGAGAACATCGTTGGGGTCTTTATTGAGAAGTGACTCCATTCCGCCCTGAGGCATTGAGAACGGGTTGTGGGTGAAAATGGTGTCGCCTGTTTCTTCGTCAGTTTCGAACATCGGGAAATCAACAACGAAGCAGAATTCAAATGCGTCGTCCTTGATGAGGTCAAGCTGTTCTTTCTTTGCAAGCCAGGTGCGAATCATACCTGCCTTCTTTTCTGCGCTGTTTTTCTTTTCGTCGCAGATGAAGAAGAGGGTTTCGCCTTCCTTGACGCCTGTTATATCAATAATCTCAGCTTTCTTTTCATCGCTGAGGAATTTTGCGATGGGGCCGAGGAAAACGCCGTCTCTGAGTGTGATATAGCCGAGACCGCCGAGGCCGACCTCTGCCGATGTTGCATATTTGAGAGAATCCTCAAAGAATTTGTTGGATTTGCCCTTACAGTCGGCAACGATGCCTCTTACGGGCTTGCCTCTGAAAGCGGGGAAGCTTACATCAGCGAAGAAATCCGTCAGGTCGCAGATAACAAGGGGGTTGCGAAGGTCGGGTTTATCCGAGCCGTAGACCATCATTGCATCTGCATATGTGATGCGGCGGAAGGGTTTTTCGGTTACTTTCTTATCCGAGAAGGTCTTGAAGGTGTCATAGATAACATCTTCACAAACCTCGAGAACCTCTTCCTGAGTTGCGAATGCCATTTCAAAGTCAAGCTGATAGAATTCGCCGGGTGAACGGTCTGCACGTGCGTCCTCATCACGGAAGCAGGGTGCAACCTGAAAATATCTGTCGAAGCCCGAAACCATAAGAAGCTGCTTGAACTGCTGGGGTGCCTGGGGAAGCGCATAGAATTTGCCCGGATGCTTACGGCTGGGAACAAGGAAGTCACGTGCGCCCTCGGGTGACGAAGCAGTCAGAATGGGTGTCTGCATATCAAGGAAGTTCTTTTCTTCCATCTTGTTTCTCAGGTGGCGGATAATCTTTGAACGCATAACAAGATTATCGTGGTTTCTGGGGTTACGAAGGTCAAGATAGCGGTATTTGAGACGAAGCTCATCCTTGCTCTGTCTCGATGCTCTGACCTCAAAGGGGAGCATATTCTTGCTCTTGCCGAGAACCTGAAGACTGTCTGCGATAAGCTCAACATAGCCTGTTGCAATTTTCTCGTTTACGGTTTCGGGGTCTCTCTTTTCAACCTTGCCGCTTACGGAAATAACGGTTTCACGGTTAACGTTCTTAAGAAGTTCTTCATCGTGAACAACAACCTGAGTGATGCCTGTATAGTCACGAAGGTCAACGAAAATAACGCCGCCGTGGTCACGCACAACGTCAACCCAGCCCGCAAGCTGAACGGTCTGACCGATGTGCTTGTCACAGATGTCGTTACAGAATAGGGTTCTATACATAATAATACCTCCTGATATCTGACGGAAAAATAAAAATCCCGGGAATATATTCATCATATATTCCCGGGACGAGTAAACATAAATTAACCCGCGGTGCCACCCGCATTGATGCGAAAAACAACGCATCCTCTTTTTTATTGAATTTTAGATATAAACCGCGAAGTGTTCCCAGGCTTACTACTCATCTCAAACGCGCTTTCAGTCGGTGACGCATTCTCCCTGACAGACTTTCCACAAAAGCTGAGTCTTCGGTAATATTATAGCAAAAAAATTCCTTTTGTCAACAGTATTTCCATAACAGAATATCGTCAATATTCACCGATTTGGTTTTATTTTATGAAAATTATCCGTCATTTATGCTATTTTTACTGTTTTTTGAGTCTGATAACGTTCCAGCTGAAGGGTTTGAGTTCGGCGGTGAGGGTTACGCCGTCGAGTGCGGGAACGGGATTGTTATGGGGCTTGACATTGACTGCATCAAAGCTGTTTTCAGCCTTTCTGTCATAGCCGTCCATTGAAATGAACTCAACGGGCTTGTAGCCGTCGAAGTCCATAAGGTTAACGTCGAGAACCGCGCTTTCGTCAAGGCTCTTGTTAACGCAGAAGATTGCCATTTCCTCGTTTTCCTCGTCATATGTTGCGATGGCTTCAAGATAAGGAACATCTGTGAATGCCTTGCAGTCATATTTCGGGCAATCAATGAGGGGAAGAAGCGCACTGCCTCTGCCGTAGTTTGAAAGATGCATAAAGGGGAAGAATATTGTCTGTTCAAATACGCCGCCGCCCGTTTTTGTGAAGATGGGAGCGATAACGTTTACAAGCTGGGCCATACAGGCAATCTTGATTCTGTCGCAATGGCGAAGGAATGTGATGAGCATTGAGCCGACAAGAAGAGCATCTTCAAAAATATAGATATCCTCAAGCTGCGGGGGAGCCACGCTCCATTTTTCGTAAGGTGTGTTGTTTGAATGATACCATACGTTCCATTCGTCAAAGGAAAGATTGATTGTTTTCTTTGAACGTTTTCTTGCCTTTATGTAGTCGCAGGTGCAGATGATTGAATAAATGAAATCGTCAAGCTCCATTGTTCTTGCAAGGAAGCTCTGCACATCATCGTCGTGATTGCCGTAATACTGATGAAGCGAAACATAGTCAATGCTGTCATAAGCGATATCAAGGCTTTCAGCTTCCCATTTGCCGAAGGTGCTCATATTTCTGCTTGATGAACCGCAGAGAACGGTTTCGATTCCGGGCGAAGTCCACTTCATAAGCTTTGAGGCTTCAAGAGCTGTTCTTCCGTATTCAACCGCGGTTTTTCCGCCCATCTGCCAGGGGCCGTCCATTTCATTGCCGAGGCACCAGAGCTTGATGTTGTGAGGCTCTTCAACGCCGTGGCTTCTTCTGAGGTCTGACCAGTATGAGCCTGACTTGTGGTTGCAGTATTCAACAAGATTGCGTGCCTCCTCGGGACCTCTTGTGCCGAGATTGACAGCCATCATACATTCTGTGTTTGCTTTTTTACACCAATCAAGAAATTCGTTGGTGCCGAAATAGTTGGGCTCTGTTGTGCCCCATGCGAGCTCAAGTCTCTTGGGTCTGTTTTCAACGGGACCTACGCCGTCCTCCCAATTATAGCCCGAAACGAAGTTGCCGCCGGGATAACGTACGATGGGAACATTAAGCTTCTTTACAAGGTCGATAACATCGCGGCGAAGTCCGTTTTCGTCCGCTGTGGGATGACCCGGCTCATAGATGCCGCCGTAAACGGCTCTGCCGAGATGCTCAATGAATGAGCCGTAGATTCGCTTATCAATGTCACCGATTCTGAATTCTTTTGCAAGTGTGATTTTAGCTTTCATTTTTTTACACCTCAGATTTCAATAAGTTCATATTCGGTTGAGCCGATGCCGAGATTTACTGCGGCTTCAACGGTGAGAATGCCGTTGCGGCTTTCTATTCTTTCAATGAGGTGGTCTCTTCCTGGGTCGTCGGAGGCATAAACCAGATCAAGACATGCCTTGTCGATTGCGACGGGGTCGAGCGATGCGAGAATGCCGATATCTTTCATGCAGGGGTCTTCGGCAACGGCACAGCAGTCGCAGTCAACGGACATATTCTTCATAACCTTGATGTAAACGGCGTTTTTTCCGAAATACTTAACAACGGATGAAGCGGCATCCGCCATTGATTCAAGGAATGAATCGTGGTCGGAGTTCCAGAAATCTGCGGGGTCACCGACACCGTGGATATATCCTTTTCCGTAGGACGAAGCAAAGCCGATTGAAAGCTGCTTGAGTGCGCCGCCGTAGCCGCCCATGGGGTGTCCTTTGAAATGGGAAAGAACAAGAGTTGAAGTGTAATTTTCAATACCTTTGCCCACAAAATTCTTTTTTATCTGCTTTCCGTCGGGAATGTCAAACACAAGGTCGGGACCCTCGGCGTCAAGCAGGTCAACATCAAAAAGCTCTGCCCAGCCGTGGTCTTTAAAAAGTCTGAGATGCTTTTCGGTTGTGTTTCTCTCGCCGTTGTAAGCGGTGTTGCATTCAACAACCGTGCCGCCCACATAGTCAACAATATCTTTCCAGAAATCGGGCTTGAGGAAATTCTGATTTCCTTTTTCGCCCGAATGCACCTTAACGGCGGTTTTGCCCTCAAGAGTTATGCCCAGCTGTTTATAAAGCTCAAGCACCTTTTCTGAAGTTATTTCTCTTGAAAAATAGACCTTGGATTTCATTTTTATTCACCCTTAATAAATTTCTTCGGTTGTGTCTTCCTCGTAACCGTAGGTTGAGTCCTCTTCATAATAATAGAGGTCTTCTTCGGTTGTTGTTTCGCTGTTGCCGAATGAGGGATAGTCAAACAGGGGACGGCGGGTTGTTGTTTCACCGTCATCGGTTTCCGTTTCATCGTTGTTTCCCCATTCATAGAAAGGGAATCTGCGGGTTGTTGTTTCTTCCTCGTCATCGTCGTATTCGTTATAGGCATTTTGCGAGGAATAGTTGCCGTTTACCATATCTATTGCGGAAACGTGGGTTTCGGGATTGATTTCGATGTTGGTGTTTTCAAAGAGAAGAAGCTGGAGATTTCTTGCCGCTTTGATGTAGTCAACAATCCACACATCGAGATGACCTGTATAGGTGCGGAAGCCTTTTGCGGACATACGGAAATCCTCTGCGGGAATGGCGGTGCTGGTTATGTCAAATTTAAGCCAGCCGTCGGTTATCGCTTTTGTGCCCAGAGAAATAATTTCACTTGTGCTGAAATTGGTTGTGACATAGGGCAGGAAAGTCTGGATTGCATTGTTGAGGTCTGCAAGAGAAGATGATTTGACATTCTGAATGAGCGAAGAAATGAGTTCACGCTGTCTTCTTGTTCTTTCAATCTCGCTGTCAAGATATCTGATTCTTGCGTAAACAAGGGCGTGCTGACCGTCGAGAACAACACTTTCACCGCTTTCAAATCCCTTGAGCTTTGTTGTGCGGTTCATATACGATGCTTCTTTTTCGGTTACGGGAACGGAAATTCCTCCAAGCGCATCAACCGCCGCAATGAACGACTCGTAGTTAATTGAAACATAGTGGTCAATCTTGATTTTATAGTTGTTTGACAAAACTTCCATCAGCTTTGCGGGACCGCCCCACGAATAGGAATGGTTGGTTTTGTCGTATCTGTCGCTGCCGTTGATGTCCATATAAGTATAGGAGTCGCGAAGGAAAGAGCAGATTGTTATTTTCTTCGTTCTGGTGTTGACGGAAACGAGCATTGTTGAGTCGGAGCGTGAAGAACCGTCCTCATCGTCCTCACCTACGAGAAGAACATTGATGACATTTTTACTGTATAGCTTTTCTCCGTTGTTGGTTGCCCATGATTTGAGCAAATCCTTGAGATTTTCGGCACCCTCAATATCATAAATGGTTTCAAAGGAGAGATTCTCATCATAGTCATCGGCAAAGGTTGCATCGGGATTGCCGAGATGACCGTCATTATAGTTGATGAGAGAGAAAATCTTTCTCACATATGCTCCGCCGACTGCCGAGAAGACAAGCACAAGGCAGATGAAAACGCTCAGGATTGCCTTGAGATTTCTTTTTTTGTTTCTCAGGAAGAAAGGCTTGAACTTGAAATCCTTAAAATACTTTATTTTGTTTTTAAAACCTTTTGGCGTACTGTAGCTTGAGATATCCTCAAAGCCGCCCGCACGCTTCTTCTTTTCACTCACAATATCACCTTTAAAAATATACTCAAATATATATAATACATTATTTATATTCAGATAATATAGTATAACACAAAATGTGATAAATGTTAACAGTAAAACCACAATTTGTATGAAAATTTTTTGTGAACAAAACAGGGTACATTTCGTCACAATGACCGAAATATACCCTGTTGATTCTTATTCGACTTTTTCAAGGAATTTTGCATTTACCCAGCCTGAATATCCGCTGTGGGAAACATATGCCCAGCCCTCAACCGATTTTGAAACCGATACGGCTGTTCCGTTTGCTATTTTTGCAACAACTGATGCATCGGCACTTGCTTCTGAGCGCATATTAAGAACACTGCCCTTTGTTTTGACGATATAATTTCCAACCGCAACAACTTCCGTGAACGGCTGTGTTGCTTCTTCGGGAACCTCTGCGTAGCGGTAAACCTTGCCGCCCTCGAGTTTCTGACCGTATGCTTCAAAAAGCTCGGAAACCGTAACAAGTTTGAAGCCTTTTGCAACAAGTTCGGGAATGATTATATCGCACAAATCGGCGGTGAAATCATAAATGTCGTGCATAAGAACGATGTCGCCGCTTTCTGCGCCGTTCACAACCTCATCGGCAATTCTGCGAAGGTCGGCATTGCGAGCATCTTCGCTTCTGTCCTCTTGTCCGGAATCTTTGAATTTCCAGTCCTTTGTGTCGATTGACCACTGAATAAGAGGCATACCGATTGTATCTTCAATGCCTTTGAATTCGCCGCCCGGCGCTCTGAAAAGAACACAGGGTTTGCCGAGAAGAGACTGAATTGATTCGTTCGGACCGCTGACCTGCTCACGGATTGTTGCGGCATTGCATTTGGTAAGGATTTTGTGATTTTGCGAATGGTTGCCTATTTCACAACCCATACGGTTAGCTCTTGAGATTATATCGGCGTTGTCGGGAATATTGTAGCCGACAACAAAAAATGTTGCAACACTGTTGTTTTTTTCAAGAGTATCAAGGATTCTGTTGGTTGTTTTCTTGTAAGGACCGTCATCAAAGGTGAGAGCTATAAGCTTGTCCTTTGATGAGTATTTAGGCGCGTCGGTTGTGGTTTCTGCTGTCTGATTACCCGCGTTATCGTCGCTGACGGGTTTTGTTTTGTTATCCTTACAGCCCGAAAAACAGCCGAGCATCAAAACAACAGCAGCCGCAAAAGCCGTAAGTCTTGTTCTGAATTTCATTATTATTTCCCCCGAATTATATGTTGTCCCATAATAATTATTATACAACTTCCATTATACATTATTTCGAGGGATTTGCATTACTTTTTTGTAAATATTTTTGTTTTTTGTATTTTTTTGAAGAAAAATGCCCCACATTAAAAATGTGAGGCATCGGGAATATCAGGAATTCAATATTTCTTCGATTTTTCTTATTTGTTCTTCTGTGGGAGCGTAATCGGGATTTGAGCAACAAGGGATATTCGGCTGTGTGCCGTCAGTGCCGAGGAAAGGTGACTGATTGTCGTTTTCATATTCCTTGCGGCATTCTTCCTTATGAAAATCGGGAATATCATATGCGTTGCCGCCGTTGAGAATTGAACGGTGAGCGAGAATTGCAACGGATGACATTGTGACGGCTGAATGGATGTCATACGGATGCTCGGGCTGTCTGCCCTCTTTTATGCAGTCAAGGAACATTCTTGAAACTATGTAGTCACCGCCGCCGTGACCCGCTTCGTTGATGAGGCTTTCATCCGTGTCGTGCCATTCGGGGTCATAGAGATTGACTTCTTCTTTTCCCTCGGGAACAGACCACGCATTATAGCGGAGCATAACTTTTTCGCCCATTCCGCGCAGATTTTCAATCTGACCCTTTTCGCCGCAGATACGGTAAGAATTGCTGTGAGCACCGAAAGCGGAGCAGCCTGTTACCTTGAAAACTGAATCATCGTCATTGACTGTTGTTACGATTGCAGCTCTGTCACCGACACGTCTTGCGGTGGCAGTTTCCTTGAACGGTGCATAGACAGGGAATGCGCTGACTCTTTTCGGAGTTGCGCCCGTTGACCACATAAGAGGTGCAAGAGAATGCGTTATGTAATATGAACGGGGAAGATAGTTTCTCCAATGACCTGTAAAATATATGCCGATTTTGTTGAAGTCGTGGTCGTCGGGGGCAACGGGGTGATTGTATTCACCCTCGGCATAAAGAATCTTACCGAGTGATCCGCCGTCACACACGCGCTTCATTTCGCGGTTGAAAATCATCTGAGGATAGTTTTCTGCAAGCATAAAAATCGAACTGCTTTTTTCGTATGCTCGCAGAAGCTCAACACCCTGCGCCATTGTGCCGTTGCTGATGCATTCGCAGAGGACGTGGATGCCTTTTTCAAAGCACTTTATCGCATAAGGTGTGTGTTCGTGGAAATAGTTTGCAAGAACAACTGCATCCATTTCGTGTTCGATGAAATCATCGAAGCTTTCGTAGGTTGCGATGTCAATTCCGAGCTTTTCAAGCCCATTGGCAAGCCTTTTTTTATTAAAATCGCAGAGTGCAACGATTTCACAGTCAAGATGCTTAAGGTTTTCTGCGATGTCAACGCCTCTGCCTGCGCCGAATATACCGATTCTGATTTTTTTCATTGAGGAACACCTCCCGAAAGAATTACAATTAAAGTTTAGCAGATATTTTGAGGATAGACAAGATGCAAATAAAAAAAGATACTGTTTCACACAAACAAAAGTGAAACAGTATCTAAAAAATCAGATTCTATCCATAATTTCGCCGAGTGTCATCTCGGGATTCTGAACGCCGAGCATAAGTGCTTTGGCTGTGCCCTCGTGAAGAGCATCAATTTCTTCGCGGTTAACAAACTTTGTTCTGTGCATGCTTGAAAGCTTGAGGCAGCCTGTGTGTGCATCTTTCATTGCAAATGCATAGAGAACCATAATGTATCTGCCGAGTGAGTAGCCTTCAAAATCATATTCCCAGTTGCTCATGGTGTTTGCTTCAAGGGGGAACCAGGAGAACATCATTGTTGATGCGCCTGCTGCGGGAGCATAGTTGAAGAGCTTCTGCTGAAGCTTTCTGTATTCAAGATAGGGATAGTCCATATGCTGGAATGCCCAGAACTGGATTTCCGACATCTTCTTGAGTGCCTCGCTGAAGGTTGTTTCTTCAGGAAGAACAATTCTCCAGGGCAGGGGAACTGCAAGGTTACCGCCTGCACGTTTCTCTTTGAGAGTGCGGCGTCTGGGGCAGAGAACGATGAAATATGTGTCGTGATGTCTGTTGTTGATTTTTGAAACGTGAAGTCTCATTGCAAGCTGAACAAGGCATTCGCCGCTGATTGAGTTTTCCTTCATAAATTCAAAAATCTTCTGACTGTCATCGTAGGGAAGACTGTATTTAACAAGACCTGCCTTGTCGTGGATAGGATCGAAGAGAGAGGGGGCTTTTATATTGGGATTCTTTTTCTTTGCGCGCTCTGCCTCAAGAAGTCTGGGACCTTCAACGCCGAGATAGAGGGGCTCGCCGTTCTTGGTCATATATTCGGTATAAGCTTCTTCTTCTCTCTTGAGATTTTCGGGTTTTGCAACGTAAGCAAGCTCTTTCTTGATGATTTCTTCGTAGCTGCCGAGAGGCTTGGGCATATCTGCGCCGTTTTTGAGATGGTCATAGACTGCAAGAAGGTCTGCAAAGAAGATGAAAACAGCGGCGTTGTCCATAACGAGATGGTGAACGCAAAGATAAATGCCGCAACGGTTATCGTGAGTGCGGAAGAATTTGAGTCTGAATGTTTCGTCTTTGAGCATTCTGATAGGCTTCTGAGCATCGGCGGAAAGAGTGTCGATGCGTTCTTTGTCAGAGCTGAAATTGAGAACGGGAATATTTTCATACTTGAATTCATCAAGGAAATACTGCTTGATTTTCCCCTTTTCCTTGAAGAAACGAAGACGAAGACAGTCGTTTCTTTCGATTTCAATGTTAAAAGCCTTTTCCATAACATCAAAATCAATTTCCTTTGAAAGAATCATTGATTCGGGAATCTGTGTAACCTGCTTGTGGAAAAAGCTGTGCTTGAGCATAAACTGAATCATATCCTGAGCGGGAATCAGGTCATAGGTTGTTTTTGCGGGAATTTTCATTGCCATACCCTCCGTATAATATATACATTATTATAATATATTGCTTAACATAAAGCGCGAGATGTGTCCAATTTTAGCACTAGAGTAATTATCATACAATGTACAAATTTTCCGATTTGCCCAAAAAAAGCCCCGCGTTGTGACACTTGAGGCAAATTGTCTGTATGAAAAACAAAAGGAAAAACTCCCCGTCGCTGTTGCAACGAGGAGTTTTATGTGGTGACCCGGACGGGAATCGAACCCGTGTTACCGCCGTGAAAGGGCGGTGTCTTGACCGCTTGACCACCGGGCCGTTATTTGGTAGCGGCAGTTGGATTTGAACCCACGACCTACCGGGTATGAACCGGTTGCTCTAGCCTCTGAGCTATGCCGCCAAATATCGTGCTTCGTAGAAAGCTTGTTTATTATATTATATAAAAATTATTTTGTCAACAGTTTTTTTGAAATTTTTTGAATTATTTTTTGAATGTCCAAGATTAAAGAGTAAAAGCCTCACCAATAGTCATAACACGATGTTTGATGAGGCTTTGTTTAATTTTTTTGTTATTCCCAGCTTTTTTGGGATAACTCATCGGCAATTTCTTTAAGAGATTTTTTTCTTATATCTTTTATGCCGTAAGAAGATTCCAAAGCAAACATTCTGCCGCCGAACATACCGCCTTTTGAGGTTTTTATAAATTCGCAATCTTCAAATTTTTCAACCAAAAAGAAATTGTGTTCAACGGTTTCAAGGTTATATCCATACCGTTTAGAGTCGATTATGGCTTCCTTGATATTTTCATATTCTTCATCTGTTATCTGTTTGCAATCTGTCAATTTAAGCTTACCGTTTGGCATGGATGCTTTAACGGTTTTATAAATCTTTCCGATTGCAACAATTTTCTTGTTACAATAAAGACCCAACATATCGGCTTTTATGTTATCTGTTGATTTCCTATAATACAAATTCAGCTTTTTGTTGATTTCCAAGGTTTGACTAACGGCATATGCTTTCATAAGCTGATATTTATTATCTATCAGTCCTTGTTCAGAGCAGTAATCTCGATAATCATTCAGAATTTCCTCAAATTCGTAGTCTCTATCCAAAAGAAAAGATTCAATTCTTTCAATCAGGCTTTCAAAAGTAAGATGTTTATATATCAATCTTTCTTCGTTGAAAAGTTTTTTTGATTTATTGAATTCGTCAATCAGATTCCTGATTTCGTCGCCTATACGGCATTCATTTTCATTTGAAAGAGTAAGAAAAATTTTGTATTTTGTATCAAGTTTATCAAAAGACTTAAGATGCCCTTTGACTTGACCGATGTGAAACCAGTCTCCGATTTTTGCTTCAACACACAGTCTGTATCCCTGTTGAATAATCATAGCATCTGGAATTGTACTGCTTTTTTTGTTTTCGCTTCTTTCCTGCAGACGCATACTCAATCTGAAATCATAATCATATTGTTCGTCTTCCGCAAGGGTTTCAAGAAAGCTATAGAAATATTGAGGCTTATATTGATACAAACGGTTAATCAGTAAAAAAGCATTTGCAGTGTGTACATTTTCTTTGCTGTGATATCTTTGAAAATAATGTATATTAGCCATAACATCACCTTCTTGATGATTTTTAAAAAAACATAGGGTGCCCGATATACAGACACCCTCGTCAAATTCAATTACTTTCCGAACATCATAAGCAGGAAGCCTGCCGCAACAGCGGAGCCGATAACACCTGCTACGTTGGGACCCATTGCGTGCATAAGAAGGAAGTTGGTGGGATTGTACTTTCTGCCTTCTGTCTGAGCAACGCGGGCTGCCATGGGAACTGCGGAAACACCGGCAGAACCGATGAGGGGATTGATTTTTCCGCCTGTTATAATATAGAGAAGCTTTCCGAGGAGAAGACCGCCGATTGTTGAGAAACAGAAAGCGGCAAGACCGAGGAAAACAATCTTGAGTGTATCAAGCTTGAGGAATTCGGTGCCGTTTGTTGTTGCGCCGACTGTTACACCGAGCATAATTGTAACGATGTTTGTGAGCGCATTCTGTGCGGTGTCGCTGAGTCTTTCGGTAACTCCGCATTCCTTAAGAAGGTTGCCGAACATAAGCATACCTACGAGGGGAGCGGCGTCGGGAATAAGGAATGAAACAACAACGAAAACAACAACGGGGAAAATAATCTTTTCGGTCTTACTTACCGTACGGAGCTGCTTCATTTCAACCTTTCTTTCCTTCTCTGTTGTGAGAAGCTTCATAAGAGGAGGCTGAATGAGGGGGATAAGTGCCATATAGGAATATGCTGCAAGAGCGATGGGGCCGAGAAGATGACCCGCAAGCTTTGAGGCAACGAGGATTGCCGTGGGACCGTCTGCACCGCCGATGATTGCAATTGAAGCAGCTTCCTGAGGAGTGAAGCCGAGGAGAATTGCAATAACAAAAGCGATGTAGATGCCGAGCTGTGCGGCGGCACCGAGAAGAAGGCTGACAGGGTTTGCAAGAAGAGGACCGAAGTCTGTCATTGCGCCGATTCCCAGGAAGATGAGGCAGGGGAAGATTGAACTCTTGACACCTGCGTAAATCAGTCTGAGAACACCCGAATCATACCAATGAGCGCCTTCAACGATGTTTGATGTGTCCATAAGACCCGTGGGGTCATCCATAAGACCTGCACCGGGCATATTTGCAAGAAGAATGCCGAATGCGATGGGCACAAGGAGAAGGGGCTCAAACTTCTTGACAATTGCAAGGTAAAGGAAAACTACACCGACGAGAATCATAACGAGATTCTGCCATTCAAGCAGAGCGAATCCCGAGCTTTCCCAGATACCCTTTAATATATTGAGAATAAAATCCATAGGAGCTCTCCTTAGCTGATAACAGCAAGAACAGCATCGGTTTCAACTGTTGAACCCTTTGAAACGAGAACCTGAGAAAGTGTACCTGCGCAGGGTGCAACGATTTCATTTTCCATCTTCATAGCCTCGAGAACAACGATAACGTCGCCTGCTGCTACTGTTGAGCCTGCAGTCTTGTTAACTGAAAGAATTGTGCCGGGCATGGGAGCTGTGATGTTTGTGCCGCCTGCAACGGGAGCTGCGGGTGCTGCTGCAGGAGCTTCTGCGGGTGCAGCTGCGGGAGCTGCAACAGGTGGGGGAGCTGCAACGGGTGCGGGAGCTGCAACGGGAGCAACGGGTGCTGCAGCAACAGGTGCATCTGATACATTCATAATAACTGCCTGGGTTTCTTCAACCTCTACTTCATATGCTTTGCCGTTAAGATTTACAACGTATTTCATAATAATTATTCCTCCACTTTTCTGATTGATTTGAAGCTGAGTCTGTCAAGCGGGATTCCGCTTTCCTTGCTTACGATTGCCATGATTGTTGCGGCTGTGCGCTCGTCAACGTCAACAAGCTCGGTTATGCCTCTGATTGACTTAAAGCTGAGTCTTTCAAGAGGAATGCCGCTCTGATTACTTACGAGAGCCATAACGACTGCCGCTGTGGGTTCGTCAACATCAATAAGCTGAGTTCTGCCTGCACCGTAATAAACAGAGGGGGCCGCAACGGGTGCGGGAGCTGCAACGGGTGCATCGGGGACAGCGGTGATTGATATTGCTTCGGGAGCATCGTCGCTCTTGCCTGCAAGCTTGCTTTCGATGGATCTCATTGTTTTTGAAATACCGAGAATAATTACGGTAATCAATGCAAGCTCAAGCATAACAACGGCAATTCCCGCAACTGCAACGAGCAGTGTTTCGGACATTGTTAATGTGATTTTATCTGCAAACATATCTGTCACCCTCAGTCAATTCTCTTGATTGTGTAAGTGAATGTGTTCTTTCTGTCAGCCTCGCGCTTCTCAAAGAATGCTTCAGCCTGAGTGGGGAATGCGATATATGAAAGAACATCTTCTTCGCAGGTTGCCTTATCGCCGAGATAAGCCTTTGCTTCTTCCATTCCGGGAGCAAGAGTGTCTGCGAATCTGCCTGTGAAGGGCTTTTCTTCGCCGAGAACAAGCTTCTGAAGCTCTTCGCTTACCTTGCCGGGAGCCTGTCCGTATTCACCCTTGATGTAGCTCTTGACTTCCTTGGAGATATTCTTGTATCTTTCGCCTGCGAGAACGTTTGCTGTTGCCTGAACACCTACCATCTGGCTCATGGGAGTTACGAGGGGAGGATAGCCGAGGTCTTCACGTACTCTGGGAGTTTCGAGAAGAACTTCGTCAAGCTTGTCGAGCTTGTTCTGTGCGGTGAGCTGAGCAACGAGGTTTGAAAGCATACCGCCGGCAATCTGATAGAGAAGAGCGTCGGTCTGAGTGCCCATAACAACGGGATTCTGAAGACCGCTTTCGAGAGCCTTTGCTCTGATGGGCTTGAAGAAATCGTTGATTTTCTTGCATACCGATTCGTCAACGTCAACCTCATAGCCGTACTGCTTGAGAGTATAAACAAGAGTTTCGGTTGCGGGCTGTGATGTACCGCCTGAGAAGCAGGAGATAGCGGAGTCGATAACGTCTGCGCCTGCTTCAACGCACTTGAGAAGTGTCATGAAACCGAGACCTGTTGTTGAATGTGTGTGAACAACGATGGGAACTTTTACGTTCTCCTTGAGAGCCTTAACAAGGTCGTAGCCTTCCTTGGGACTCATAATACCTGCCATATCCTTAACGCAGATTGACTGAACACCGAGAGCTTCGATTTTCTTTGCAAGCTGGATGTAGTTGTCAAGGTTATGGATGGGGCTGAGTGTGTAGCAGATTGTTCCCGATGCGTGTGCACCGCACTTGAGGGTTTCGTCAACTGCAACTTCGATGTTGCGTACGTCGTTGAGAGCATCGAAAATTCTGATGATGTCGATACCGTTTTCAACACTCTTTCTGATGAATGCGCGTACAACATCGTCGGGATAGTGCTTGTAGCCGAGGAGGTTCTGACCTCTGAGAAGCATCTGGAGCTTTGTGTTGGGACAAGCCTTTCTGATTTTGCGGAGTCTCTCCCAGGGGTCTTCGTTGAGGTAACGAAGGCAGGAGTCAAAGGTTGCACCGCCCCAGCATTCGAGTGAGTAATAACCTGCCTTGTCAAGCTCTTTGAGAACAGGCTCGAAATCCGAGAAGGGCATTCTTGTTGCGATAAGGGACTGGTTTGCGTCTCTTAACACGGTTTCGGTAAAATTAACCTTCATAAATCTGTATCCTTTCGTAAAGTTAAATAATAAACTTATTAAAATTCAATGCGTGCTGCAATGTAATCTTCGAGAGCATCGATTGAAATTCTTTCCTGCTGCATTGTGTCACGGTCTCTTACGGTTACGCAGTTATCTTCAAGTGAATCGAAGTCGAAGGTGATGCAGAGAGGTGTTCCGATTTCGTCCTCACGGCGGTAGCGCTTGCCGATTGAGCCTGTTTCGTCAAAGTCAACCATAAACTTCTTCTGAAGCTTCTCATAAACCTTGAGAGCATCGGGTGAAAGCTTCTTTGAAAGAGGAAGAACAGCTGCCTTGAAGGGTGCAACTGCGGGGCTGAGGTGAAGAACAACTCTTGTGTCATTCTTTTCAGCGTCGATAACCTCTTCGTCGTATGCTTCGCAGAGAAGAGCAAGAACGGTTCTGTCGAGGCCGTAGGTTGATTCAATGATATAGGGGATGAACTTTTCGTTTGTTTCGGGATCAAGATAATCCATCTTCTGACCGCTGTATTCCTGATGTCTTGTAAGGTCGAAGTCGGTTCTGTTGTGGGTGCCGTTGATTTCGCCCCAGCCGAAGGGGAAGAGGAACTCGATATCGCAGGCAGCCTTTGCGTAGTGAGCGAGCTTTTCGTGGTCGTGGAAACGGAGATTTTCAGCCTTGATGCCGAGATCCTGATAATATTTCATACCGTATTCCTTGAAGTAGTCGTAAAGCTCATTGTCTGTGCCTTCCTTACAGAAGGTCTGGAACTCCATCTGCTCGAACTCGATTGTTCTGAATGTGAAGTTGCCGGGAGTGATTTCATTTCTGAAAGCCTTACCGATCTGACCGATGCTGAACGGAAGCTTTGCTCTCATTGTTCTCTGAACGTTGAGATAGTTAACATATTCACCCTGTGCGTTTTCGGGACGGAGATAGATGATGTTCTTGCTGTCGTTGGTAACGCCTCTGAATGTCTGGAACATCAGGTTGAATTCTCTGATTCCTGTGAAATCATGCTTACCGCAGTGGGGGCAGGGAATTGAGTTTGCTTTGATATATTCAAACATCTCTTCCTTTGTCATTCCGTCTGCGTGTGCATCGGGATTGAAGTCGTCGATGAGGTTGTCCGCTCTGTGACGCTTTTTGCATTCTTTACAGTCAAGAAGAGGGTCGGAGAAGCTTGCAACGTGGCCGCTTGCTTCCCATACTCTGGGATGCATAAGGATATCTGCATCAACCTCGTAGCTGTTCTTTCTTTCCTGAATGAAACGCTTGCGCCAGGTGTCCTTTACGTTGTTCTTCATTCTTGCACCGAGGGGACCGTAGTCCCAGGTGTTTGCAAGGCCGCCGTAGATTTCGCTGCCTGCAAAAATGAAGCCTCTGCCCTTACAGAGAGCAACGATTTTTTCCATGGTTTTTTCTTGATTGTTCATCATAATCCAAAACTCCCGCCATTATAATAATTTTATGTGTATATCATACCTTAATTATACATTTAAGTCAAGATTTTACGCAACTAAAAAAGACCGCGCAAGGCGGCCTTTTTTGTTGAAATGTGATATATAAATATTTTTTATCAATTATAAAGAGAATCTGTTGACCAGAATTCCTCTTTAAGCAGTTTTGCTTCCTTTCCCGAGCAGTCAAGCTGAAGCTGATGGCTTTCCAGATAGTGATTGTCATTGGCGAATGATTCGCTGTCGATATATACCCAAAACGCGTCGTCATCCTCGGAGCCTTTTTCATAAGCAACCGTGAAAGTGAAGCTTTCGGGATTGCTTTTCATTTCGGGGTTATAGACGATGTAGTGGCAATAAGTGTCGGTGCCGAAGCCGAGGTCCCATTCGGAATCCTCGAATGTTTTGGCGGCGGTTACGGTGTGTTGATAAACTACAATTTCGTCTTCGCTTCTGATTCTGACTCTGTGGAAATCCGTGCCGTATGTGGTTGCATAATATGTTTCGGTGTTGCCGTTCCGGTCGGTGAAAACCAGATCCATCATACTGCCGCAGCCGTAAACATAATCATCGCCGAGCTTTTCGCGGGATTTGAAGCGGAAAATCTGTTTATCGCCGTCAATCTCCGTTTCTTTGAGAAAAATATACGGGTCGTTTTTGTTGTCGTACTCCCAGACAAGACCTTTTTCGGGGTCATACGGGAGAGTGACTTTTGTAGTGTCCAGACCTGTTATTCCAAGGAAAAGATCGGCGATGAAAACCGCAACCAGCAGAAAGGGGACTAAAATTATTGTTACGGAACCCATAATATTACTCCTTTTGAATCAGTGTTACTCAACGGCAGACTCGGAATCCCCTTTTATGTAGTGGTCTTCCCTGATAAGCTCTGCTTCTCCGCTTGTGAAGTAAAGCAGAACTCCGAAGCTTTCAAGATAATCTTCCTTTTCGGAATAAGTTCTGATGCCAACATAGATTTTATCGTCATCATCGCTGCCGAGCTCATATGCTACGGTGACTGTTTTGGGGTTTTCTTTCATATCGGGGCTGTAGATAACATGGTCATCATGGCTGTATGAGGAATCAACAATCCACACGGAATCCTCATAGGTTTCCGTGGCGTTTACGGTAAATTCAAAAACGGCAACCTCATCATCGGAAAGAATTTTTGTTTTTCCGAAACCGACATATTTTGTAGAAGCATAGTATGTTTCCGTGCTGCCGTTTTCGGCTGTAAAAACAAGTTCCATCATACAACCGGTATCAGCGATGAAATCTTGCTTGTTGCGTTTGAATCTAAAAACCTGCTCATCGCCTCTGATTACCGTTTCTACAAGGTCAATATAAATATCATCCTTGTTGTCATATTCCCACACGAGACCTTTTTCGGGGTCATATGGCAGTGATATGTCTGAAATGTTAAGTCCTGTTATCGAGAAAAAGATGTTGCCGATAAGTGTCGGTACCAGCAAAAAGGGAATAATGAAAAACGCAAAAAATGATGCACCCATAAAATCACTCCTTTGTTATGCAAAATGCAAGCCGCCCGACCTGAAATATTTTAACTTTCTTCGTATGATATTTCGGTACGTTCTTCGCCGATAAGGGTTACAGAGTCGGCGGTTATTTCAAATTCCGAAACAAGCTCCTCGAACGGAAGCGAATAAAGAAATCCGTAAGAGAAAAGAAGCTTGCTTTTGTAGCTTTCACCCTGTTCGGATTTGGCGAAAACGAGCTTGAAGGTCTCTTCTGAATTCTTTTTTTGCCCAGGCATATATGCTATGTCGAGATTTGTTCTGTATGAGTCGAGATAGGTGATGAACCAGTCTCCACCCATCATAGGCTTGTCGGCTTTTACGGTATAGTCATATTCAAGATATTCACCCGGGGCGAGAACAAGAAAATCCTGATGTGGGTCATCAAGCACACCCTCGTGGTCAAAGCTGACGTAATATTTAAGCTGATTTCCGTTTTTATCCGTAAAAATCACGTCCATCCATTCGCCGTTGCCGAAGCTTGTAGTGCCCCGCTTGTCACGGAAGCAGAAAATCTGCTCATCATCTTCAATAACTGTTTTGTGAAGCTTGATATAGGGGTCGTTTTTGTTGTCATATTCCCATACAATACCTTTTTCAGGGTCATAGGGAAGAGCGATTTTTGTCTGGTCCTCACCTGACACAAAGCCGAAAATGTTAAGGAAAAATGAGCCGATAAGCAGAATCGGCAGAAATAACATAACAGTAAATGATGCTCCCATAGCGGGTATTCTCCTTTAATATACTTCGTGATACTCGGTTTTGATTTCAAATTTATTAAACCTTTTTTTAAACACAACCGTGTGCTTTTCACGGGTTTTGAAATTGTCGGAATAGTAAAACGAAAGAAACATTTCGTTGTTGGGGATTGCGGTTTTTCCGGGAATATATATGAGTGTATAGGCTTTTGAATCGCCGTTTGTTTCGGAATCTCGGATAACATATGCGTTTCCGTTGTTTATTTCCCATTTGCCGTTTTTCAGCGGTGTTTCCGCAGTTACGGTATATTCAAAAGTCACATAGTCATCGGGATCATAGAAATAAGGCTTTCTGAAAAGATTTCCGTAGTCAAAGAGAACACCTCTGCAACCGTAGAAAACCTCTTGATTACCGTTTTGGTCAGTAAAAACAAGCTCCATTACCTCGCCTTCGTTGTCCCAATTAGCCCCTGTTATTCCGAATGTGAAAATCTGCTTGCTGCCGTCAATTTCAGTATCAACAAGCTCGATATAAGGGTCGTCAATATTATCATATTCCCACACAATACCCTTTTCGGGATTATACGGAAGAACTATATCAGCTGTGTTGAGTGCAAGAGGCGCGCCAAAAAGAGTGTCAATCAGAATTGAAACTGCCATAATCGGAAATAAGAAAATCAACAATACGGATGTGCCCATAAAAATCTCCTTCTTTCAATAAGTAGTCAGCAAAAAATGAAAATGTAACGGATTTTTTTGAAAAATTATCCTTTCATCTCATAAAGCAGATTTTCGATTTTTCTGATTTTGGTCTGACTGTTGTGGGGGATAAAGAATTTTCCGTTTGCTGTTATGACAATCAATGTGCCGAAGCCGCCTGTGCGGGAGGTTCTGCCTCTTATTATGCCGATAATTTCATCGTACGGGATTTCAACGTATTTCGCTCTGCAGGGGAAAGCGGGAAGCTTTCCGCAAAGTGCTGTTTCCTTGAAATCAATATAACAATCTTTTCTTGCAAAATATGAAATGACGGAATAGATAATAACAAGAATTGCCGCAAAAATGACTGCCGCCTGAATTCTCAATGATTCGTGAAATTCAAATCTGCTGAGGAACGCACCGAACGATGAGGGGATTCCCCAAAAATTTATGTAGGAATAGATAATTATACCCATAATTACGAGCGCAAAACCGCAGGCGGTTAAGGCTTGAGATTTTACACCGTCTTTCAGATAGAAAAAATCAAGGGTTTTCTCTGAATCGTGTGATGAATTCTGCATACTTTTCTCCTTGCGTTAATGTTTTATTCCATAAAAAACGGCGGGCGGATGATATCCGCCCTTACCGTTAATGTTGTTTTGAATCGGTTAATTCAAAAAACTCGGGATAATAAAATCCTGTTTCGCCCGACTCGTCAATAATTTCATACATACCGTCTTCATTGATTTCAACGAGGGTGTATTCCTTGCCGTTTATCAGTTCACCTTCAACGGTTTCACCGTTATAAATTACGGTTTTGTTTGTTGTTGCAATTTTAAGCTCTGTAAGGTGAATTTCAAAAAGCTCCTCAATATCTGCAAGGGTTGAGTTTCTCGTGCATGGAATTTTTATGTTGTCGCCTGTTTTGAGAAGAACGGAAATATGGGCGGGATTATATTTGTTGCCTATTACACGCTCTGTTTTCAAAATCTCATCATAGCGTATGTTGATGTCCTTTTTTCCTATTCGGGTGCTCGGAACGGTTCCGTAAACTCGGTCATTTTCAAATGTCAGCATGCATCCTTTTTCTTTGAAAAAAGTTATAAACGAATCAAAAAGAATCAGGATGCTTGCAAAAAAGAAAATTATGTCGCGGGCTTCGGAACGGCGACCGTTTATAAGAGAGTAAATTCCCATACCTGTAAGAGCAACTGACACACACAGCTTGAATATGAGCAGGAGAACGTTGCCGCTGAAAACAACCTCATTTTCATTAAATACGGATTTCTGCACATCGGAGACAGATGATGCTTCTCGTATGTGTGTCTTTTCACGGGGAATATATCTTCCGCATTCAGGGCAGACTTCATCGCTTTTTTTAAGACGTTTTCCGCAGCTTTCGCATTTCATCAAATCAC
>JAZTZD010000077.1:0-80373 GCA_045637305.1 Acutalibacteraceae bacterium
CTCTGCTTGTAAGGCAGATGCTCTCCCAGCTGAGCTATGCTCCCACGTTGGCGTTGCTTCGGTCAAGCAACGTACTGTATAATACAACACTTTTTCGGAAATGTCAACCCCTTTTTTGAAATTTTTTTAAAAATTTTCAAAAAAGTTTTTCCGGCTGTTTTCGGGGCGAAAAAGCGGCTGTTTTCAGCTCTCTGCAAGTGCCCTGATTTCAGCTGAATTGAATCTGTATTTCTTCTCGCAGAAATGGCAGTCAACAACTGTTTTCGGGTCATTTGCCATATCAAGAAGCTCTTCCTTACCCATAGTAAGAAGTGCCTTCGTTACTCTTTCTCTTGAGCAATTACATCTGTATTCGGGATTTGAAGAATCAAGAATGTCAAGCTCAAATTTGTTCAGCACGCTGCGGCAGATTTCTTCGGGTGTCATTCCGTCGGTAAGCATCTTTGTTACAGGCGGAATATCTTTGATGCATTCTTCAACAAGGTCAATTGTGTCATCCATTGCGGTAGGAAGAAGCTGGATAATGAAACCGCCCGCCGCCTTGATTGTAAGGTCGGGATTGACAAGCACTCCGAGTGCGCACACAGTCGGAGTCTGCTCACTTGTTGCAAAATAGTTTGTTATATCTTCGGCAATTTCGCCCGAAACGATGGGCACCTGGCCGATATAAGGCTCTTTCATTCCGAGGTCCTTCATAACGATGAGTCCGCCATCTTTTCCGACAGCTCCCGCAACGTCAAGCTTACCCTTATCATTAAGAGGAATTTCAACAATCGGATTTGCAACATAGCCTCTGACATTGCCCTCGCTGTCGGAAACTGCAATCAGCGAGCCTGCGGGACCGCCGCCGTTAAGGCGCAGAGTAATGCTGTTATCCTTACCCTTGAGCACGGCACCCATCATCGATGCCGCAGTAAGGAGTCTGCCCAATGCGGCTGATGTTACTGCCGATGTTCTGTGGATCCACTCCATTCTGTTTATTATATCCGTTGAGTCAATCGCCATAACGGTCAGAGTTCCGTCAACGGAAATCATTCTTACAAGTTCACTCATAATATCACTTCTTCTTTGCTAAAAATACTGCTCTTTCGCTGTCATCTCTGACTGCATCAAGAGTCAAATCATCATAAATTCCTGCAACCTCAAAGCCGGCCTCTTCAAGCCATAGCTTTATTTCGGAAAGCTCATACGCTCTCTCGACGAAGCTTTCACCGCTTCTGTAATAAACGCCGTCTTCTTCTTCAAAGAAATCGAGGGTTATTTCAACGCTTGAATCGCTCTCATCAAAACTGTTCTGCCATACGCAGTAAACACCGTCTGGCTCATAGACAAAAACATTGTCTGCCAGCACATTCCTGTGCTTATATAATGTATTGACGTCAAACGCAAAGGCTCCGCCCTTGTTCATAAACAGGGACACTTTTGAAAATGCCGCTTTCACAGCATCTGCACAAGAGAGGTGGTTTATTCCGTCGAGCACACAGATTGCACAGTCAATTGTGCCGTACAAATCAAGATCTTCCATTGTCTGATTGAGCAAAAGCATCTGCTTTCCGCTTTCAAACATTTTCTGCTGTGCGGCATTAAGCATTCCGACGCTTGAATCGATGCCGATAACATCAAATCCTCTCTCTGCCATTGCAAGCGACATACTTCCCGTGCCGCAGCCGAGGTCGAGCAGAATTCCGTCAGTTATTCCGCACATTGAAAGAAGCCTGCAAAAATAATCTGCACGCTTCTCATACTCAACATTATCGGTTAAAAGGTCATAAAAACGGGAGAAATCATCATAAGACATTATTCTTCCATCCTCTTGAAAATCTCTTCGTATCCGTTGCAACCATACTGCAATGAGCGGTTAACACGGCTGATTGTTGCAGTGCTTGCGCCCGTTTCAGCAACTATATCACTATAAACTTTTTTATCTCTGAGCATCTTTGCAACAACAATTCTCTGTGACATAGCTTTGATTTCGGGAACTGTGCAAAGATCCTCAAAAAAGGCATAGCATTCTTCCATTGTCTGAAGGCTGAGAACTGCCTCAAACATAAAATCAACGTTCTTATCCTTAATTCTGTCGCTCATAATAAACTTTCCTTTCAAAAAAAGCCTGTCAAATCGCTTTTACACTTTAACATTTTAACATATGATAACAGAAAAGTAAATATCAAAAACCAAAAATTTTATATGAAACAGCAATCAGGACAACACTCATAACCGCAAAACAGGGATAAACGGTTGCAAGCGAAGTTTTTGTCAACGCTTCCCTTATTGTTTTTCCGCGTCTGCCTTGCTTTGACATTATCCATACCGCTTCGCCCGCAAGGTAAGGCAGTGTGCCCGCAAGAACAATTCCGAAAGCAGAAACAGAGTTTTCTACGCAAAGTATATATGCAGAAACAGTAACCGCCGCAAAAATCAGGATTGATACAAAGTTCACCTTTTCAAATCGGTCAAACACAAGCTTATTCACTATAACAAAGATAAGCATAAACACCGTTGCAAATTTTGCGGTATAATTATCGTCAGCAAGCACAAACATCATCGGGATAACATTATAGTATACCCTTTCAACACGGTCCACCCAAAGAGAATTGAGCTTTTTTCCTTTTTTGTCGCATATAAATGAAATCAGATTGACAGATACTATACCGACAAGGCAAACGATACAGAAAACGGGAATCCAGTCCCAAAGGTATTCATTATCAATAAATTCCAATCCATCAAGCGAAGCTCTGTCATTATAAATCTCAATATAGCCGTAACCTAAACAGTATGCAAGCGACAGTCCGAATCCGCCGAAAGCACCGAGAATGAATTCCATCAGCTTCCAGCCGTCAATGAGACCCTTATGATAAAGCTTGCCGAAAAGATATTTTCCGTTTTTCAGCGGGTTCACCGCCATAACATACGCACGCATTGCAACAAGCCAGCCGATTGCGCCGAAAACAAATCCGCCCGCCATAAGAATCAGGGTTAAATAATCATTCTTCAAAACTGCCATTATTGCCATTGCAATAATTGTGAAAACATTTCCGCCCCACTCTTCTCTTCGTGTTTTCGAAAAATAGAATTTGGGAAACTTATTGTTTTTCGGGTCAATCGGTGTGTTGAACACACGGCTACCGATAATCTGCATCAAGGGAATCAGCAGGCAGAAAACATAAATGTCACTCTCGGAATAAACACCGTACGAAAGTGAAATTCCGATAAAACCGCCGCACAGCGAAAACCACAATGCTCCTTTAAGCGCCAATCCCGTATATCCTTTTTTCGGATTTTCCCCGTGAAGCACAAAGCCGATTGTTTCGCCGTAGGTTTCCGTGCCGCCGAATGTCATACCCATAAGACCCGCCGCAGCCGTGCCGAGATAACCCAGCCCCGAAAGCCAACCGAGAATAAGACCTATCAATGCGCCGGGAAGCATTGCACCTTTTTCGCCGCCTATGAGCGACCCTCTCATTCCCCAGCCATAGCTGACTGCCAGAGTTGAAAAAAGTATACATATAACTGCATTGCCGAAACTCATATTATCCCTCCTGTCAGCTTCATATTATCATATGGATAATAAAAAATAAACATATTTTATTAAAATATTTAACTAAGCACTTGCACATATGATACAAAAAGTATATAATGTCTATATATTTGTCGAAAGCAGAGGTTAAATATGACAGATTCATATATCAAGGCACTGATAAACTATGCCGTTGAGCATAAGCTTATCGAAGAAAGCGACACCGTTTACTGCACAAATGCAGTTCTTGCATTGCTCAAAAAAGATGCGTATGATTCTTCGGTTGATGCCGCAGAAGGCAAGGTGAATGAAATTCTCGATGCACTTTGCGATTATGCCGCAGAAAACGGAATCATTGAAGATTCAATAACCTACAGAGACCTTTTTGACACCGCACTTATGGGCGCGCTCACTCCCAGACCGTCGCAGGTAATCAAAGAATTCAACTCTCTTTACACAGAATCCCCCGAAAAGGCAACAGATTATTATTACGCGCTCAGCTGTGACACCAACTATATCCGCCGTGACAGAATCGCAAAAGACCTTAAATGGCAGCACGACGGCGAATACGGTACAATTGATATCACGGTCAATCTTTCGAAACCCGAAAAAGACCCCAAAGCCATTGCGGCGGCAAAGAATGCACCGCAGTCGGGTTATCCAAAATGTCAGCTTTGCAGAGAATGCGAAGGATATGCGGGAAGAGTTGATTTCCCCGCAAGACAGAATCACAGAATCATTCCCATCACAATAAACAATTCGGGTTGGTTCATGCAGTATTCACCGTATGTTTATTACAACGAACATTGCATTGTTTTCAACGGCGAACATACACCGATGAAAATTGACAAATCCGCTTTTTCAAAGCTTCTTGAATTTGTCACCCTCTTCCCCCACTATTTCGTAGGCTCAAATGCGGATTTGCCGATAGTCGGCGGTTCAATTCTCAGCCACGAGCATTTTCAGGGCGGCAGATATGAATTCGCAATGGAAAGAGCGCCGCTTGAAAAAGAAATCTCATTTGAAGGTTTCGAAGACATCAAGGCAGGCATCGTAAGATGGCCGATGTCAACAATCAGACTCACCGGCGCAAACAAAGAAAGCATCGTTGAGCTTGCCGACAAAATTCTCACAAAATGGAGAGCCTATACAGACGAAAGTGCTTTCATTTTCGCTCAGACAAACGGTACTCCCCACAACACGATAACTCCCATCGCAAGACGCAGGGGCACCGACTATGAGCTTGACCTTGTTCTGAGAAACAACATCACAACAGACGAGCACCCTCTCGGTGTTTATCATCCTCACGCAGAGCTTCACCACATCAAGAAAGAAAACATCGGTCTTATTGAGGTAATGGGCCTTGCAGTTCTTCCCGCAAGACTCAAAAAGGAGCTTGAGGACCTTGCAAATGCAATTGTCGGCGGCAAAAACCTCCGTGAAAACGAGAAAACCGCAAGCCATGCCGAATGGGCAGAAAAGATCATTGAAGAATATCCCGCAATCAACGCAGAAAACGTTACCGATATTCTTCACGCAGAGGTCGGAAAAGTATTTTCAACTGTTCTTGAACACGCAGGCGTTTTCAAAAGAAACGCCGACGGAAACGAAGCATTTATGCGCTTTGTCAAATCAGTTTAATCGGAATCAATACCGCAAGGTATTATTATTATCATCATGAAAAGGAGACAAAACCAATGAAAAAAATTCTTGCACTTCTCCTCGCTTGCTCAATGCTCTTCGCATTCGCAGCTTGCGGCGGAAACACAGACACAGAAACAACCACAGCAGCTCCCGAAGAAACAACCGTAGCTGAAGAAACAACTCTCGCAGCTAAAGAAGAAACAACAGCAGCAGACGTTGAAGAAACAACAGCAGCAGACAGCGAAACAACAACTGCAGCAGAAGAGGCAACAACTGTTGTTGCTCCCACAGAAGCAGCTGACATCATCGCTTACTACAACACAGCTATCAACAAGGCTTACGATGCAAGAGTAGGCTTCAACAAGGAACGCTACACTGACAACGAAACCCTTAACGCAGGTTTCCTTCTCAAAACATTCGGTAACCTTATTTATTCATTCATGGGCATCGGTGCTGAAAACAGATACACTATGGATGTTGTTAAGGGCGACTGGACAGATGACGTTCCCCATCATTATCTCCGCAAGAGCACTCTTTCAGCAGCTGATGTAACAAAGGCAACCTGCACCGACGATAACGGCAAGTTCACAATTACACTTAACGTTAAGGGCGGCACCAGCAAGGCATCAAAATCAGAGAAATGGACCAAAGCTCCCATTGACAAGTGCGGTATCTGCGTTGGCGATGCAGACAAGAGCTACTTCGACCACAAGACTGCTCCCGTTATCTACAGTGCAATCGGTGAAATCCTCAGCAGCGCTGTTATTGAGGAAAGCTACTCAAATGCAAAGGTTGTTGCTGTTATCGATTCCGCAACAGGTAATCTTGTAACTCTTACTGTTGAATTCGACATCGACGTTGTTATCGAAGCAGCAGGCGGCGGTAACGCAACAGGCTCAACTCACGTTCTCTACAAGAACTTCAAATATTGATAAATAATCTTACATAACCAAAAGGACGGAATCCTCGGATTCCGTCCTTTTCTGCAAATCGGGGGCTGCCTCACGGAGATACGGCTAAAAAGAAACATAAAACAATCATTTTCTAATGCTGCGCTATAATATAAAAGCTTGCAAAGGTTAATCTTCCTCTGCAAGCCTTTTCTGTTTATATTCTGTTTCTTTTGTTCTTCGCTTCGTGAGACAGTCCCTTTTTCTATGTTCTTTGTCTTCTTCTGTTATTATCGTCTCTCTGGCATCGGCACACAAGAATGGTATCGTTGCCGATAACCTCGATATCCTCCCAGCAGATGCGGATTCTCTCTCTTTTCCCGCAGATTCCGAAATATTTCGGTCTGCCGTAAATAATCAGAGCCGCAACCCTGCCGCAGCATTGGTCAACCTCAATGTCGCTCACAAGTCCGAGACGGCATCCGTTTGACTTGTCGATAACTTCCTTACACCGAAGCTCCGTAATACAGCAATTCAAAACAAATCCCCCTTTACTGAAAGTATATTCAGCAAGGAGGATTTGATGAATTTTATATCAGTTCTATATCAGCGTAAACTGCGTTGTGGTCAGAATAGAATTCGCCGTCAACAAGCTTGTTGATAACCTTGAAGCTCAAAGGCTTTACGGTTGCCTTGTCAACGAAAACGAAGTCAATTCTCTCTCTTATCTCTTCAGGTCTGAAGCCGTGGAAGGTGTAGCAATCATCAGTATCGGGAGCCATTTTTCTGGAATCTCCCATATTTGCGCTGACCATCACGTTATAGCATTCGGAATCCTGATAAACATTGAAATCGCCTGTGCAGACAACAGGAAGTCCGCCGAATGATGCCGCCTTTTCCTGAATCATTTTAACGCCGTTAATCTGTGCATTGATTCCGACGTGGTCAAGATGTGTGTTGAAATGGATATATTCTTTTCCGCTTTCCTTGTGGGTAAGCTTTACGTATGTTGCGTTTCTTATGCAAGCGGCATCCCAGCCGAGTGACGGCTTATCAGGTGTTTCCGAAAGCCAGAAGTTGCCGTTTTCACTTGCGGTAAATTCATCCTTAAGATAGAAAACAGCTGAAAATTCGCCGTCCTTGTCACCGTCGTCTCTGCCGACACCGACATAATCATATTCGGGAAGATTTGCGCAAAGAGCCTTCATCCATTCCCAATGTGCTTCCTGAACGCCGAATGATGACGGCTTATATTCCTTGATGATACTGCAAACGAGGGGAACTCTGTTTTCCCACCATCTGTTTTCCTTGCCTGCGCAAAGAACATTGAAAGAAAGAATTCTGAACATTATTTTGTACCCCCGTTGAAAAGTGTCATTTCTACGGTAAGAGGAAAATGGTCAGATGCGAGAACGTGATCAATGAAGCCTGAATCTATTCTGCTTGACTTGACTGAAGACACGTAAGCGTTGGTAAAAACGAAATCAATGGGCTTTGTTGACGGATAAACAACGTGATAACCGTGATATGTTGCATGATTATCAGCTTTCTTTGCAAGAAATTTTGTGTCTTTAAGTCCGCACTCAACGAGAGCGTTATAGCAGTCCGAACCTTCCGCAACATTAAAGTCACCTGTTAAAACAACGGGAATATCAGGTGCGATAGAAGCAATTTTTGCAGTGATAAGAGAAACGGATTCTGCCTGCGCTTTTTGACCTACATGGTCAAAATGAACGTTGAAATGAGCATAAACAAAACCTGTCTCCTTGTTTTCAAGAACAGCGTAGGTACAGATTCTGGGGCATGCGGCATCCCAGCCGATTGAAGGCTCATCGGGAGTTTCCGAAAGCCAGAAATGACCCGAATCGATAAGATTATATTTGTCTTTAAGATAGAAAATTGCGCTTGATTCACCTTCTGCTATACCGTCATCTCTGTATTTTTCAATGTGAGCATACTCAGAAAGTCCTTCAGCCAGAGTTTCAACCCAGTTCTTATCGGCTTCCTGAACACCAATGGAATCAGGCTTTTTCTCATTCATCGTGTTGAGAATATGAACAGCTCTTTTCTCAACAGCTCTGATTCCGTCGCCGCTGATTTTGAGATTATAGGACATAATCTTTACGTCCTGAGTCGCAGCGGATTCCGAAATGGGATTGGGATTGACATTGACGGGCGGAGTTTCAGGTTCAATTCCCTGCGACGGTGTCTGGGGTGCAAAAAGGGTAATAATGGCTGTTACCATGGCAACTATTGCCTGCATAATTTTAAAATACATTTATTTTTTCTCCTTTCAGTTAAAAAGCTCAAGTGTTGCAACTACGGGATGATGGTCGGATGCGTAAATTCCGTTTATCATTTCATTATCAACAAGGTGTGTATCCACCTTTGTGCAGAAAGCGTTTGCAAAGATATAGTCAAGAGTTCTTTCCGAACCCGCGTAAGCGTGGAACGTAGTGTCCGTTCCCGAATTTTCGGCAATCGCTCTTGTGTCTTTCAGACCGCTTTCAAGAACGCGTGCGTACATATCCGTGTCTTCACCGTCGTTCAGGTCACCGCTGAGAATAACAGGCATATCGGGAGCGATTTCCTTGATTTTGCTTGCAATAACAGCAACAGATTCATTTCTCGCAACAACTCCCATATGGTCAAAATGAGCATTGAAATGAGCATATGTAAAGCCTGTTTCTTTGTCCTTGAGAACGGCATAGGTGCAGATTCTGTTCATCATTGCATCCCATCCCCTTGAGGGCTTTTCGGGAGTTTTTGAAAGCCAGAATGTGTCATATTCAACAACTTCATACTTGTCCTTTTTATAGAAAACAGGGCTTGCTTCGCCGCCGAGGTCTCTGTCTCTGCCGACACCGACGTATGCATATTCATTCTTGAGAATTTCGGGAAGTCTCTCCATCCATCCTTCATTTGCTTCCTGAAGACCGAAGGAATCGGGTGAATGACTGCGGATTTTTGAAACAACCTCATCGGTTCTGTTTTCCGCAGAAAGCTCTCCCGCGCCGCCGATATAAACATTGAAAGACATAACGGTGATTTTCTGCGTCATTGCAGGCTCGGGAAGTGTTTCGGGATTAACAACAGGAACTGTTGTCGGTGTGTAAAACAGGGATATAACGGCGGTCAGGATTGAAAAGAAAACCGCTATGATTTTGTCGATAAAAGCCATCATTTTTTGTTTTTCTCCTTTATATATTATTTTCAAGTGCTGAAATATCAATGATATCAATGTTTTCAGCACTTTTTATAACTTCATAAACTTCTCTGAGCATCTTTATGATGCCGCCGTCCTCATCGCTTTCGGCATTGAGAACGATTATCGGGTCGTGAACACTCAGACGGAGCAGAAACCATCCGTTTCCGCAATCTTTATCTGCATTTATTCTTATTCCCTCGTGGTTATCGGCACACGCCGTCCAGCCGCCGTGAGAAACTGCCTCATTTTCAAAAAGCGAAATAATTTTTTCGCCCTCGGCTCTGAAATCGTCGCAGAGAATTTTGAAACGCAGTTCTTTTTCTTCTTTCGGCTCACGAAGATTTGCAATCAGGTCATCAAGGGATTTACCCTCTTTCGCAAGTGCGGCTGCTTCAATAATAAGCTTTGTTATCAGATAAGCTCCGTCGTCAAGAAAATAGTTTTCCGCAAACGCGGCATGTCCCGAGGTTTCCATTGCAAGAGGACAGGATTTTCCGCCTTTTTCAAGCTCAATCTGTTTATTGATAACGTTGCGGTATCCTCTCTTGAAACGGAGATGTGTGCCGCCGTTTTCTTTGATGAATTCCGCAAGTCCGTCGGATGTCACGCTGTCGGTAACTATCGTTCCGCCGGGACACATATCAAGAGCAATTTTCGAAGCCAGCGCAACAAGTCGGTTTCTGTTGATTTCAAATCCGCCCTTGCCGACACAAGCAGCTCTGTCAACATCCGTATCAAAAATAACGCCGAAGTCTGCGCCCGATTCCGCCGTTGCTTTCGAAATGCACTTCATCGCCTCTGCGTTTTCGGGATTGGGTGCGTGATTTGGAAAATTGCCGTCGGGTTCAAGATAAATACTGCCGTCGATATCGGCGCCGAGCGGTCTGAGCACATCATAAGCATAGAATCCGCCCGCACCGTTTCCCGCATCAACAACAATCTTCATTCCTCTGAGCGGATGAAGTCTGTCAGCGCCGTCATCAACACCGTTTATTATCATTTCGCGCAGAATCTCCGCGTATCTTTTCATAAACGAACATTCAACGCATTCCGCCTGTGAATTTCCGACGGGATTCTCAATTTCGGAAGCCGTTGCAAGAATATCCGCAATGTCGCAGGAATCAAGTCCGCCGTCACGGGTAAAGAATTTGAGTCCGTTTCTGTCTTTGGGATGATGGCTCGCGGTAATCTGCACCGCACCGTCACACCCCATATCAACCGTTGTCATAAACATTGCGGGTGTTGAACTCAATCCGCAGTCCGCAACATTCACACCGTCTGACGTGAGCGCGGTTATTACAGCTTTTTTGATTCTTTCAGCCGAAAGACGGCTGTCGTGACCGACGGAAACATCAAGCTTTTCCTTGCCTGTTTTCTTTTTCAGCCACTTCGCAAAAGCACACGCCGAACGCATAACCATTTCATCGCTCATATAAAGCGGATCTGATTCGTCTCCGAGCGCATAGCCTCTGATGTCACTGCCGCTTCTGAATCGTGAGTAATCCATTTTTATTTCTCCTTTGAAAAATATTCGTCGGATACGGAAAGCAAGAATTCATACATCGGTGTGTATGCTTTGAATTTCTCTCTGATTATCTCAATGATTTTTTCACTTTCAAGGTCTTCAAGTCTGTCCGAAAAAGAAATGAAGCCGACATCCTTTGCATTATAGTATTCCTCGAGACCGTCGGGACAATCTGCGAAAGGTCTTTTATACTGTCTGTTAAAGAAAACCGAGCCGCTTTTTACACATTTTTCGGCTGCTTTTCTGAATTCGTCGGGTCTTTCACGCAGATTCTTTCTGTATGTTGCAAGCAGACCCGCTTCGTCACCGTAAAAACCGATACCCATTGAATAATTTGTCGGAGTGACCTCAAACCAGAAACAGGGATATCCCACCCATTCGTGTTTGGGTCTCATAAACATTATCCACATATTCTCGCGGTAAAGACTTTTATCCTTGGTGTATCGGGTGTCACGTCGCACACGCGAAACCATTCTCGTCGGAATTGTGTTGAGCAAGGGGTCAAGAGAGAGAAGCTCTTCTCCGATAATTCCCGCAATCTGCCTCATCGGTACGGTAACTCCAGCTTTTATCTGCTCCTTGTGTTCTTCATAGTATGCCTTTGAATTTCTGAATCTGTTATCCGCAAGCATAAAGAGAGAATCTCTTGTTATTCCGTTATACTCCATTAAAGCAAACCGTCCTTTTCAAGCTTCTGCGCCGCAAGCATAACCGCTGTTTTGGCAGAATGGAAATTGATTCCGCCCTGAAGCCACACGGCAAAAGGCTCACGCAAAGGTGCATCGGCGGAAAGCTCGATTGACGAGCCCATTATAAATGCGCCCGCCGCCATAATAACCTGACTGTCATAACCAGGCATATCCCACGGTTCGGGTGTAAGATGAGAGTCAACAGGCGCTCCCGACTGAATTCCTCGGCAGAAAGCAATCAGTCTTTCGGGTTTTTCAAGGCAGAGAGCCTGAATTATATCGTGACGCGTTTCATCGCTTGACGGTGTGACGGAAAATCCGAAATTTTCAAACATTGCGGCAGTATAAACAGCGGTTTTCAGCGCTTCACCGACAACGTGGGGTGCATTAAAAATACCCATAAACATATTTCTGTTTTCATCAAGCGAACATCCGACCTCTTTGCCCAGACCCGGTGTTGTTGCACGGTAAGCACACATTTCAACAAGCTCTGCTTTACCCGCAATGTAGCCGCCCGTTCTTGCAATTGCACCGCCCGCATTCTTTATAAGTGAACCCGCCATAAGGTCTGCACCGACCTCAACAGGCTCTGTTTTTTCAACAAATTCGCCGTAACAGTTATCAACCATAACAATTGTTCCGGGACTTACGGACTTGACAGCCTTTACGATTTCGCCGATTTCGGCAACTGAAAGAGTGGGTCTGAGACTATACCCTCTTGAACGCTGGATATATGCCATTTTGGGATTTGATTTGCATGCTTCGGCAATCGCATCAAGGTCGGGTCTGCCATTTTTATCAAGATCGACCTGTGCATAATCAACGCCGAAATCCTTGAGCGAGCCCATCCCCTCTCCGCTGAGTCCGATAACGCTGTGGATTGTGTCATAAGGTGTTCCCGTAACGCAGAGCATTGTGTCGCCCGGACGAAGCACACCGAAAAGAGCAACCGCAAGAGTGTGGGTGCCGCAGGTAAAACTGTGGCGCACAATCGCATCCTCTGCACCGAAAGCCTCAGCATAAATGCGGTCAAGCTTTTCTCTGCCTCTGTCACCGTAACCGTAACCCGTTGTGCCCGAAAAATCGGCTTCGCTTACGCAGTTTCTTATGAATGAAGCCAGCACCTTCTGCTGATTATATTCCGTTATATCCTCAATTTCGGCAAATTTTGCCTTTGCTTTGATAAGTGCCTCATCGGAGGCTTTTTTTATCTTGTCGCTTATTTCAAAAAATCTGTTCATACCGTTTCCTTATCTCTTGTAAATTCTGTTGAGTGATTTAAAAAATTCTCTGTCAGCATTCATAAGCTGGTCTTTTGTAACTCTGTAGCTCCAATTTCCGTCGGCAACACCGGGAGTGTTTATTCTTGTGTCAGAACCGTACATCAGCAAATCCTGAATCGGAATAATCGCAAGGTCGCTGACACTTGCAAAAACGCTGCGAAGAAGCACGGGACACGCACCGCCCCAGTCTCCGCCCGCAAATCCGCAGTATTCAAGCGTTCTGTTTCTCACTTCGTCGCCGCTTTCCCAAAGATATCCGAACAAAGTATTATTATCGTGTGTACCCGAATAGGCAACCGAATTTCTTATGTAATTATGGGGCATATGGATGCTGTCGTCACCGTCAATGAAACCGAACTGAAAAACTCTCATTCCCGGGAATCCGCTTTCTTCAACAAGCGCACGCACCTCGTCCGTGATGTCGCCAAGATCCTCGGCAATAATCATCTTGTCTTCGTGACCTTTTTTTATTGCATCAACAAGCTTCATTCCGGGACCTTTTATCCAGACACCGTTTCTCGCTGTTTTTTCGTCCGCACCAACCGACCAATAGGCTTCAACCGCCCTGAAATGGTCGATTCTCACGCCGTCAAACATTTCAAGCGCGTGGTCCATTCTTTCTTTCCACCAGCCGAAACCGTCTTTTTCAAGCTCATCCCAATCATAAAGCGGGTTACCCCAAAGCTGACCGTCCTCGGCAAAATAATCGGGCGGAACACCCGAAACCCTTGTGGAATAGCCTTTTTCGTTAAGTTGGAACAAAGATTTGTTTTCCCACACATCGCAGCTGTCATCGGAAACATAAATGGGAATGTCGCCGATAATGCTCACTCCCTTTGAGTTTGCATATTCCTTGATTTTCGCCCATTGAGTAAAGAATTCATACTGAATGAACTGCCACATTCCGAGTGTTTCGAAATCCGTTATTTCATTTATCTCCCATTCCTGCCACGGTTTCTGTCCGTTCTGCTCACGCAAAGTCATAAAACGGCAGAAAGACTCAATTCTCGTATGGTTTGCAATAAAATCTTCGATTTTTTCTTTTTCGTTGCAGTTAAGATATGCTTTTCTCAGAAGTGACATTCTCTCTTTTGCAAGCCTTTTATATTCGGATGAATAAGGGGTTTCCTGCTTGCAGCTTTCAAGGTCTGATGAGGAAATATATCCTTTTTCAAAAAGTATTTCGGGGTCAATAAAATAAGGATTGCCGCCAAAAGCCGAAAACGACTTGTAGGGAGAATTATATTCGTCGGTAACCGTAAAAGGAAGCACCTGCCAGACGGAAAAACCGAGTTCTTTTATATAATCAATAAATTCAATGGCGTTTTTGCCGAAACTGCCTATGGAATAATCGCCGTAAAGCGAAGAAATATGCATAAGGATGCCGCTTTGTCTTTTCATTTTATTATTTACCTCACATTCAACAATATAATTACTATACCATATAATATGTCGGAAATAAAGTGATTTCAAAAAAAACTTGATATTTTCTCCGAATATGGTTATTATTGATATATGCTGAAAAATCACCCATTAAGTGTAGTTAAAAAACTTAAAAGACAACATCAAAGCGAAAACGACCTGTAAAGCTATTCAACTTTACAAGTTACACAAATAAAACATATCAGAGGAACAACTATGAAAACACCTGAAAATAAAGCTCTTAAAGAGGCTTATTCCCTTTTATATCATGAAACTCCGCTCGGTTTCTACAACTGCGGCAGACTGTGTGACGGACTGTGTTGCAGAGGCGACTGTAAAGGTATGTGGCTTTACCCGTACGAGGAAGAATTGTTCGCAGACAAAGACGGTTTTGAGGTCTGCGAAACCGAAGGTAACTACGGTTATCCGATGGTTATCTGCAAAGGTGAGTGCGAAAGAAGAGAAAGACCGCTTGCCTGCAGAATTTTTCCGCTTTTCCCCCTTGTTTTTGAAGAGGACGGCAATATAAGAATAAAAGTTGTTTTTGACCCGAGAGCAACAATGTGTCCGCTTGCAAGAAGCGAAAAACCTCTTGACCCCTCTTTCATAAAGAACGTCAAGAAAGCGGCACGTTACCTCATAAGAGACAAAAAAATCCTTGAATACATGAAAGCGGTCACATCGGAATTGACCGATATTATCAGATTACGGGAGTTGTTGGATTAAAATGAAAAGAATTATTGCCGCATTTACGGCGATATTGATAATATTCGCATTCAGCGGTTGCAGAATCAGCGACGAAAAAGCTCTGAACGCATTCACGGGACTCAAAGAACCGCCTTACGATTACGCTAAAGCCGCTTACACGGTTGCGGTTGCCGCAAGATGCAATATGACGGGCGCTTTCCTTGAAAGTATGCTTGGCAAAGAAAAAACACAGATTTTGATTGAAAAAATCGAAAACGGAGACTACTCAGATGATTTATGGCTTGAAACCGCAGGCTTCAGCTACAATGTTATGAGGGATTTGCTCAGCGGAAACATCGATGCGGAAAACATCTCGTTTTTCGGTGAGAACGGAAAAGAAAGCTTCACCCTCTCTTTTGTCGGAGATATTCTTTTTGACCCCGATTTCAACCCGATGTATCACGCAAGCATCAAGGGCGGTGTGCTCAACTGCATTGACGCCGAGGTTATCAACTATTTACGCACAAGCGACGTTTTCCTGATTAACAACGAGTTCACCTACGGCAAAAGGGGTGCTCCCCTTCAGGGCAAAACCTGGACATTCCAGGCATCCCCCGACACGGTAAATCTTCTCAAGGATATGGGCGCAGACATTGTTTCTCTTGCAAATAACCATGTCTATGACTACGGCGAAGTCGGATTTACCGACACAATGGCAGTGCTTGACGAAGCGGGAATCCCTTACGTCGGCGCAGGAATGAATATCGGCGAAGCTGCAGAAGGACATTATTTCATAATCAACGGTATCAAAGTCGGAATAATCGCCGCAAGCAGAGCTGAAAAAGTTCCGTTCACTCCCGTTGCGGATTACAACAAAGCGGGTGTTATGGGTACCTACAACAGCGAAAACTTCCTTAAAGCGGTTGAGCTTGCAAAAGGTCAGTGCGATTATCTTATTGCATACGTTCATTGGGGCACGGAAAACAGCACAAAGCTTGAAACTCCCCAAAAAGAAATGGCGAGAAAATACATTGATGCAGGCGTTGATGCCGTCATCGGCGGTCACACTCACTGTCTGCAGGGTATGGAATTCTACAACAACAAACCGATAGTATACAGCGTTGGTAACTTCTGGTTCAACAGCAAGAATCTTGACTCCTGCGTTATCACTATAGAACTTGACAAACAGATGAATTCCGAAATTTCTATTCTTCCCTTGAAACAGCAGAATTGCGAAACAAGACTGCTCACAGGCGAAGATGCAAGAGCGCTGTTTGACAGAGTTGAAAGCTATGAACCTCAGGGTGTCACAATCCTTGATGACGGAACAATAACACCATCGGCAAAAACCGAAACAGAATAAAACACACAACAAATCCCCGTCTTATGCAGACGGGGATTTAAATTTATAATTTGATGTTTTCACAGAATTCTTTCAGAATTTTATTTATAACTTCTTCGTTATCGCCGAAAACATTATCACATTTTTTGATTATTTCTTCATTGGCTTCGATGTTTTTATCCTGTTCCAGTTCCGAATACGCATCAAATGCGGCTTTGATATTGTTTTTCATAACATCGGGAAGAAAACCGCAAAGAATTTCAAGTTCACCGCTTAAATCTCCGTTATTCTCCGTGTTGAGAAAATACTGATAGTGTCCGCCATTGATAACTTCGCCATGATAATTCATAAGCTCATTATAAGGAGATTCGATTTCACCGTTTGCCCACAAACTCCACATTTTGTTCCATTTCCTTTCGGCTTCCGAAAAAATCGGCGCAACGGTACCTTTATCCTTTTTTCTCTTGAATATATCAAAAATCATACAGTTCACCTCAAATTCGATATCATATAAAATAATATCATATCCTCACTTGTTATTCAAGGGATAATCCGTATTGATTTGTTCACATTTAAATGGTATAATGCTTTAAAAATAAAAAAACGCAGGTGAATTATGAGCAAAAAGAGAAATATATTACTGATTGTCAACCCCTGTGCGGGCAGAAACAAATCCAGAGCCGGTACATTCGATATAGTTGACAGATTTTCAAAAGAAAACTACGAATTTGACATAAAAACAACAACCTGTCCCGGTGACGCAACAAACATCGTTAAGGAACATATTGACGATAACGATATGGTTGTCTGCTGCGGCGGCGACGGTACACTCAACGAAACCATCAACGGAATAATGCAGCTTCCCAGACGTGTTCCCGTAGGCTACATTCCCGCAGGTTCAACAAATGACCTTGCTTCAACCCTAGGAATTCCTGTCGGTGACATCGGTAAGGCGACGGACATGATTATCGACGGTCACACAAACGGCTACGATATCGGTCTTTTCAACAACAGATTCTTCTCATATGTTGCTTCTTTCGGACCCGCCGCAAAGCTTTCCTACGCAACATCGCAGAAACTTAAGAACAAGTTCGGAAGAACCGCATATTATCTTGACGGTATTTTCAGACAGATGATACCTCTTCTCAGAGAAGTGAAACCCATTCACATTAAAATCGAGCACGACGGCGGAGTGATTGAAGATGATTTCTTCTTCGGTGCGATTTCAAACTCAACCTCTGTTGCGGGTCTTTTCAAATATGATGAAAATGACGTAAGACTTGATGACGGCGTATTTGAGGTTATTCTTGTAAGAAGACTCAAGAGAGCAACTGATGCCTTTGCAATGATTGAAAAAATCAAGCGCAGAGACTATGACGGCGATTCTCTTCTCTATTTTAAAACATCAAGAGCAAAGCTTACATTCGATAAGCCTTGCAACTGGACCCTTGACGGTGAATACGGCGGAGACCACGCCGATGTTCATATATCCGTGCTTCCCAAGGCGATTGATATCTGCTCGCCCGAAAATCCGTTGTTTGTCGGAGAAAAAGAAAAAGTAACAAGCTAAGGCAGGTGCAAAACCGTGGCGAAATCCTCAAACCAGAAGCTGAAAATACTCTATCTGCTGAAAATACTGACCGAGCGCACCGATGAGGAGCATCCGATGACCCTTGCTCAGATTATCGAAGCTCTCGGAGAATACGGCGTTTCCGCCGAAAGAAAGAGTCTCTATGACGATTTTGAGTCATTGAGAGTTTTCGGCGTTGACATTGAAAAAAGCCAGGGTAAAACAGTCGGATATTACATTGCAAGCCGCAATTTTGAACTTCCCGAGCTCAAGCTTCTTGTTGACGCTGTGCAGGCTTCAAAGTTCATAACAAGAAAAAAGAGTGCAGAGCTTATCAGAAAAATCGAAGGTTTTGCGAGCACCCACGAAGCTCAGCAGCTTCACAGACAGGTTTTCGTTGCAAACAGAATAAAAACAATGAACGAAAGCATATATTACACCGTTGATTACATTCACGATGCAATAAGCGGTGACAATCGCATCGCTTTCAAATATTTCGATTGGAACGAAAAAAAAGAAAAAATTCTCCGCCATAACGGAAAGACCTACGAGGTAAGCCCGTGGGCACTGACCTGGGATGACGAGAATTATTATATGATAGCATATGATTCCGAAGCAGGAAAAATCAAGCATTACAGAGTTGACAAAATGCTGAGCATTTCCGTTCTTTCCGAAAAAAGAGAGGGCGCAGAGAAATTCAAGGATTTTGATATGGCTCTTTATTCAAAGAAAACCTTCGGAATGTACGGCGGCAGAGATGAATTTGTCACCATAAGATGCAAGAATTCTCTTGCAGGCATAATTGTTGACCGTTTCGGTCAGGAAACGATTATGACACCCGAAGATGATGAGCATTTCACTTTTACGGTCAAGATTTCCGTAAGCCCGCTTTTTCTTACCTGGGTAATGAATTTCGGAACTGATATGAAAATAATTTCTCCGCAATGCGTGATTGACGAGCTGAAAGAGCTTGCTCAAAAAACAATTGAACAGTATTAAAAAAACCGCTGACAGCCTTAAAACTGTCAGCGGTAATTTTTTAAAGATTCAAGAAATCTCTTCTGTATACGTCAAGAAGATTGAATGCCTTTGCGATTTCAACAAGATCGGGGTCTGTGATTGTGTTTACTCTGGGAAGATGAGCAGTCATCATATAAAGCTGAGCTGCCTTTTCAACTGTTTCGATAAGACCGAAAGCTTCGTCAAGATCCTTGCCGCAGCCGTAAATACCGTGCTGACCCCATACAACGAGTCTGAATTCCTTCATCTTCTCTGCGGTTGCAATACCGATTTCGTTTGTGCCGCATACCATCCAGGGAAGAATGCCGATTCCGTCGGGGAAAACAACCATGCACTCAGTGCACATTTCCCAGAGAGAATGTGTGAACTTCTTTTCCGAAAGCTCGTGAACGTATGTCATTGCAAGAGTGTTTGTGGGGTGAGAGTGCATAATAACTCTGTTCTCGGGATTCTTGCTGAGTCTTGAAATATGGCTCATAAGGTGAGCGGGAAGCTCGCTTGTGGGTCTGCCGCCGTCGCTGTAGCCCCAGAGAAGCTCTGCTGTTGTTCCGTTTTCGGCAATTTTGATGATACCGAGATTGTTTTCGGGGTCATCTTCAATGTTCTTGAAGTATTTGCCTGTGCCTGTAACAATGAAAATCTTGCCGACAAGAACGCTTGCATCAAAGCCCATTTCGATTGTTCTGATGGGAGCATTGATATCAAGATATTCGGCAACTTCATCGTTTTCAAGCATCATGCTGATGTTACCGCCGTTTCTTTCGTCCCAGCCCATACGGTACATATTTGCTGTTGTTTTCATCATTCCCTTTACAAAGGGTGCATCCATTATGTTTTTCATTTTCTGTTCACCAATACCTTTTCTTCATATTCTTTTATTATGTTGATATAATTGATTTCTGTATTCTGTCTTGCAAGATATTCGTTCCACACATCGCCCACAGGCATTGTTTTGAGGTCCTCGCTCATAACCATAAGAGATGTGAAGTCCGCTTTATCCTGAAGCTCTTTCATCTTTGCCGAAGGCTCAAGAAGTGCGAAAAGAAGAGCTTTCTGAACACTTCTTACACCCGTTACCCAGGCGCTGATTCGGTTGATTGATGCATCAAAATAGTCCGTTGCGATAAACACTCTGTCGAGCGCATCGTTTCTGACGATTTCCTTTGCAATTTCTTTTGTTTCATCGTCAAGAAGAACAACGTGGTCGCTGTCCCAACGCACACCTCTTGTAACGTGGAGTGCAATCTTTTCGTTGAATGCAAGAAGTGACGAAATTTTGTCTGAAACAAGCTCTGTAGGATGATAATGTCCGTTATCCATAAGAGGAACGATTCCGTTCTTGGTTGAATAGCTCAGGCAGAATTCAGCAGAGCCAACCGTGTAGCTTTCAAGACCGATGCCGAAAACCTTTGATTCAAGTGTCACGTAAACCATACTCTTGTCATAGGGTACGGAAAGGATTTCATCGAGCGATTTTTTAAAACGGAGTCTGGGTGAAAGACGGTCTGCGGGAATATCCTTGTAGCCGTCGGGAATCCAGATGTTCATAACGCAAGGAACACCCGTTTCCTTTGCAAAATAATCGGAAAGCTCAATACATCTTTTGCCGTGCTCAACCCAGAAGCTGCGTACCTCTTCATCG
Organism: Acutalibacteraceae bacterium; assembly: GCA_045637305.1. Classification (GTDB taxonomy): domain Bacteria; phylum Bacillota; class Clostridia; order Oscillospirales; family Acutalibacteraceae; genus CAG-177. Next base: position 20,440 of record JAZTZD010000077.1, read on the forward strand.
GGCGAGGAAAGAGTAAGTCCGTCTTTTACCATGGGATGAGAGAAGAATGTGGGATTGAAATCAATACCCATATTTCTTTCTTTTGCAAAATCAACCCATTTTTTGAAATGTTCGGGTTTAAGAGCATCTCTGTCTGCTCTGTTGCCGTCAAAAATTGCATAGCAAGCGTGAAGATTGAGCTTTTTCTTACCGGGAATGAGGCTGAAAGCCTTGTCGATATCCGCCATAAGCTCGTCGGGAGTGCGTGCTTTTCCGGGATAATTACCCGTTGTCTGAATGCCGCCCGAGAGTGCGTCGTCGCTGTCAAATCCGCCGACGTCATCACCCTGCCAGCAATGAACTGAAATCGTGATATCGGAAAGCTTTTTTATCGCTTCCTCGGTATCGATACCGATTGAAGCATAAAGTTCTTTTGCACTTTCGTATCTGTTCATAAAATTCCCTCCGTTGAAGAAAGATTACTTTTACCAAATATATATAATACTACTGATTTCGGATATTGTCAATCAAGTTTATGCCAAAAATAAAAGCGGTTGATTTTTAAAGAAAATTATTATAAAATTAATTGATTCATATATTTTCCGTTTGTTTTTGGAGGATAAAAAATGAACAACTCTAATTCTATCGTAAAACCCGAAAGAATTCAGAAATGGGACATACTGAAATTCTTTATGATATTTCTGGTAGTTCTCGGTCACGCCGCAGATTTTTACACAGCTGAATCTCAGGCGATGAAAATTCTCTTTTTGATTATCTATACCGTTCATATGCCCGTTTTCATCTTTGTTTCGGGTCTCTTTTCAAAGAAAACGGTTAACGAAAAAAGATTTGACAAAATGGCGGGTTATCTTGTTTTGTATTTCGCATTGAAACTGCTTCCGTTTGCATACAGATTCCCTGAAATGAAATTCCCGGGATTAAGTCTGTTTACGGAAAGCGGTTCACCGTGGTTTATGCTCGCTCTTTTTGCGTTCAACCTCATTACCGTTGCCGTTAAAAATTTTTCACCGAAATACATTCTGATTTTCAGCATTGTTCTGGCTTGTTTTGCGGGATACGATGCAAATATAAACGATTTTCTCGCCCTTTCACGCATAATTGTTTTCTATCCGTTCTTTTATCTCGGTTATTGCTCCGACAGAGCAAAGCTCGAAAAAATCTGTTCCGACAAAAAGCTTAAAATTGCCGCCGCGGCAGTTATTGCAATTTTCATTGCAATTGTAATAATCACGAGTGAAGATATTTATTCTTTCCGTGCCCTGACAACGGGAAGAAGTGTGTATCACCATTTGGGTAAAGTCGGCAGATGGGGATTTCTCCTAAGGCTTGCTTATTATGCGGTTTCAGCACTTATCGGTTTTGCGGTTATTGTTATCACGCCGTCAAAAACACCGCTTGGTCTTTGTGCAAAACTCGGTCAGAGAACGCTTTCGGTTTATGCCCTGCACTACACCGCGTTGTTCTTCATTTTTGAAAAATCCGACTATATGAATTTTGTTGCACAGACTATCGGAAAGGGCGAAGAATGGCTGATAATCCCTATTTCGCTTGCCGTCACTCTGATTTTCTCTGCAAGCATTTTCACAAAGCTTCTTTCAGCGATAATGAACATTCCTGCAAAGAAAAAACACGGCTATTGATTTTTCGTGTGCGTTATTGTAATATATAATTCAGGATAAATTCCAAGATTTTTGTAAAGGAATTGCATAAAATGATGAATTTCAGATACAAAGTATCCGTTATCATACCCGTTTATAACTGTGCGGAATATCTCGAAGAATGCACGCAGAGTCTCCTTAAACAAACGATGAAAACCGAAGATTTTGAAATAATTTTCGTCAACGACGGTTCAAAGGATGACAGCGGTAAAATCTGTGCAGAGCTTGCAAAAAAACATGACAACATCGTTTTTGTTGACAAAGAAAACGGCGGTGTTTCCTCTGCGAGAAACAGAGGCATTGAAGAAGCAAACGGAAAATATTTTGTTTTCCTTGATGCGGATGACACCCTTTCTTCGGATACGCTCAGGACCCTTTATGATTTCTTTGAGAAGCACTATGAGGAAACCGACCTTGTCACATATAAAATCATTCCTCACAGAGACGGAAAGAAACTTCCGATGCATTACAGATACAGAATTCTCAAGGAATCGGGAATTTATAATCTCAACGAGGGTGACAACTGCTACATTGCGCAGTCAACAATGAATATCTGCGTTAAAAACAGAGGAAAGGGCAACAATCTTTTCTTTGATACAAAGCTTCGTTTCCACGAAGACCAGAAATATATTTTTACAACACTTAAGGACAAGCTGACAATCGGTTATTGCAGCGAGCCCGAATACTGGTATCTGCGCAGACCAGGCGGCGCCACAGGCTCAATAAGCAAGGCATATTATATCTTTGAAGACACAATGGAAATGTGGGAAAGCTTTTTCAATCTTTACCCCGAAAATGAAGTTCCGAAATATCTTCAGGCATTCTATCTTCACGACGTTTCGTGGAAAAGCGTTTCCGATGTGCTTCTCCCCTATCATTATGAAAAAAATGAATTCGACAAGGCTGTTGAAAGAATCGTGTCTCTCATCAGAAGAATCGATGACGATGTCATTATCAACAGACCCGCAATGGATTTATACCACAAGCATTATCTTCTTCAGTTAAAAGAAAGTAAAAATGTCACCCTTGACTGCAACGACGACGGTCTTTCGCTTGTTTTTAACGGCGAAGAAATCTACAAGGCAAAAAAGATAACCGCTGTTGTCAACAGACTGAAAATCACGCACGGCATACTGAAAGCCGATGCTTTCCTCAAATCCCCCGTCTTTATGTATTGCGACGAGCCTGAACTTTATCTTGTCAGAAACGGCAAGCGGGAAAGACTGAACCTCAGCCATTCAGAATGCGAAAAATACCACGCAGGCATCGAAACCGCTGTTTTCTGGCGATTCAAGCTTGAAATCAATCTTGAAGAAACGGAAAAGTTTGAGATTGAAGCGGTTATCAACGGCAAAACATATAAAATCTATTATTACTACGGTGCGGCAGTGCCGTTTTCGCACGATAAGAGACTGAAAGCATTTTTCTCGGACGGAAAATGTCTGCGGGAAAAAAGAGGCGTTTTCACCGTAACCAAAAACAAAACCGTTTTCGGACTCAATCTTGCACTCCGAGTGCTTATTTATCATTTCTTCTACTATCTCAAAGTAAATCCCAGAATTCTTATCAACCGCTGGATTGGCCTTTTTGCAAGAAAAAGCAATGCAAGAGAATGGATTTACCTTGACCGCTACGGTGTTTTTGACAATGCCTATGACCAGTTTAAGCACGACATAAAAACCAACGACGGTGTGAAAAGGTATTATATTCTGAATGCCTGTGATTGGGACACCCTTGAAGAAAAATTCACTCCCGAAGAGAGAGAGTACGTTGTTAAATTCGGCTCTGTCAAACACAGAATGCTTTATTTCTCAAGCGAAAAGCTGATAACTTCTTTCTCAAACCTTTCAAACATCTGTCCTTTCGGTGCGGCGGCATACAGATGGTATACCGACCTGACAAGACACGAAATCATCTATCTTCAGCACGGAATTCTTCACGCATCGCTCAAAAATATGTATGCAAAAGAACGCTGTGTCATTGATAAGGTTGTTGTTTCGAGCAATTTTGAAATCGAGAACTTTACAAACAATTACGGCTATGATGACAAAGACCTGATAAAGGCTTGTATGCCCAGATACGACGCAATGGAAATCGGCGGCAATAAGAAAAACAGAATTGTTTTCTCTCCCTCCTGGAGAAGCAACCTCATCGGTCCGCTTGTCAACAACGAGAGAGAAGAAATGCCCGATGCTTTTCTTGCTTCGGATTTCTTCAAAGAGGTCAGCGGTTTCCTCAATTCCGAAAGACTTCATATGCTTCTTGAAGAAAATGACCTTTATCTTGATTTCAGAAATCATCCGATTTTCAAATGCTACAACGGACTTCTTGACATAAAGAACGAAAGAATCTGCACGGACAGTTTTGACACAAACACGGATGAATACCGTCTTATGATAACGGACTATTCTTCAATCGTTTTCGATTCGGTTTATATGAATTGTCCCGCAATCTATTTCGTGCCCGACTATGAGCAGTTCAGAGCAGGCGTTTCCCACAACTACAGAAAGCTTGACCTGCCGCTTGAAAATGGATTCGGTCCGTTCGCTCAGAATGCCGATGAGCTTCTGGATTTTCTTGAGGAATATGTCCGAAACAACTTTGAAGCAAAAGAACCCTATGCCTCAAAAATGAAGGATTTCTTCCTTTACAGAGACAACAATTGCTGCGCAAGGGTTTATGAAGCAATTAAATAAAAATCAAGAGGATGTTCACCAAAAAGTGAACATCCTCTGTTTTTATTTATCGTATTTATGGTTTTTGATAACATTCTTCGCAATGTAAATCGGGCGGTTTTTGGTCTGAATGTAAGTTCTTGCTATATATTCGCCGATTATACCCAGAGCGAGAAGCTGAATTCCTCCGAGCAGAAGAATGAGCGCAACAATAGTTGCATAGCCCGCAACCGCAATGCCGAAGAAAAGCTTCTGAACAACAACAACGACAAGATATAACATTGATAAAAGCGATGTCAGAAGTCCGACAACCGTTGCCATTCTGAGCGGTGCAGTTGTGAATGCGAAAATCCCTTCAAGCGCATATTTGAAAAGTTTTGTGAATGACCACGAAGATGTGCCTGTTGCTCTTTCTTCAACCTCATAGGGAATGAATTTGGTGTTGAATCCGACCCAGGAGAAAAGTCCCTTTGAAAATCGGAAATATTCATCCATTGAAAGCACGGCTTCAACCATAGGTCTTCTGAAGGTTCTGAAATCGCTTGCGCCCTGAACAAATTCCGTATCCGCAAACTTATTGATAAGCTTATAGAAGCTGTTCTTGAAGAAAACGAGAAGCTTGCTTTCTTTTCTTTCTTCCTGATAAGCCGCTATGCAATCATATTCAGGCTCGCTGTCGAGCATTTTAACCATATCAAGCGCAATTGAAGGTCTCTGTTGAAGGTCAGCATCGATTATCGTTACATAATCGCCCTCTGTTTCTTTAAGACCCGCATACATTGCCGATTCTTTGCCGAAATTTCTTGAAAAATTAACTATTTTTACGGGAATGTCACCGTCGCAGAGCTTCTGAAGCTCCTTGAAGGTTGCGTCCTTGCTTCCGTCATTAACAAAAACTATTTCATAATCGAAATCAACCGATGCAAAATCTTTTCTGACCGCATCATAAAACAACGAAACGTTCTTTTCTTCGTTATAGCACGGAACAACAAGCGAAAGCTTCATAAAAATCCACCTTTAACTCAGATTTTTGCCGCTTTTTTAATGTCCTCAACTCTGTCTGTCTTTTCCCAGGGAAGGTCGATGTCTGTTCTGCCGATATGACCGAGAGCCGCAACCTGTCTGTAGATAGGTCTTCTCAGGTCAAGAGTCTTGATGATACCTGCGGGACTCAGGTCGAACAAATCGTTGACAATTGCAGAAATGTCGGTATCTGCGATTTTGCCTGTGCCGAATGTATCAACAAAAACAGAAACGGGGTGTTCAACACCGATTGCATAAGCAAGCTCAACCTCACACTTTGATGCAAGACCTGCCGCAACAATGTTCTTTGCAACATAACGTGCAGCATATGCAGCTGAACGGTCAACCTTTGTGGGGCCTTTGCCGCTGCATGCGCCGCCGCCGTGACGTGCATATCCGGCGTATGTATCAACGATAATCTTTCTGCCAGTCAGACCGCTGTCACCCTGAGGGCCGCCTGTTACGAATCTGCCTGTGGGGTTGATGTGATACTTTGTGTTTTCATCAAGCATATCTGCGGGAAGAGTTGTTTTGATAACCTTTTCGATGATGTCTGCTCTTATCTGCTCAAGAGTAACATCAGCAGAATGCTGTGAAGAAATAACAACGGTGTCGATTCTTACGGGTCTGTGATTCTCGTCGTATTCAACAGTTACCTGGCTCTTACCGTCGGGACGGAGATAGCCGAGAGTGCCGTCTTTGCGAACTTCTGTAAGCTTTGCGCAAAGCTTATGAGCAAGTGAAATGGGGAGCGGCATAAGCTCGGGCGTTTCGTCGCAAGCAAAGCCGAACATCATACCCTGATCGCCCGCACCAAGTTTGTCAACGCCCATTGCGATGTCTCCCGACTGCTTATCGAGAGCAGTCATAACAGCGCAGGTGTTGCAGTCAAAGCCGTACTCAGCATTATTATAACCGATATCGTTTACAACTTCCCTTACGATTTTGGGAATGTCAAGCTCTGCGGTTGTTGTGATTTCACCCATAACGAGAACCATACCTGTTGTGCAGCAGGTTTCGCATGCAACTCTGCCCATGGGGTCTTTTGCCATAATCGCATCAAGCACTGCGTCCGAAATCTGGTCGCAGATTTTGTCGGGATGTCCGCCTGTTACGGATTCCGAAGTGAACAAATAGTTTGCCATATCTTTTACCTCTTTGTTTTGAATTATCAATAATTCAGTCCTAAAAAATAACCCGCTTGAAGGAGTCTTCAGCGGGCGAAAACACCTTATTTTCCGGCTTTCGCCGCAGGATTTAGCACCTTGCATAACACAGGTTGCCGGGCTTCACGGGGCCTGTCCCTCAGCCGCTCTTAATAAGGACATATTCTATTGACAGTTTATTATATAATATATCTCACTCTTTGTCAAGACAATAAGCGACAAATCATTCGATACAGCCAAAAAGCATCTCGGGTTTATCAATGATAAATTCCGCCTTGTGTTCTTCAAGCACACTGCGATCACGGAATCCCCAGGTTACACCCACACAGGGCAGACCCGCATTGTGCGCCGTCATACAGTCAACCTCGGAATCGCCGACGTAAACCGCATTTTCCTTTGCTTCGCCAAGCTTTTCAAGTGCAAGCCATACGCCGTCGGGTTCGGGTTTCTGCGCAACGCCGTCAATCTGACCGATAATAACATCGATTTTATCCCCGAAGAAGCTGCGGATAATTTCAATCGCAGCATCCTGAATTTTATTTGTAACAACAGCTGTTTTATAGCCCTTTTCCTTGACCTTTGCAAGCAAATCGCAAATACCGTCATAGGGTGCGGTTTTGTTGCGCGAATTGCCCTTATAATGCTCCTTGAAGATTGCAAGACAATCTTCGCTTATCTCATCGCTTGTTCCCTCGGGAACGCTCAGATAAACAAGTCTTTTTACTCCGTTACCGACAAATGAACGGATTTCATCAAGATTTCTCTTGGGAAAATCATATTTTTCAAGCGCAAAATTCACGCTGTCCATCAAATCCTCAAGGGTATCAATCAAAGTACCGTCGAGGTCAAAAACAATAGCATTTACTTTCATATTCTACTCCCGAAAAGCCGTGCCGCAAACAAGCAGCACGGCTTTCTGTCAATCATTTTTAAATTTATCAAAAAAGCTGGTCTTTTTCTGACCTGAACCAACGGGCGCGCCTCTCTTGACTCCAAGCTCCTTTTCAAGCTCAACAAGCAAATCTCTCTGCTTCTGATTGAGATTTTTCGGAGTGTCAACAATAATGCGCACAAGCTGGTCGCCTCTGCCTCTGCCGTTGAGAATCTGTATTCCCTTGCCCTTAAGGCTGAACACGGCGCCCGACTGAGTGCCTGCGGGAATATCAAATTTAACATCACCGTCAAGAGTGGGAATTCTGAGATTGTCGCCCAATGCCGCCTGAGTGAAGCTGATATGCTGCTCAAGCCACACATTATAGCCGTCACGTTCAAAATGCGGATGGGGTCTGACAAAAACAGCAACCTTAAGATCGCCCTTGGGACCGCCGTTTACACCCGCATTACCTGCGCCGCTGATATTGAACACCTGTCTGTCATCGATACCTGCGGGTATGTTCACATCTACGGTTGAACGGTTTGAAACTCTGCCCGTGCCTCTGCACTTCTGGCAGGGATTTTCAATCACAGTACCCTTGCCCTGACATTTCGGACAGGATTTCTGCGTTGAAATAACACCGAATGCCGTTCTCTGCTGAACATTGACATAGCCTCTGCCGCCGCAATCCGAACAGGTTTTGGGGGAAGAGCCTGACTTTGCACCGGAGCCGTGGCACTCCGAGCAGGTGTCAACACGGTTAACCTCAACCGTGCGCTTACAGCCCTTCGCCGCATCCTCAAAGGAAATGGTGACTCTTGTCTGAATATCCTCGCCTCTTCTGGGACCGTTGGGGTTTGACTGTCTGCCGCCACCAAAACCACCGCCGAAGAATGAACCGAAAATGTCTCCGAGGTCAAAATCAAATCCGCCGCCACCGAAACCGCCGCCGTAGCCGCCTGCACCTGCGCCGTAGTTCGGGTCAACACCTGCGTGACCGAACTGGTCGTAGCGCGCTTTTTTATCGGCATCGGAAAGAACTTCATAGGCTTCGTTGACTTCCTTGAACTTTGCCTCAGCCTCAGCATTATCGGGATTCAGGTCGGGATGATACTGCTTGGCTTTTTTTCTGTATGCTTTTTTGATTTCGTCGTCCCCCGCACCCTTCTGGATGCCGAGGACCTCATAATAATCTCGCTTATCTGCCACGGGAATACTCCTTTATATGATTACTGATTGTCGTCAACATCGGTGTAGTTAGCTTCTGTATAGCCCTGTGCACCTGCAGCATCGCCGCCCTGAGCCTGTGCAGCTTCCTGAGCAGCCTTGTAAAGCTTCTCGGAAACCTCATAGAACTTCTGTGTAAGCTCTTCCTGCTTTGACTTGATGAGGTTCATATCCTCGCCCTTGAGTGCTTCCTTGAGAGCATCAACTTTCTCGTTGATAGCTGCCTTTTCGTCGTCGCTGAACTTGTCTCCCTCTTCGCTGAGAAGCTTCTCGCACTGGTAAACCATCTGGTCTGCAGCATTGCGTGTGTCAACATCCTCACGGCGCTGCTTATCTTCCTGAGCAAAACGTTCTGCCTCTTCAACAGCCTTTTCGATGTCTTCCTTGGACATATTGGTTGATGATGTGATTGAAATTGACTGCTCTTTCTGTGTGCCGAGATCCTTTGCCGAAACGTGAACAATGCCGTTTGCGTCAATATCAAATGTTACTTCAATCTGAGGAACACCTCTTCTTGCGGGAAGAATTCCGTCAAGATGGAACACACCGAGTGTCTTGTTATCTCTTGCGAATTCTCTTTCACCCTGAAGAACGTGAACCTCAACAGAGGGCTGATTGTCAGCAGCAGTTGAGAAAATCTGGCTCTTCTTTACGGGGATTGTTGTGTTTCTGTCGATAATCTTTGTGTTGATACCGCCCATTGTTTCGATACCGAGTGAAAGCGGAGTAACGTCAAGAAGAAGGAGTCCCTTTACGTCGCCGCCGAGAACACCTGCCTGAAGAGCAGCACCCATTGCAACGCATTCGTCGGGATTGATGCCCTTGAAGGGTTCAACGCCCATAAACTTCTTGATTGCTTCCTGAACAGCGGGAATTCTTGATGAACCGCCAACCATAAGAACCTTGTCGATTTCGCTTGTCTTGAGACCCGAGTCGCTCATTGCCTGACGAACGGGAGCCATTGTTGCTTCAACGAGGTCGTTTGTGAGTTCATTGAACTTTGCTCTTGTAAGTGTCATTTCAAGGTGCTTGGGACCTGTTGCATCAGCTGTGATGAAGGGAAGGCTGATGTTTGAGGTTGTAACGCCTGAAAGCTCAATCTTTGCCTTTTCTGCTGCTTCCTTAAGTCTCTGCATTGCCATCTTGTCGCCGCGAAGGTCGATGCCCTGCTCTGCCTTGAAGCCGTCTGCAAGCCAATCAATAACTCTCTGGTCAAAATCGTCACCGCCGAGACGGTTGTTACCTGCAGTTGCAAGAACTTCCTGAACACCGTCGCCCATTTCGATGATTGAAACGTCGAATGTACCGCCGCCAAGGTCGTAAACCATAACTTTCTGGTCTGTTTCCTTGTCAATGCCGTAAGCAAGAGCAGCTCCTGTAGGTTCGTTGATGATTCTCTTAACTTCAAGACCTGCGATTCTGCCTGCGTCCTTTGTTGCCTGTCTCTGTGAGTCTGTGAAATATGCAGGAACGGTAATAACAGCTTCTGTTACGGTGTCACCGAGATATGCTTCTGCGTCAGCCTTAAGCTTCTGAAGAATCATAGCTGAAATTTCCTGCGGTGTGTACTTCTTATCGTCGATTGCTACCTTATAATCTGTACCCATCTGTCTCTTGATTGAAGCAACAGTCTTGTCGGGGTTTGTGATTGCCTGTCTCTTTGCAACCTGACCAACCATTCTCTCACCTGTTTTGCCGAAAGCAACAACAGAGGGAGTTGTTCTTGCGCCTTCTGCGTTAGCAATAACGACGGGCTCGCCGCCTTCGATAACTGCTACGCATGAGTTTGTTGTACCAAGGTCGATACCGATAATCTTTGCCATTGTGTGTTTCCTCCTAATATTTAAAGAAAATTATTTATGAATTTGCAACCTTGACGACTGCTTCTCTGATTACTCTGTCGCCAAGCTTATAGCCTTTTGAAAATACATCTGCGATAACGTTTTCACCGAGTGTATCATCCTGAACACTCATTACCGCATTGTGAATATTGGGGTCAAATTCTTCTCCGATTTCACCGAAGCTTTCAACTCCGTTTTTGGTGAGGATTTCCTTGAACTGATTGAAAATAAGCTCAATTCCCTTTTTGTAATCCTCAAGGTTTGCATCCGCATTGTTTGCCGCTCTGTCGAAGTTGTCAAGAACGGGAAGCAGTTCTTTATAGACATCAGCCTTTGACGATGAATATATATCCTGCTTTTCTTTGAGCGAGCGCTTACGGAAATTATCGTATTCAGCGCAAAGTCTTAAAAACTGGTCATTTTTTTCATCGAGTGCTTTCTGCAGCTGTTCTTCTTTTGTTTCAACTGCCGTTTCTTCCTTAACCTCTTCGGTTACGGGTGTTTCTTCTTTGTTCTTTTTCATCCTGACTTCCTTTCTATTCTTCAAGAGCCTGAGTTATCAGTCTGCCTACAAGGCTTGTGAGATACTTTATACTCGGAATTATATTTTCATAATCCATTCTGGTCGGTCCGATAATTCCTATCGTTCCCGAATCATTGCCGTGAACGGAGTATTTTGCAACAATAACGCTTGAATTTTCAAGCTGTCTGTAGATGTTTTCTTTGCCGATTTTAACATTCAGCGGGTCTTTTGCGGCATTCATAACCTCTGTAATCGGTTCTTTTCTGTTAAGGAAATCGAGAAGCTCTATGGCATCGCTTCCGTAGCCCTTATGAGCAAAAAGATTTGAACTTCCGCCAAGCATTATTTTTGAATCCGCCGTGCTCTTTGCAAGCTCACAGACCGCCGCCATAAGCGGAAGCATTGCAAACGCATCGCCGTCAACCGAAGCCGCAACGGTCTGCATTGAAACAACATTTATATCTGCTGCAGGCTTGCCGATTATATAAGTCTGTACTATATTATAGAATTCCTGACAGATTTTTGCATTAAGCTCGCAGTCGAGTCTGCAAAGTCTGCTTTTGAGAATTCCGTTTGATGTCAGAAGAACAAGCATTGCCGAATGAATTCCGACGGGAACAAGCTCGATTTTCGAAATCGTAACCGTATCGCCTCCGGGTGTGCTTGACACACAGGCACATTTAGTCAAATCCGCAAGAAGCTCGCCTGCCCTGACGATTATCTTTTCGGGGTCACCGACTGCGGTTGAAACTCCCGCATCAATCAGCCGTCTGTTGAGGTCATCGATTTCGCGGGGCTTCATAAGGTTGTCAACATAATATCTGTATCCCGTCTGGGACGGCACTCTGCCAGCCGAGGTGTGCGGCTGTTCAAGGTAACCGAGGGCGGAAAGCTCGCTCATCTCATTTCGCACCGTTGCCGAAGAAACCGACATACCCGTTAAAGCGATAAGCTCCTTCGAGCCGACAGGTTCGCCTGTTTTTATATATTGCTCAACAACCGCGGCAAGTATCTGCTTTTTTCTTTCGCTGAGTTCGGACACCTTTCACACCTGCCTTTCTGCTCGAGTGCTAATTTTAGCACTCAAAACCTTCGAGTGCTAACTACGGTTATTACTATAACCAATTTATCCGCATTTGTCAATAATTTAATTGTAAACACTTTGTTAAAATGTGATTATTTCCCTGTAAACACTTTGAATATAAAAAATAAGAAGGCGGGAGCAAGCCCCCGCCCTACGTTATGTTGTGAAAATTATTTATTCATTTCCTTATTGTTTGTTCTGTTCAGAATGTAATCAATCGATACATTATAAAAATCAGCAAGTTTAATCAAAATCTCTGTAGGTATATCATTTTTGCCTGTTTCATATTTTGAATAACCTGTTTGTGACATACCGATAATTTTCGCCAACTGTGTCTGATTCAAGTCTCTGTCTTCCCTCAGGTCACGCAATCTTTTATACATAATATCACCGATACTATTATAGTTAACCTGAAACAGATTATTGACTTTTAACCTGAAATAGGTTAAAATGTTTGTTGAGCTTTAAATTTTTATTATTGAATATTATAGGAGGTTTATTAAAATGAAAAAAATTCTATCTGTTTTTTTAGCATTATATTTTGTGCTTTCTGTTTGTCCAATCAGTTCAAGTGCTGCAAATTCACAAAAAGCAATGTTTTTATTCAAAAACACCCTTTATGTATCTTGCAATGTTTCATCTCACGCATATAAAGAATCCTATCCGTATCGAAAACCTATTGATATTATTGATAATGTTTCAGGAAAAGGAAATGCATATGCACCTGTCGATTGTAAAGTAGTTGTTAAAGATACTTCTCAAGGAAACACCGTTGCCTTTGAGAGCCTGAATAAAGTTTATTTTGCAGACGGTACATATAACTACATGACTTTCATGCTTTCTCACGATAATGACATTTCCAATATCAGCGTTGGGAAAACATTCAATCAAGGTGATGTTATTTATCAAGAAGGAAATGCAGGCACCAGTGCCGGAATACATATACATCTTGAAGTTGCAAAAGGTGCATACTCTAAACGTTCCAGTTCATCGCAAAGCATCTGGTCATTTATTCGCAGTCAATCCAATGTTAAATACCCTCACGAAGCCTTTTTTCTTTATTCCGGAACAAAAATATCTAAAAGCGGCGGTTACACATGGGTATACGCTAACGAATATACCCTTACCTACAACGCTAACGGCGGTTTAACTGTGCCTGCAAGTCAAACAGGAGCTTCCAGTTATACCATTACCTCAACCCAACCCACACCACAAACCGGATACACCTTCCTTGGATGGTCAACAAGTAGTTCCGCTACATCAGCAAGCTACACCTCAGGTGACAAAATAACTCTTTCCGCAAACACAACACTCTACGCTGTTTATCGTAAAAACACATTAAAAGTGTATTACAATGCAAACGGCGGTTCAATTTCATCTGATGAATATAAGTTAAGTTCAGATATAATCTACAAAAAGTCAGATTCAACAAAATATTATCAAAGTTGGACTTATAATTCCGCTAAATCAAACGGTTTGATAAACCCCTCTACATTTGGATTGTCAAGAAGCGGATACAGCTTCGCAGGCTGGGGAACTTCAAGTTCAGGAGGTACAATATTTGATCAAAACAACACCGATTTAGTGCCTACAAATTTAACTTCAAACATCAAAAACGGAGATTGCTCAATAACGCTTTATGCACAGTGGAAGAAAAACACCTACACCCTCACTTATAACGCTAACGGCGGCTCAAATCCCCCGTCACCTCAAAGCGGTTCAACAAGCTACACTATCCCTTCCACCAAACCCACAAAATCAGGCTACACTTTCCTTGGTTGGTCAACAAACAGCTCAGCCACATCTGCTAGCTACATTGCAGGCAACAAAATAACTCTTTCTTCAAATGCAACTCTTTATGCTGTTTGGGAAAAGAATCCTACAGGCTCTAAGCCGGCTGCTCCAACCGTTTCAATAAGCAGCACCTCAGTTATTGAAGGCGAAAGTGTAACTTTAACATGGACTGCAGTTCCAAACGTTACAAATTATTGGGTTTCAGGTTTCAGAGGCGATGAGAGAGTTATTGGTGAAATTGATAATTCCCGTTCTAAAAAACTAACATTAGAAGCCGGAACATATAACTTTTCAGTTGTCGCTATCAACAGCTACGGAGAAACAACCGGTAACTGGGTTCAGTTTACCGTAAAAGAAAAAACTTACACCCTCACTTACAATGCTAACGGCGGCTCAAATCCCCCGTCTAATCAAAGCGGTTCAACAAGCTACACTATCTCTTCAATCAAGCCCACAAAGTCGGGCTACACTTTCCTCGGCTGGTCAACTAGCAGTTCCGCCACATCGGCAGGATACACCGCAGGCGATAAGATAACACTTTCCGCAAATACAACTCTCTATGCCGTTTGGGAAAAGATACCCGTTATTGAAGCGGTAACGCCAACAATCAAAATCAAAAACAACCCTGAAACAACTACCATTAAATACGGCGATATATTGCATCTTACCGCCGAAACAACAAACATGCCCGAAGGTGCATTTGTTGCGTGGTATTATAATGGAACCGAAGGTGCTTTTGAATACGGAAAATCAGACGATACATTAACCTGTGCAATTTTATCTATCGATAACGGTTCAACAACAATTACCGCAGTTGTTGTTGACAAAAACGGTAATCCTATTTTGGACACATGCGGAAACGAAATATCCGATTCTCAAACAATAAAATCAAAAGCAGGTTTTTGGCAGATATTGATTTCACTTTTTAAAACTTTGTTTGGCTTAAGCAGAATTATTGTTCAATCGGCAAATAAAATCATTTAAACTCTATTCACTAAACAAAAAGCAGCCTCTCGGCTGCTTTTGCATTTCAGTTAATAATTCTGCGATTTCTATGATTGTATCAGATATTGTGTAGGGCGGCTTGCCCACAAGCCGCCGTCTGTTTTTGCTCAATTCTTCGGCGGGATGAAGGCATCCCGCCCTACGCATTTTATATAGATTTATGCTGTAGGGGCAGATATCATCTGCCCGCACACAGCATTATGAAATCTCATAATCAAATTATCTTTGCAATATTTTCGTTTTATTTGCAATCGGTTTTTTGCTTAAATGAAGTAACACATCAAGCTTATCCATTGCCCTTTCAAAAACTTCCGCAAGGACGATTGTCAGCGCAAAGCTGACCGCTGCAAAAAGCACGGGATTCCTGTTTGCCCCGAAATAAGAAAGAATCATCATCGGGATTCTCTGAAGAATATATATTCCGAAAACTCTTTTTCCGAACCACTGCAGAACCTTGTTGTTGATGCTTATTCTCATTGATACAAGCACGGTTATAATCGCAAAAACAAGTGCATAACCGACAAAGAACCATCTTTCATATCCGTTTTGCACAAACATTTCTTTAAGAAATACGAATGCACCGACAGAAACGGCTGTTGTGAGAATCCATTTCCAAAAACTCGGAAGAATGTTTTTGTCAAAATACGGTTTTGCAAGCGCAAACCACATTCCGAGGGGATAACACATAACTGTATCCCACCACCAATATTCGTTACCCTTGAATTCTTTGATAAGAAGAACCGCTGCAAAAGAAACAACAGTCATCACCGCTGTTCCGATAACCATTTTCTTCTTTGCAAAAATGAACACGGCAAACGTAAGAAGATAAAGAATGATTATATCAAATATAAACCATATACTGTTTCCGACTCCGTCGAGACCGACAAGTGAAAGCAGAAGTTTTTTCACGGTGTAATCCTTGCCGAGCGCGAGACCCGTTATATAAAAAATCAGAACCGCAACATCAAAATGTATAAGCACCTTAAGCGCCCTTTTGGTAGGCAACGTCTTTGCATATCCGTCTTTACTCTTAAGTCCCAGCGCAATGCCGTAGCCCGAATAAAAAAGAAACGCAACAACCATCAGCTGAC
Organism: Acutalibacteraceae bacterium; assembly: GCA_045637305.1. Classification (GTDB taxonomy): domain Bacteria; phylum Bacillota; class Clostridia; order Oscillospirales; family Acutalibacteraceae; genus CAG-177. Next base: position 36,401 of record JAZTZD010000077.1, read on the forward strand.
CTATGGGTCCCATAAAATCATTGAACGGCTTGTTCCACCACGAATTATCAACCGTTACATACTGCCTCATATGTGACAAAAGAACGATAACAACAAATATACCTTTTACCGAGCCTGTTTTTTGCGGGGACATATAATCTTCAAAGCCGTTTTTGAAGTTGATTTTTATTCCCCAAAGGCATAAAATCACAAGCATCGCGACAAAAATAACCATATTTCCGCCTCCTTGCCGCTATGATATCACATTATTTTGACCCCGTCAACAAAACATCTTGACCTTATGCTTTTATTTTGGTATTATATTATTTATTATAAATAAAAAGAGGAGGATTTTCTTGGGTATCGGTAATAAAATCAAGGATGCTGTCGGTATCGAAGGCAATACATGGGAATATATAAGACCCATTATCGGCTATAACACAGCCTGCATAACAACAGGCGGCGTCACACAGCCTCTGAATATGTATCATCAGCAGTTCCTTAACTTTGTTGAAGGTATGGACACCAGATTAACGGGAACAATAAGCACCATAGGCGGTGTTATCGATGCGATAACAGACCTTTCAATGGGCTTTATCACAGACAGAACAAAATCCCGTTTCGGTAAGCACAGAGTATGGATTATCGCAGGTCTGCCCATTCTTCTCATCGGTTATTTTATGAAATGGTATTCATTCGGCATTTCAGCAACGGGCAATATGACCGCTCTGTTTATTTATTATCTTATGGCTTCGCTCATTTACAGCACAGGCTATACTATGATAAATATTCCGCACGTTGCAATGCTTCCTGCGGTTGCGCCGAGGTACTTTGAAAGAACACAGTACAAAATCATCGAATACATATTCAATATGTTCGGAATGTTCCCCTCTTTCATCTTTATGAGCGTTGTTCTCGGCGGAACAAATATGAACAACCCCACACCTGATGACAGAGGCAAATATCTGATGTGCGGCATTATCTTTGTTATCTATTTCTGCTGGTCTCCGCTTGTTACTTTCTTTACAACAAAAGAAAAAAGCTCGCTTGACCTCAAAAATCCGCCCATTGATTTCGCTTATTTCTTCAGAGAATACATTCAGGTTTTCAAAAACAAGGCATTCAGACAGTATTTCCTCATCAATATGTTCTACGGCTTCTCAAAGAGCTTCTACAGCTATTCCGACCAGTTCTTTATCCGAAGCATCGCAGACAAATACAGTCACTTCAGCGTTCTCAACACCGTTGGCGGTGCCGCTGAAATCGCAGGCGGTCCGTTCAACTATTTCCTTGTACGTTATATGGATAAGCGTACCTGCGGCTTCATTATGGCTCCCCTTATGATTGCGGGTCTTCTCATCAACGGCTTTGTAACTCCCGCAACACCCGTTTTCATCATTTATATTTCAACTATTCTTTATAATTTCGGATTCTCGGGTCCCGGTTTTGTTATCAACAACATTCAGCCCGACGTTACCGACGTTGACGAGCTTATCACCGGCAGAAGACGTGAGGGCGTTATCACAACATTCTATTCATTCGTCAGAAAAACCATCAACAGCTTTGTTACGGGTATTCTCGGATACTCAATGTATTTCTTCGGATACGACACAACAAACCCCGATTACGCTTCTCTTACAAACACTGCTGAATTCGGTATCAGACTCATTGTAAGCTGGCTTCCCACAATTTTCGCAATCCTTTCACTTGTTCTTCTCTTCACTTTCAAAATGAAGAAGCGTGACCACGAAATCATTCAGGCTGTTATCAAAGAAAAACACGAAACAGGCACCTGCCAGATTTCGGGCAGCGACAAAAAGCGTCTTGAAGAAATTGCAGGCCACAAATGGGAAGATATGTGGATCGGCAAAAGCGCTGTTGACCGCAAGCTTGAAGAACTTGCAAATATTTAATTCAACTTTTAGGAGTACCTATGGCAATATCAAAAGAAAACATCAGAAATTTTTGTATAATAGCTCATATCGACCACGGAAAGTCCACTCTTGCAGACCGTCTGCTTGAAAAGACAGAATCCGTTGCTCTCAGAGATATGACTGCGCAGTTGCTTGACAAAATGGACCTTGAAAGAGAAAGAGGCATCACAATCAAGGCGCACGCAGTCAAGCTCGACTACAAAGCGCAGGACGGCAATAATTACGTGCTTAACCTCATCGACACCCCGGGTCACGTTGACTTTAACTATGAGGTTTCACGTTCACTCGCAGCCTGCGAGGGCGCAATCCTCATCGTTGATGCTTCTCAGGGCGTTGAAGCGCAGACACTTGCAAACACCTACCTTGCTCTTGACCACGACCTTGAACTTGTTCCCGTTATCAACAAAATCGACCTTCCCTCGGCAGACCCCGACAGAGTTTCGGCTGAGGTTGAAGATGTTATCGGTCTTGACTGCTCCGACGCACCCCGTGTTTCGGCAAAAACGGGCCTCAATGTTGAGCAGGTGCTTGAGCAGATTGTTGCAAAAATCCCCGCACCCAAAGCAGAGGATAATCTCCCATGCCGTGCACTTATCTTCGACTCCGTTTATGACAGCTACAAGGGTGTTATTGTTTACGTAAGAGTAAAAGAAGGTAAAATCAAACCCGGCGACACACTTCGAATGATGGCAACCGGCGCACAGTTCACCGTTGTTGAAACAGGCTATATGAGAGCAACCGAACCCGAGCCCTGCAGCGAGCTTACCGCAGGCGAGGTTGGTTATATCACCGCTTCAATCAAAACTGTCGGCGACGCAAGAGTCGGTGACACGGTAACAACTGTTGAAAATCCCGCATCCGAGCCTCTGCCCGGTTACAGAAAGGTTAACCCGATGGTATACTGCGGTGTTTATCCCGCTGACGGCGCAGACTACGAAAATCTCCGCGATGCACTTGAAAAGCTTCAGCTCAATGACGCTGCGCTCACCTTTGAACCCGAAACCTCGGGCGCACTCGGTTTCGGATTCCGTTGCGGTTTCCTCGGTCTGCTTCACCTTGAAATCATTCAGGAAAGACTTGAAAGAGAATACGACCTCGACCTTGTTACAACAATTCCGAGCGTTATTTATAAAATCAATCTTACCGACGGTTCGATGATTGAGATTGACAATCCCACTCACTATCCCGACCCCGCAACAATCGCTTCCTGCGAAGAGCCGTTCACAAATGCGCACATCTACGCACCGACAGAATATGTCGGCACAATTATGGACCTTTGTCAGGACAGACGCGGCATTTTCAAAAATATGGATTATATCACTCCCGAAAGAGTTGATATTCATTATGAGCTTCCCCTCAACGAAATCATCTACGATTTCTTTGACTCGCTCAAATCAAGAACAAGAGGCTATGCTTCATTTGACTATGAAATCTCCGATTACAGAAAGTCAAATCTTGTGAAGCTTGATGTCTTGCTCAACGGCGACATCGTTGATGCACTTTCGTTCATAATCCATTCTGAAAAGGCTTACGGCAAGGCTAGAAAGATTGCCGAAAGACTCAAGGAGCACATTCCCAGACAGATGTTTGAAATCCCCATTCAGATTGGAATCGGCGGCAAAATCATTGCGAGAGAAACTGTCAAGGCAATGCGCAAGGACGTTCTTGCAAAGTGCTACGGCGGTGACATCACAAGAAAGAAAAAGCTCCTTGAAAAGCAGAAGGAAGGCAAGAAGAGAATGCGTCACTTCGGTACTGTTGAAGTGCCTCAGGAAGCATTTATGGCTGTTCTTAAGCTGGATGACAACGATTAAGACTAAAAGACAAGAAAGTGGCGGCTGTGTGCCGCCATTTTTTGCAGGTGATATTATGAAACCCATAGGATTATATCTTCACATTCCGTTCTGCAACGGTAAATGCCCGTACTGCGATTTTTATTCACTCACCCCCTCGGGCGATATCATAAGACGCTATGTTGATGCTCTGTGCCGTGAAATCGACAAAACGGACCGCATCTTTGATACGGTTTATTTCGGCGGCGGTACACCGTCGCAAATCGGTGCAGATAACATTGCAAAAATAATGTCGCACATAAAACGCACGGCAGACTGCGAATCAACTCTTGAATGCAATCCGTCCGACACAGGCAGAGAAAATTCAGTTTTTGATTTTGGAAAAATCGCAAAAAGCGGAATAAACCGTATTTCAATGGGACTGCAAAGCGCAAATGACAGCGAGCGAAAATCGCTCGGAAGACGCGGCGGTACAAAAGAGGTTGAAACCTCGATTGAAAGAATAAAAAAAGCGGGGATTGACAACATTTCTCTTGACCTTATGCTCGGTATCCCCGACCAGACCGAAGAAAGCCTTAAAAGGTCAATTGATTTTTGTCAAAACAGCGGCGCAAAGCATATCAGCGCATATATGCTGAAAATTGAAGAAGGCACCCCTTTTTATGCAAGAAAAAATCTGCTTTCTCTCCCCGATGAGGACAAAACCTGCGATTTTTATCTGCAGACGGTCTCTCAGCTTGCGGAATACGGATACAGTCAGTATGAAATTTCCAATTTTTCGCTTGACGGCTACGAAAGCAGACACAACCTCAAATACTGGCATTGCGAGGAATATCTCGGTCTGGGTGCTTCGGCTCATTCCTTTGTTGACGGAAAACGGTTCTTTTACGAAAGAAATATTGAAAATTTTATAAATGGCATTTCGCCCATCGACGACGGCGAGGGCGGAGATGAAGAGGAATACATTATGCTTGCTCTGCGGCTTTCCGAAGGGCTTGTTTTCGAAAAATTCGCAAACCGTTTCGGTCACTCCGTACCCGAAACACTTATCGGAAATGCAAAGACCTTGGAAAAGCACGGACTTGTTAATGTTGATAACAACTCGGTATCTCTGACCGTCAACGGATTTCTTGTTTCAAATTCCGTGATTACAACCCTGCTTGATTTTTAAGTGTTGAAAATCGTATAAAAATATGGTATAATGTAAAAAAAGGAGGTTTTTCCAATGAAAAGAATATTAAGCGCAATTCTTGTTGCAGTTATAATGCTTGGCTCCGTTTTTTCGGTAAACGCTTTTGCAGCCAGCACACCCAAAGCAGACGCACTTCTCGACAAAATTGAAACAGCAACCGAGCTTTCGGTAACTCTCCGCTCGGGTCAGACAATGCTTTTCGGCTTTATTCCCGCAACAATCACAAACACCATCGCAGTTAAAGGAAACTCTCTCGCCTATGAATACAGCGCAGGCTTCCTCAAGGTAAAGGTTATTGTTTCCGATGACGGAATTTATGCTTATTCCCCCACTCTTCCGTTCTTCTTTGTAAAGCTTGAAGAGAATCCCCTTAAGGGCACCGACGTGTGGACTCTCGTTAAAGAGGGCGCAAACCTTACCCAGGCATTTATCCAGTATATCGACAGCTACGAAGAAACCGTTGACGGCAAAAAGTATTACGTTGAAGAATACAACGACAGAGAATTTGTTACAACAAGGTTCTATTTTGAGGGTGAAACTCTTAAGTTCCTCAAGGTTACAAACTCACAGACACTCTCTGTTCAGTACACATACTTTGATGACATCTCATTTGACGTTGACGACAGCTTCTTCAAAGTTCCCGCAGCTGCATTTGACCTTTCCCCCGTTCTCACAGGTCTTATTCTTTCAATTCTTAAAGTGGCATAAATAACAAACTCAGGGGCAGAGAGCAATGCTCTCTGCCGCCTTTTGTTTTATACCGTTTTCATTTGAAGCTTGAGATTATCGCTTATCATTGCTATAAACTCGCTGTTTGTGGGTTTGCCTCTCTCATTCTGGATTGTATAACCGAAATATGAGCTGAGAACATCAACATCGCCTCTGTCCCACGCAACCTCGATTGCGTGTCTGATTGCTCTTTCAACTCTTGACGGAGTTGTTTTGAAAGTTTTGGCAACCGTAGGATAAAGAATTTTGGTAACCGAGCTTATCATTTCGCTGTCCTTAACCGAAAGAATTATTGCTTCTCTGAGATACTGATAGCCTCTGATATGGGCAGGCACTCCAATCTGATGCATTATCTGCGAAACAACAACATCAAGGTCCTTAACTCCGTTTTTGACCGACGATGAATTGTGAATGCTCGCAAACTGAACTATTCTCTCCGCAAGCATAACAGGATTATACGGCTTGAGAAAATAATAATCCGCTCCGCCGGCAAGCACTTCGCTTTCAAATCGCTGATTATCCGTGCTTGAAAGCACCATCACCATCGGGCGTTTCTCGAGTCTCATCGAGTCCAGCTCTCTGAGAACTCCGAGCGCATCGAGCCTGGGCATAAATCCGTCCATCAGAATAACATCGGGAATTTCTCCCTGCTGCAGTTTTTCAACCACCAATGTTCCGTCTTTTCCGACGGTTGACACCTCGCAATTCTTTGAGCGCAGAATTCCCGCAAGCTCATGCAAGGTTTCGCCGCCGTCTTCCGTTAACATCACTTTCAACAATTTTCTCATAATTTTACCTCCGCTTGATTAACTTCACGAAGATATTACCATAAATTGTTAATTTTGTCAATAATTAACTGTCAATTTTTGGAATATTTTCCGCGCAACATCCGACCGCATCGGCATTTTTCCGACATTATGCAGCCTTATCCGCCTTTTTATCTCTCAGACCGTCTGCGGTTTTCAGCATTGTCTGAGCAAATATTCCGTAGCCCTGAACAGTATCATTGATAAAAACATGTGTCACGGCACCGACAAGCATTGAATTCTGAATAATGGGACTGCCGCTGAACCCTTGCAAAATGCCTCCCGTTTTTTCAAGAAGCTCAGGGTCTGTGACCTTTATAATCATATTTCTCGTTGCATACCCTTCCGACGAATACAGCTTTGTTATCTCGATATCATAATATTGAGGTCCTCTTTCATCAATCGTTGCAATCATCTGCGCCTTGCCCGTGCTCACTTCATTTTCAAGTGCAACAGGCACAAGCTTTGCATTTGACGGCTGATTTATTTCGCCGTAAACTCCGCTTTCTCCGTTATAGAGAAGCTTACCCAAAGTGACTGACGAAAAAACGCCGCACAGTTCGCCCGGATGACCTGCTGAGCTTTTATAAAAGCCGTTCACCCTGGCTTTCACCGCTTCACCGTCTGACAGAGGCATTATTTTACCCGTATCAACATCGCAAACTCCGTGACCGAGACCTGCAAATATTTTTGCCTCATCGTCATAAAAAGTTATTGTTCCTATGCCTGCGGAGCTGTCCCGAACCCAAATACCCGCTTTGTATTTTCCGTTAACGGATTTCTGCGGTGTCAATGAAAGCTCAACACTTTCTCCGCTTCTGTCAACCTTCAGTCTGAGCGCTTCACCGTTGCAGCTTTCGATTGCATCGTTAAGCTGCTGTGCGCTGTCGATTACACTGCCGTCAATATGAGTTATCACGTCTCCGCATTTTATACCCGCATTTCCCGCAGGGTCACGGCTGCCCGACGTTGTTGTTACACTGTCAACACCCGCAACAATCACGCCTTTTGTATAAAGCTTGATTCCGAATATATCGCCGCCGATTCCGACATAACGTCTTTTTGTTACATTGACTTTTACATCCTTTACGGGAAAAATTTTCAGAGCCTTTATCCGAGAAGCGTATTCAACATTATCATCTTCATTTGCAGCAGTCGCAAGAGTACCGTTGCTGATTGACGATGAATAGATTTCTCCGAAATCGGGATTCTCACCGTCCGTCACACTCACTTCATCGGGCAATGTTTTCATTCCGTATATCATTACAGAAAAAATGCTTGCACATAAAATCAAAGCAATAAAACTCAGGGTTCTGAAAAAACTCTTCATCATTCACCTCCGCGCTTCAAATTTGCTTTGCGTTTTGCAAAGCACTACTAATTTGCGCAGGAAAACAACAAAAAAACGGCGGAATAATCCGCCGTGATAAATTACCGAATTTTCAATTTTTTATTTGTGATTTTGCCGCCTCAACCGATGCATTATATAAATCGGAACGGCATTTTTTTATAATTTCATCAAATGTTTTTTCTTCTTTTGTTGCAAAAAACATTTCTGAAATTCCGCATTCAAGAATTCTTTCCGCGCCTTTGCCTCTGCTTCCGCAGATTGCGATTGCTTTTTTATTAAAAGCTGATGAACGCTTGGCAATGCCCGAAATAACCTTTCCGTCGGCACTCTGAAAATCAAGTCTGCCCTCACCCGTTATGATAAGGTCAGCATTCTTTGCTTTTTCGTCAAATTCAGCCTTATCGAGAATTATATCAATCCCATTTTTCAGCTGTGCACCGAGAAAAGCCACCGCACCGCCTCCCATTCCTCCGGCGGCACCCGCGCCCTTTATTTCGGATATATTTATTTTTAAATCATTATATATTATATCCGAAATGTTTCGGAGTCCGTTGTCAAGGCGGATAACGCCAACTTCATCTGCACCTTTCTGAGGCGCAAAAACAAAAGCAGCACCTTTTTCGCCGTAAAGCGGATTTTCAACATCGCAAGCCGCAATAACGGGAATGTTCAAATCATTTTCAGGCGGTAATATTTTTCTGATTGCCGAAAGATTTTTGCCGACAGGTTCAACATCTCTGCCGTTTTCGTCAAGAAACTGCCATCCGAGTGCCGATGCCATACCGATTCCGCAATCGTTTGTTGCGCTTCCGCCGAGCCCGAGCAAAATCGCCTTTGCGCCGTTTTCCTTTGCGTGTGCAATAAGCTCACCGACGCCGAATGTTGTTGCTCTTTCAGGGTCAGGATTTTCGCCGACAAGCGTGATGCCCGCACAAGCCGCCATTTCGATAACCGCCGTACCGTCATCAAGCATCAGATAATCAGCCGACATTTTTTCGCCGAAAACTCCGCTGACCTCGGCTGTTACCCGCTTTCCGCCGCATATTTTTTCAAAACAGGCACAAAGCCCCTCGCCGCCATCTGCAACGGGGAGCTTTGTTATTTTCGTATTCTCAATTATTTCTTCGAATGCCGAAGCAATTATGTCACAGACCTCGCTTGCGGTCAATGTGCCCTTAAAGCTGTCGGGAGCTATGAGAATATTCATATTATTCAGCTGAAGCCCTTCTGATATATTTCTTGAAGAATGCAACTGCGGGCGCTACTGCTTCAACGGGAATTCTCTCGTTTGTGCCGTGAGTGCAACGAAGAAGCTCAACACTTACTTTATAAGGAGCATATCTGTAAATGTTTTCACAGATGGGCTCATAATAGCAAGCATCCGTGCCGCCCATAACAAGATAAGGAGCAACTATACTGCCTTTATTATCCTGAACGCAGATTTCTTCAATGATTTTGAACGCTCTGGAATCTGTGGGTGAGAATTTTGATGCTTCCTTCGCCTTGAGTACCTTCACTTCAATATCCTTGTTTCTGCAAACCTTGCGGATATGATTTTCAACATCCTTGACCGATGTTCCGGGCATCTGTCTGAAGTTAACAGTAACACTTGACTTCTGAGGAAGAACGTTTGCAGCGGGACTTCCCTGAGCCATTGTGACAGCCGTTGTTGTTCTGACAAGACAAGCGGTAAACGGAATTTTTGTCATTCCGAATTTCAGCAGAGGCTGAAGAAGGTCAAGATTGCACATAACAAGTCTTGCGGGATATGTGCAGTTTCTTCCGATGTTTGAGAAAAGGTCCTTTACAAACGGAAGAAGCTCCGCCTTGAACTGATTATTTTCAAGGTCACATATAACCTTTGCAAGCTCGCCGAGACCCGAATGCACGGGAGGCTGTGACGAATGTCCGCCCTTTGAATTAACGGTTATTTCAACATCGGTATAACCTTTTTCAGCAACGCCGACACCGATAAGCTCTTTATCGTTAAGAATGCCCTTGACGTTCACGGGAATGATTGCGCCGCCCTCATCAAGCACGCAGTCAAGATGAATTCCTCGGTCTTTAAGTGTCTGCATAATTGTTTTTGCTCCACCGTTTTCTGAAGCAACAACCTCTTCGTCCTGACCGAAAAGAAGATAAACATCTCTTTCAGGCTGAAAGCCCTCTTCAAGAAGTGTTTCAACGGCATCCATAACACCGATAAGGTGATTTTTCATATCAAGAGCACCTCTGCCCCAGATAAATTCGCCGTCATTGTGACCGCTGAACGGTGCGTATGTCCAGTCGTTTTCCGTTCCCTCCGAAATGGGAACAACGTCCTGATGGGCAAGAAGGGCAATGGGTTCAAGGTCATCTCTTGTGCCTTTCCAATGATAGATAAGGCTAGCTTCCTGAACAACCTCTTTTTTGAGTGTTTTGTGGATAAGAGGGAATGCTTCTTCAAGGAAAGCGTGGAATTTATCAAACTGGCTGAAATCAACATCCGCTTTATCGGGATAGCTGACTGTAGGAATTGAAATTGCCTTTGAAAGATGCTCAAGCGCTCTTTCCTCATTGACATTTTCCTGTGTCGGAGCACCGAAATCCTTTTTCTTGGGAACATACAATGCCGCTTTTACTGCGGTTGCAGCAGCTGCCGCACCGAGAACTGCGGGAATAATATACTTTTTCATCTGACAACTTCCTTTCATTATTGAACAAAGAACTTGCGACTTACCCAGGCTTTGAGCCTTCTGCTTTTTACAAGTACGATAAAAAATATTATAAGCGGCACCGAACACGCCGCAACAACAGGCGAAACCGCCATCTGAAGCTTTCCGAGATAAAACATATTGAGGCTTATTTCAACCACAAACGAAAGAATGTTGATTGCAATGACAGCCGCAATTGATTTTGCTGTTTTGCTCCTCGGCTTTTTCAGCCAGAAAATAAACACATTGCATATCGCCCACAAAGTGATTACAACGGGCAAAACAAGAGAATTAAACCATCCCGGTGAGGTTGTAGTTTTAAGACTGCAGAATTTGAGAAACGCAATAAGTGCAAGCGCATCAATTCCCAATATCACAACAGGAATAGGTTTTTTCCACAAAAACGGAAAAAGAAACCACAGCCACGCAACCATACTTATTCCGATAACAAATGTCGAGTTCCCCGTCTGGAAGAAAAACATATCAAGAACGGCAAGCACGATATTCGGAAGCAGCATTACCATCGATATGACAAAAACACTGAATCTTTTCTGAGTTGACTTCGGAATTCTGACAATCTCGGGGTAAGCGGGAATGTCAGGCGGTTTGTGTCCTTCACTGGGATTGATAACGGGTGTGTCGCAAAGCGGACATGATGGACAGCCTTTTTCAAGCTCCACTCCGCAATTTACACAGTATGACATTATTCCTCGCCTCCTTTGATTGAATGTCTGTTGCTTTCTATTTTTACGGGTATACCGAATTTAACAAGAGTTGTAAAAATTTCTTTCTGCACAAGAGTGCTTTCATAAATGTTCGAAACACTCAGTGCCAATGTTCCGCCCTGCGAAACGGCAATGCATCTTGCGGCATTAACCATTCCGGGACCCATCATAAACATAAATTTCTCTATATGCGGCTCCATTTCCTTTGGCACCTTGACAACACCGACATTTGAGATAATCGAACTTGTCCCTTTTTCGCCCGCAAACTTATAAACAACGCTTATTCCGAAATCCTTCAGAACGGACGGCAGAATTTTCATAATCGGGTTTCTTTCGATTCCCGTATTTGATTTCATCATTGCCTGGATTTCTTTTTCGTTGTTTACATAACGGAGATAGAGCGAAACCTGCCTTACGATTTCGGGGAACGTGTATTCCCCCATATTGGGGTCAATCTGGAAAGAATAGCAAAGCATAAAGTTGCGGAGTGTTTCACTGCCGAAAAACTTTCTGACATTGACGGGTATCTGCACCCCGACGGGTTTTTCTTTTCTGCGCTTTTCTTCCTTTTGCAGATTATACATAACCCAAACAAGCACCGCCGCAATATATTCCGTTACCGTTGCGCCGTGCTCTGCCGCTTTTTCTTTGATTTTATCAACGGGAATATAACCCGTTGTAACATTGAAGAAATGTTTCGGAAGCTTTTTGCCTTTGAAATTATAGGCAAACTTCTGCAACCTTTTTGCTTTCGCCTTTGAATTGACATTTTTGAGATAAGAGTCCTCAATCTCGGTTTTGTGGGGCTTTTCCGTAACATCAAGAACACTTTCACCGTTAGGAATATCAAGACCCGTCTCGCGCAGATAAACCGCAACAAGCGTCATAAAGAATCTTGATGCGCCGTAGCCATCGGCAAGAGCATGATAGAATTCAACCGAAATTCTTTTTTCGTAATAGAAAACCCTGAAAAGATAGCCTCTGTTTTCCTTCCACTTGACTCTCAGACACGGGTTTGCTATATCGGGAAGCACAGGCGGTGCGCCGTTGGGATTCTTCTCAAGATAATGCCAGAAAAATCCGTTACGCATTCTTACATCAAAGCCCGGAAAGCGAGGCAAGGTCAGTTCAAGAGCTTTTTCAAGCTTCTTGGGGTCAACCTTTTCTTTGAGTGTAACCGAAATTCGGTAAACACTTGAGAAAGACGAGGTGTTCTGACCCGGATAAACCTTACCCGCATTGTCAAGCTTATACCAGGCTCGCTGGTGCAAAGGAATCTTTGATTTCATAATTAACTCCAATCAAATAAACTGAGCTGTGTTGTCTTCGGCAGAGCTTCAAGAGCGCCGCCTTCTTCAAGAGCAGTTATGATTGATTTTGAAACGCCCGAACGAAGCTGTAAATCCTCAACAGAAAGGAAATCTCCGTTGCCGTCGTTTCTTGCGTCTTCAAGTCCCTGAGCCGCCGCACCGCCGCAACCTGCAATTGCAGAGAAGGGCAGACGAATTTTTCCGTCCTCGATTACATAGCGGTTGGCAGTTGACTTGTAAATATCTATCGGAAGCACTTCAACGCCTCTTGCCATCATTTCGTTGATAACCTGAAGCGAGGTGTAAGTGCCTTCTTCCTTGGCGGTCGCGGTTTTCATTGCCATTTTCTTCTTGATTTCTTCCATTTTGGCCTTTACCGCGCCTCTTCCCTTAAGTACGGAAGCGGTATCGATATCTTCGCCACGCACCGTCATAAATGTTGCGTAATATTCAACGGGTTTATAGAGTTTGAACCAAGCAAGACGCATTGCCGCACTTACGTAAGCCGCCGCATGAGCTTTGGGGAACATATATTTTATCTTCATGCACGAATCGAGATACCACTGCGGAACACCGTGGTCAAGCATTTCTTTTTTATGCTCATCGGTAAGAAGGCTTGTTGCCTTACCCTTTCTTACGATTTCCATAATTTTGAATGCCATACCCTTTTCAACGCCCTTGTTGATAAGGTAAACCATAATGTTATCACGGGTTCCGATAACTTCGGAAATTGTGCAGGTGCCGTTTTTGATAAGGTCCTGCGCATTGCCTATCCATACGTCCGTACCGTGGGAAAGTCCCGAAATCTGAAGCATATCCGAGAAATTCTTGGGCTGGGATTCAATAAGCATCTGACGCACGAAATTCGTTCCGAGTTCGGGAAGCGAAAGTGTTCCCGTTTCGCAGTCGATATCCTCTGCGGTAACTCCGAGAGGCTCGGGCGATGTCAGAAGCTCATAAAGCTTCGGGTCACAAACATCAACCTCCATAACGTCGATACCCGTCATATCCTTGAGGTGCTTATAAAGTGTGGGCACATCATGGCCGAGGTTATCGAGCTTGAGGATTGTGTCGTGAAGCGAATGGAAATCGAAGTGAGTTGTTCTGTGAACGGAATCAGCCGCATCTGCGGGATGCTGAATGGGAGTGAAATCCTCCGCATCCATATCGCCGGGCACAACAACCATTCCGCCCGGATGCTGACCCGTTGTTCTCTTTACACCGACGCAGCCCTGAACAAGTCTGTCCATTTCTGCTCTTGAAGCATCGATACCCTTTTCTTCAACCCATTTTTTAACAAAGCCGAATGCGGTTTTATCAGCAAGCGTGCCGATTGTACCCGCCTTGAAAACGTGTGACTTTCCGAAAAGCTCTTCGGTATATCTGTGGGCGTAGAACTGATATTCACCCGAGAAGTTAAGGTCGATATCAGGCTGTTTGTCGCCGTAGAAACCGAGGAATGTTTCGAACGGGATATCGTGACCGTCTCGATGCATATCCTTGCCGCAAACGGGACAGGACTTGGGTGGCATATCATAACCCGAACCGTATTCACCCTTATAGAAAAACTCACTGTGTTTACATTCTTCGCAGATATAGTGAGGAACAAGCGGATTAACCTCGGAAATACCCGCTGCAAAAGCAACGAATGACGAGCCAACCGAACCTCTCGAGCCAACATAATAGCCGTTATCCATTGAGTTCCAAACAAGCTTCTGCGCAATGATATAAAGAACGGCGAATCCGTTTTTGATGATTGACTCAAGCTCTTTGTCAAGTCTTTCCCTGATGTATTCGGGAAGCGGCGAGCCGTAATAGGCTTCCATTCTGTCGTAACAGATTTTACGCAGCTCTTCATCCGAACCGGGAATTTTAGGCGGATATGTGCCTTTGGGAATGGGAAGAATCTCTTCGCACATATCAGCAATCATATTCGGATTTTTAACAACAACCTCATATGCCGTGTCTTCGCCCAGATAAGCAAAATCCGCAAGCATTTCATCGGTTGTTTTAAGATAAAGCGGAGCCTGTTCAGCGGCATCGCTGAAGCCCTGACCCGTCATAAGAATTTCTCTGAAAACCTTGTCATCCTCGTCCATAAAATGAACGTCACCCGTTGCCGCAACGGGAAGACCGAGGTCATCGGCAAGATGGATAAGCTGACGGTTAACCTCGTTAAGCTCTTCTTCCGAAGAAACGAGCCCGTTTCTTATCATAAACTGATTGTTGCCGTTAGGCTGGATTTCTATATAGTCATAAATACTTGCAAGCTCTTTGAGTTTCTTATATGGCTTGCCCGCAAACACCGCCTGATAAAGCTGACCCGCTTCGCAGGCACTGCCGACAATGAGTCCTTCTCTGTGGGCAAGAAGCTCACTTTTCGGAACTCTCGGATGGCGGTAAAAGTATTCAAGATTTGACTTTGTGATAAGCTGATAAAGATGCTTGAGACCCACATTGTTCTTCGCAAGAATAATCATATGATGAGTCGGAAGCTTTCTGGGGTCAGGCTTGAGAATGTCATTCATCTGAGAAACATTATCAATGCCCTTTTCTCTTGCAAGTTCAACAAGCTTTTCAAAAATGCGTGCCAGCGCGCCCGCATCCTCATCTGCCCTGTGATGGTCAAATTTCGGAAGCTTGAAATAATTTGAAATAGTGTCAAGCTTATAATTCTTTATGCCTTCAACAAGGCACTGCGCCATAATAAGCGTATCAATATGTGAATAATTATAGTCAATTCCGCTTCTCTGACAGGTTGATTTGAGAACATCGGTATCGAATGTTGCGTTATGAGCAACAAGCACCGCATCCTCGCCGCAGAATTCAAAGAATTTTCTGATTGCTTCGTCTTCCTTGGGCGCGCCTGCTACCATACGGTTATCAATGCCCGTAAGCTCAACAATTTTCTGCGGAATATTTCTTTCGGGATTTACAAACGTCTGGAATCTGCCTCTTTCGGCACCGTCAACATACTTAACCGCACCGATTTCCGTCAGGCGGTCAACACCCGTGCGAAGTCCCGTTGTTTCAACGTCAAAAACAATAAACGTACCGTTCAGGGGCATATCGGTCTTGCCGCTGAAAACTGTTACGGAGTCGTCAACATAATACGCCTCCATACCGTAGATTACTTTGATACCGTTATCCTTTGCGGCTGCGGCGGCTTCGGGAAAAGCCTGAACAACGCCGTGGTCGGTGATTGCAATTGCCTTGTGTCCCCATTTTGCGGCACGTTTCACAAGCTTCTTTGCACTTGTCATACCGTCCATTGCAGACATATTGGTATGAAGATGAAGCTCAACGCGTTTTTCTTCCGCTGTATCTTTTTTCTCGATGACATCAATGAGCATAACGGAATTTGCCTTAATACATACGCTCTTGATGTAGTCGTCATATTCAACGTGGCCTCTTATCATAACTGTTTTGCCGTCGGCAATATTCTTGACAAGCGCCTCGCTGTTTGCGGCAGCCTCAAAGATCTTGACTGCATAAGAATTTGTCTTATCGGTTATGTTGAAGTTGATGATTTTCCATTTGCCGTCCTTGGTGTCACGAAGGTCAAGACCAAAAATCGTTCCCCAAACGGTAACGTTTCCGTCTTCGATTGAAATTCCGCTGAGTGCAACAGGCTTTGATTTGATTGCATTGCCGTAAAGCACCTTTGCATTTGTGAGCGAAATCGGCAAATCATCATATTCCTTGACAGCCTTTTTGGGCTTTGGTGCCTCTTCTTTGGGCACTTCAATCTTAAGGTTGTCCGCCTGCATCTGAATGTATTCGGGCGAATCGATTTTAACCTCATTTTCGCCGCTTACGGTAACGGTCACATTGAGTGAAAATCTCTCATTAATAAATGATGAAAGAATTTTTTCCGCATCTGACTCTTTAAGAATTGATGCACCGTCAAAAACCTTTATTTCAAGCGAATCCGCGCCGAATGTGAATTCGGAATTCTCAAGAAAACCGTTTGCCGCCGCAATATTCTCTTTCAATGCTCTGACAAGAAAATCCCTGCACTTTTCCTTAAAGGCAGAAGCGGGATAATATGCATTTATCGTAACTTTTCCGAGACCCAGCGCGTCCTTGACCGCCGACTGCGCCTCAAGAATGAATCTGTCTTCTATATATGAATCGAATTTCGCCGATATTTCAAGCTTATTTTCATTTTCATTAAGTTCTATATTTATAACTTTACCGTTGCCGAGAATTTCGCAGAGAGTGTCATTCAGACAGCCGCCGATAAAGTCAAGAATTGAATTGTTCTGCATTTTCTGCTCCTTGTTTTAAAAAGGGCAGATAACTGCCCCTTATTACAGATTATTTATTTCCGACATCAGTCTGTCAACCGCCTCGCATTCGGGCACCTTGCAGACTATTTCTCCTTTTTTGAATATAAGTGCACAGCCGTCTCCGCCCGCAATGCCTATATCCGCTTCTCTTGCTTCACCGGGACCGTTGACCGCACAGCCCATAACGGCAACTTTAATCGGTTTGTTGCAGCCTCTGAGTCTGTTTTCAACTTCGGTTGCAAGAGAAATGAGGTCAATTTTTGTTCTGCCGCAGGTCGGGCAGGCAACAAGGTCGGGACAGTCTGTTTTAAGTCCCGCCGCTTTAAGAATATCAAACCCCGCATCAACCTCTTTTACGGGGTCATCAGTCATTGAAACTCTGATTGTGTCACCGATTCCTCTCATAAGAAGAGAACCGATTCCGATTGACGATTTTATGAGCGCCATATTATGCGTTCCCGCCTCGGTAACTCCGAGATGAAGCGGATAATCGCATTTTTCAGCAATAAGCTCATACGCCTTAAGCATAGTTGCAACATTTGAAGATTTGATTGAAATAACGATATCGTTAAAATCAAACTTTTCAAGAAGCGATGCGTGATGAAGTGCGCTTTCAACGAGTGCTTCTGCAGTCGGTGCGCCGTGTTTTGCAAGAATTTCTTTTTCGAGCGAACCCGAATTAACACCGATTCTGATGGGCACTCTCTTAAGCAGGCACGCATTTGCAACCTCTCTGACTCTTTCGCCCGAGCCGATATTTCCGGGATTTATGCGGATTTTATCAACTCCCGCATCAAGACTTCCGAGTGCAAGACGGTAATCAAAATGGATATCCGCAACAACAGGAACGCTCACATTTCCTTTGAGCTTTTCAATAAGCTTTACCGCCTCTTTGTCGGGCACAGCCGCTCTGATTATTTCACAGCCCGCCTTTTCAAGCTCAATTGCCTGCGCAACACTTGCCTGAATGTCCGAAGCGGGTTTGTTGAGCATTGACTGAACGGAAATCTTTGAATCTCCGCCTATATAAATATTGCCGACCTTAATTTTTCTGCTGATGCGTCTTTCCAAAATGTTCACCTGCCTATTTTCTGATAAGATTCATAATGTCGCTGAATGATATCACAACCATCAGCAACAGCAACAGAACAAGACCCGTTGCGTGAACCCAGCCCTCATATTTCTTGGGCACGGGTTTTCTGAAGATGAGTTCAATAAAGATAAAGAATATTCTGCCGCCGTCAAGTGCGGGGAACGGCAGAAGATTGAACATACCGATATTGATGGTGATGAGAGCCATCATCATAAGCAGATATGTGTAATCTGTCTGCTGGGTTGCCGCCTGCGCGGCATCGGCAATATAAGAAACCGTTCCTATCGGTCCCGAAAGCTCGCTGAGTCCGTACTGACCCGTTATCAGATCCAAAAGGCTGACCCAGACAACTCTGCCGATTGATACAGATTCGGCAAATGCCGCAGGAACAACGGTTCTGAACGAAGGCTCAACGCCCCTGATAATGAAATCATAGACAATTATCAGCGTTTCTTTTCCGTTGACATCCTTTTTCACAGTTTCAAACTTAACGGCGTTCAGATTCACCTTTTCGCCGTTTCTTTCAACAACAAAATCAATCAAGCCGTCCTTGTCTCTCGCCATAAGAAATCCGAGGTCATATTCGGAAAAAACTTTCTTGCCGTTGATTTCTTTTATAACGTCGCCAACCTGCAGACCGTACTGCGAACTGACGGCATTCTCTTCAAACGAATGAATTTCCGTCAGACCGATAAGATCAGACTGACAAAGCATAATTGCAACAATAATGACACCGAGAATGAGATTGACCGTTCCGCCCGCCGCAGTAATAATCAGTCTCTGCCACGCGGGCTTGTTGCAGAAAGCGCGGTCATTGTCGCTGCTGTCATCCTCTCCCTCCATACTGACAAAGCCGCCGATGGGGAAAAGTCGGATTGCATATTTGGTTTCGCCTTTTGTAAATTTTAAAAGAGTGGGGCCCATTCCCATTGCAAACTCGTTGACCTTAACCTTAAAAAGCTTTGCAAAGGTAAAATGTCCGAGCTCATGGAAAAATACAATCAAGCCGAAGAAAAGCACAGCTATAAGAATCGGCCACACCTTTCCCCAGACCTGAGCCGCACTGATAAGGGGTAAAATTTTCATATAAACAGCCTCTCTGTCTGCTCACGCATCAAAATATCGGTTTCAAACACTTCAGAAAGAGTAAACTCTTCTTTTTCGGGTGCGTTTTCAAGTGCCGTCTCAACTGCTTTGGCAATATCAAGAAAACCGATTTTTCCGTTTCTGAAAAGCTCATTTGCCTTTTCATTTGCCGCGTTCACAGCCGCGGGATAAAGACCGCCTTTTTCAAAAGCCTTTCTGCACAAGTTTATGCAAGCAAAGGTTTCATAGTCGGGCTTTTCAAAAGTAAGTGTCGCCGCCTGAGCAAGGTCAAGCTGTTTAACGGGACTTTCGAATCTGTCGGGATAAGTCAGTGCATACTGAATCGGAATTCTCATATCGGGAACACCGAGCTGAGCAATGACCGAATTATCAACGAACTCAACCAATGAATGAACAATGCTCTGACGGTGGACAAGAATATCAATATTCTTTGCTTCAACGCCGAAAAGCCATGCCGCCTCAATAAGTTCAAGGCCCTTGTTCATCATTGTAGCAGAGTCGATGGTTATTTTTGCACCCATACTCCAGTTTGGATGCTTCAGAGCCTGTTCAACGGTAACTTTTTCGAGTTCTTCTCTTGTTTTTCCGAAAAACGGGCCGCCCGAAGCCGTCAGTATGAGTCTTTTAATCTGTTTTTTGTCCGTGCAGCCCTGCATCGACTGGAATATAGCCGAATGCTCGCTGTCTACAGGAAGAATTGAAACACCCTTGTTTTCTGCCGCTTCAAGCACAAGCTTTCCGCCCGCGACAAGGGTTTCTTTGTTTGCAAGCGCAATATTACTGCCTGCATTTATAGCCGCAAGAGTCGGTGCAAGACCCGCAATGCCCACAATGCTGTTAAGCACTGTGTCTGCTCCGCAGGCGGCACACTCCTCAACACCCGATTTACCCGAAAGCACCTTTGTTCCGGTATCGGCAACCCTGATTTTCAAATCCGCCGCAGCCTTTTCATCGGCAACAGCAACCGTTTCGGGAGAAAACTTTCTTATCTGCTCCTCAATGATATCAACTCTTGAATTTGCAGTCAGCGTCTTTACTTTAAAACCCGAAAGCTCTGCAACCTCAAGCGCCTGAACACCGATTGAGCCTGTTGAACCGAGAACGGCAAGGGTCTGTGTCATGGTAAAACTCCTTTTTATTTAGAAATAAGCAGAAAAACTTCAACGAAAATATAAAGTGCGGGCATAGTGAAAAGAAAGCTGTCTATTCTGTCAAGCACTCCGCCGTGACCGGGGAAAAGAGTTCCGAAATCCTTTTCGCCGTAGTTTCTTTTGATAACCGAAGCTGAAAGGTCGCCGAGCATTCCGAGAATACCCATAACCACCATGCCGATAATAACCGCGAAAACACTCAGTGTGTCTATTCGGAAGAAGAAGTGGTCACAGATAAAATAAGCAATAACCGCAACAATAACAGGACCTATGATACCGCCGATTGCACCCTCAACGGTTTTCTTGGGGCTGATTTTCGGCGCAAGCTTTCTCTTTCCGAGCTTACTGCCTACAAAATAAGCAAACGTGTCACAAAGCCACGCGGCAAACATTCCGCAAAGAAGCAGGAACACGATGTGCGAACGCTGGAAAACGTCAGGGTTTTCATCGCCGAGTTTGATCACACGGAATACGCAGGAAATTGATGAAGGAACCACAAGTGATGAAACCAACGCAAATGTGACGTGCTCAAACTTTGTTTTATCGTACCATTTAAGCATTATTGTAAGCATTGCCATAACATATACAATAAGCCAAACCGCGGTGGGTACAGGAAACTTTTCTCCGACATCAAATGCAATATACGGTCCCACAAGAGCCGTAAAAACCATTGCACAGCCCGTCAGCACCTTATTACGGCATTTCGTTACTCTCATAACCTCATAAACTGCAATTGCCGAAAAAACAGAAACAATGGGACTCAGATAGCTTGAATATCCCATACCGATTGCAACAAGAATACCGATTGCAAACAAAGCGGCAAATACGCCTGTTATAATACGTGTTTTCATTTCATCACACTCCTTTGAATCAAACTCCGCCGAAACGTCTGTTTCGTTTGCAGTAATCTATAATTGCCTTATCAAGGTCATCGGTTGTAAAATCAGGCCACAGAATATCTGAGAACCAGAACTCTGAATACGCCGCCTGCCAGATAAGGAAATTGGAAAGACGGTATTCGCCGCTGGGTCTGATTATAAGGTCAGGGTCGGGCAGACCCGCAGTGAATAAATTATCGTCTATATTTTTCAAATCTATATCTTCAGCTTTAAGCTCACCTGCTTCAACCTGCTTTGCAAGCGTCTTGACTGCATGAAGAATTTCGTTTCTTCCGCCGTAGTTAACGGCAAGATTTACAACTGTTGAGCTTTTATCTGCCGAGTTTTTCTCAAGTGAATCAATCAGTCTTATAATATCCTCGGGAAGGCCTTCTCTTTCACCTATATAACGGATTCTGAAGCCTTTAAGCTCGTTTTCATCTTCTCTTTCGTGTGCTTCGTTAAGATAATCGCGGAAAAGATTCATTATTGCCGCAACTTCCTGTTGGGGACGCTTCCAGTTTTCAGTTGAGAAAGCATAGAATGTCACACATTCTATTCCTATTTCAGCGGCATAGTCACAGATTGTGCGGAAGGTGTTTGCGCCCGCCTTATGTCCCTCACTTCTTTCGAGACCTCTCTGTTTTGCCCAGCGTCCGTTGCCGTCCATAATTATTCCTATGTGGCGCGGCAAGACAATATTATCAAGTATTTCCTTCGTCATATCTTTACTCCTATGCAAGCAGAAGGCGGAAAACCCGCCCTCTGCCTGAATTATACTATGGTCAGATTTCCATAATATCCTTTTCTTTTGCTTCTGCTGCCTTATCGATTTCCTTGATGAACTTGTCGGTAAGGTCCTGAATTTTCTTTTCTGCAGTCTTAAGGTCATCTTCTGTGATTTCAGAATCCTTCTGCATCTTCTTTGCCTTATCAATACCGTCTCTTCTGATTGAACGGATTGCAATTCTCGAATCTTCAGCCATCTTCTTTACGTCTTTGCAGAGGTCTTTACGGCGCTCTTCTGTAAGCTGGGGAAATACAAGACGGATGATTCTGCCGTCATTCTGGGGATTGATACCGATTTCAGATGCAAGAATTGCCTTCTCGATTGCCTGAAGAGTTGATGTGTCCCAGGGCTGAATTGTGAGAATTCTTGCTTCTGCAACCGAAACAGCTGCCATCTGGTTTACGGGAGTAGGTGTTCCGTAATAGTCAACTTTTACCTTGTCGAGAACAGCAGCATTTGCTCTGCCTGCCTTGAGTGCGCCGTATTCGCTGCCGAGAACACTTACGGTCTTGCCCATTTTTTCTTCGATTGTCTTAAATAATGTTTGCATAGGTTTAACCCTCCTTAACTATTGTGCCTATGTTTTCGCCGAGAACCGCTCTTACAATATTCTGCGGGTCTTCAAGATTGAAAACAAGAATGGGAATATTATTGTCACGGCAAAGTGAAGCTGCCGTTGAATCCATAACCTTGAGGTTCTTTTCAAGCACCTCGCTGTGAGTTACAACATCATATTTGACCGCATCGTCAAACTTGTTGGGGTCTTTATCAAAAACGCCGTCAACATTTGTTGCCTTGAGAATTATGTCTGCCTTGATTTCAGCCGCTCTGAGCGCCGCACAGGTATCTGTTGAGAAAAACGGATTGCCCGTACCGCTGCCGAAGATAACAACTCTGCCCTTTTCAAGATGACGGACAGCCTTGTTTCTGATGTAAGTTTCTGCAATCTGTCTCATTTCGATTGCGCTCTGAACTCTTACGGGAACTCCGTACTGCTCAAGAGTATCCGCAAGCGCAAGTGAATTCATAACGGTTGCAAGCATTCCGATATGGTCTGCACGGGTTCTGTCCATATTACCGCCCGAACGTCCTCTCCAGAAGTTACCGCCGCCGACAACAAGACCGACCTCAACACCAAGCTTTGTTATTTCACTTACTGCCTCGCACACTGAATTGATTGTATCAAAATCAAAGCCGTGGCCCTTTTCTCCTGCGAGCACCTCGCCGCTGAGCTTGAGAAGTATGCGTTTATAAACCGGTTGCATAAATAACACCGCCTTTAAAATTTTTCGATTTGCACGCACTGACTCATATTAGTCTACCGTATATTTTACTTTATTTTTTTACAACTGTAAAGATTTATTTTATATTTTAACGAATTTTTTCCGTCTTTTTATTTTCTGTATGTAAATTTTCTGTTATTTTTCTTTTCTGCTACATTATTCGTCAAAAACATCTTGCCTCGTTGACTTTTTTATTATATAATATTTTAGTATAATTTTATAACCGAGGTTTGTTTAATGAAAAATCTTATTTTGAGAAACACTCCAGAAACCGCCGATATGTTTGAGCTTCGCGACATTGAAAGCGCAGACGGCAAAAATACATATGAAGTGTTTTGTGAAAACGGCAAAATAGTTATCTGCGGCGACTGCAAAATCAGCCAGGCTATGGGTTATTACGCCTATCTCAAGGCTTATTGCGGAGTCAACCTTTCCCATTGCGGAAACCGTGAAATTTCCGTTACGGATGCACCCCTTTTCGACGGCAAAATTTCAAAAGTCATCCATCAGAAGCACAGAGCATACATGAATTACTGCACACTCGGATATTCCTTTGCTTTCTGGAAATGGGAAGATTGGGAAAAAGAGATTGACTTTATGGCAATGAACGGCATCAATATGCCCCTGAGCGTTGTCGGAAGCGAAGCTGTGTGGTATTACACAATGCGTGATTTCACCTACAGCGAAACAGGTGCGCTTTCATATCTTTCTGGCCCCGCATTCTGGCCTTGGCAGCTTATGACAAACATCAGCGGATATTTTGCCCTTTCCGACGTCAAGTATATCGAAAGCAGACTTGAACTCGGAAAGAAAATCATTGACCGCGAAGTTGAACTGGGAATGACACCCATTCAGCAAGGCTTTGCAGGCAGTATTCCCAAAACAATTTCAAAACTTTTCAATAAAGTCAAGCTTCGTATGATTCCCTCGTGGTGCAATTTCCCCATCACATTCCAGCTTGACCCCACAGACCCCGTATTCAGAAAATTCGGTATGGCACTTCTTGAAAAACAGCGTCAGCTTTTCGGTGCATATCATTACTACGCCTGCGACCCGTTCCACGAAAACGAGCCTTCAATCAAGACCTCAAACTATCTGTGGAAGGTCGGCAGAGCAATAGACAATATGTACAAGGATTTCGACCCCGATTCCGTATGGGTTATGCAGAGCTGGTCTCTGCGTGAGCAGATTGTCAAATCAGTACCCAAAGGAAGACTTCTTATCCTTGACATTGACGGCAGTAAGCACGGAAAAACAGAAGAATTCTGGGGCCATAATTTTATTCTCGGCAATCTTCACAATTTCGGCGACAGAAACACTCTTCACGGCAGCATCAAGGCTCTTGCAGACAACGCTTATTATCAGTGCGAAGCCGAGAACTGCGTTGGTACAGGTCTGTTTATGGAAGGTATTTTCCAGAATCCCCTCTATTACGACCTTGCTTTTCAGGTTATAACCGAAGACAAGCCGATTGACCTTGACTCCTGGCTTCGTGACTATGCATACCGCCGTTACGGAAGTAAAGAAAAATGTCTTACAGATGCTATGTTTGCTCTTTATGAAAGCTGTTATAACGAAAACTGCACGGGCAGAGAAACAGGCTCGGCAATCTGTGCAAGACCCGCAACAGACCTTCGTCATACAGCACCCAACGATTTCAGAGAGCTTCGTTACGACAACAAGACACTTTATAAAGCTGCCCAGCTTCTTTTAAGCTCCGCGGAAGCAAACAAGGACGGATTTGCATATGACGCCTGCGACCTTGTCAGACAGGTGCTCAGCAACTACGCATCCAATCTTTACGATAAGGTTATGTACGGCTACAACAACAAGGATGTAAGCATATTTGAGCGTTCATCAAATGCATTCCTCAAAATCTGCGATGAACTTGATGAGCTTCTTCAGACAAGACCCGAGCTTACACTCTGGCAGCACCTCAAGGAAGCCGGTGATCTTGCACTCAACGACAAGGATAAGCAGAATTTCGAGCTTAATCTCCTCACTCAGATTACAGTCTGGGGACCCATCAAGGATTCCGTGAACTACGACTATGCGTGGAAAGAATGGGGCGGTCTCATCAAGACTTATTACGCAAAGCGTTGGCAGAGCTTCTTTGAGCGCCTTGCATATGAATTCCCCAAGCGCCGAAAATTCTCAACGACCACCAAAAAGCAACATTGCGAAAGAAATATATATGCAGGCAACTCATTCTATAAGAGTTATGCGGAATTTGAAAGAAAGTGGCTTTCAACCGCAGACCCCGAGCCGCCCACAGACGGCAATACGGTTGAAATTGCCCGCAGACTGCTTGAAAAATATAAAAGAGCAATTCTTGAGGATTGATAAAAAACAACCCTCATCAGCGTCTCTGCTGATGAGGGTTTTAATTATTTATTCAGGTTTTCTGCATATTCAAGTGCTTCGTCGATGTTGGGAAGGAAGTTTTCCTGTCCGACCTCATCATAGAAGCCCGCCTTTTTCATAACCGAAAGAGGCTGCTCGTTTGTGTGGGAGATAATAAGAGTTATTCCCGATGCCTTGCAAGTTCTGTAAATGTCAAAAAGTGAACGCATTGCCGTTGCATCAAGCGACGGAACGTTTCTCATTCTGAGAATAACCGTTGATATTCCTTCTTTGATAACAACCGAACTGAATTTTTCGGACGATGCGAAGAACATCGGACCTTCAAATTCAATAACCTCGGTGTTTTCGGGAATTCTCTTGAGTCTCTCGCTGTCTTCATCCGCATTCTTCCAGGTTCTTATGCGCGCAACATCAGCCATTCTCTTCATAAAGAGCACAACTGCAATGAGCATACCGACCTCTATGGCAACAACAAGGTCAAAAACAACCGTGAGCACGAATGTTATTACGAGAACAAGAATATCGCTCTTGGGTGCAGTTTTGCAGATTTTAACAAACTGTCTCCACTCACACATATTGTAAGCAACCATAAAGAGAATTGCTGCGATAATCGGCATGGGAATCCAAGCCGCATAGGGCATAAGGACAACAAGAATCAGCAGAAGAACTGCCGCGTGAACAATGCCTGCAATCGGCGATTTGCCGCCGTTTTTAACATTCGCTGCCGTTCTTGCAATAGCGCCTGTTGCGGGAATTCCTCCGAAAAGACCCGAGCAGATATTGCCCACACCCTGAGCGATAAGCTCGGTGTTTGAATTATGCTTATCGTTAATCATTCCGTCGGAAACAACGCAGGAAAGAAGAGACTCGATACCCGCAAGAATCGCAATTGTAAATGCTGACGGAATAAGCTGTTTCACCGTTTCAAGGCTGAATCCGGGAAGCGAAAGCTTGGGAAGTTCTCTTGAAATTGTATAAAGGTCGCCTACTGTGTTGACATCAATATCAAACACTTTGACGACAACAACGCCGACCACAACCGCAATGAGCGAGCCTGGGATTTTCTTGCTGATTTTCGGCCACACAATGAGAATTGCCATTCCGATTGCACCGACAAGCAATGCCCACGGATTGAATGTTGTTATTGATTTTATAATAGCTTCAACCTTTTCAACTGTTTCAACAGTCGGCATTCCTTCAGGAAATGTCAGACCCAGAAAATCCTTTATCTGACCGATAACAATTGTCAGAGCAATGCCCGATGTGAAGCCCGTTGTTATTGTGTAGGGTATGTATTTGATAAGTGAACCGAAGCGGAGAATTCCCATAAATATGAGAATAATACCCGCCATAATCGTTGCAATTACAAGTCCGCTCGTTCCGAACTGGGCAACTATTCCCGCAACAATGGTTGCAAAAGCCGCCGTGGGACCCGAAATATTGACTCTGCTTCCGCCGAGAAAAGCGATAACAAAGCCCGCAACAATTGCCGTATAAAGTCCTTTTTCGGGCGAAACACCCGATGCAATTGCAAGCGCAATCGAAAGCGGAAGTGCAATTATTGCAACGATAACGCCCGCCACAATATCATTGATAAGCTGATTTTTGCCGTAACCTTTCAGCGAAGTGAAAAGCTTAGGCTGAAAAATTTTCATTTGTAAGACTCCTGTTCAGTTTTTCCATCAAATCTTTATCAGGTTCGGGAATATGAGCGAACGGAAAATCAATTCCCATTTTGTCATATTTGACCTGACAAATCTTGCGGAAGGGCAAAAGCTCTGTTTTATCAACGCAAGAATATTTCTGCGCAATTTCTTTGAGCCTTTCAATGTTTTCCGCATTGTCATTCAAGGTCGGAATAATAACCTGTCTCAATGTTACGGGGATTTTCTTTTCTTCAAGATAAGAAAGAAACTCCGTGACATTTTTCATTTCACATCCGACATATTTTTTATAGGATAATTCATCGGTATATTTAATATCGAGAAGCACTCTGTCAGTCTCTTCAAGCGCTGCTTTTACGTTTTCGTTAAGAATGCACCCCGATGTGTCAAGACAGGTGTTTATGCCTTCTTTATGGCAGAGCGAAAACACTTCTCTGACAAATTCAGACTGAAGAAGAGGCTCACCGCCCGAGATTGTTATTCCGCCGTCTTTTTTGAAATATTCTTTATATCTCACGGCTTTGGCAACAACCTCTTCAGGTGTGAAATCGCTTCCCTCCTTCATATCCCAGGTGTCGGGATTATGACAGCACCCGCAGCGAAGCGGACATCCCTGAGTGAACACCACAAAACGCACTCCGGGGCCGTCAAGCGTTCCTAGACTCTGAAAAGAATGAACTCTTCCCATTATACTGCCTCGTGGAAGGTACGGCTGATAACCTCTCTCTGCTGCTCTTTTGAAAGCTTGTTGAAGTTAACTGCATAACCCGAAACACGGATTGTGAGATTGGGATAATCCTCGGGGTTTTCATACGCCTTCATCAATGTTTCTCTGTTCATAACATTAACATTGATGTGGTGCGCTTTCTTTGCAAAATAACCGTCAAGAATTGTAACAAGATTGTCAATTCTTTCGTCATCTGTTCTTCCGAGTGCATCGGGAGTAATTGAGAATGTGTTTGAAATACCGTCGCGGCAATCGTCATAGCTGAGCTTTGCAACGGAGTTAAGCGAAGCGAGTGCACCGTTTTCTTCGCGGTTATGCATCGGGTTTGCACCGGGAGCAAAGGGTGCGCAAGCCTTTCTTCCGTCGGGAGTTGCGCCCGTATTCTTGCCGTACATAACATTCGATGTGATTGTCAGAACAGAAAGAGTGTGCTCTGCATTTCTGTATGTGGGCGTTTTGCGAAGCTCGGTGATTACCTTGTGAGTCATTTCCTTTGCGATAAGGTCAACTCTGTCATCATCATTTCCGAATTTCGGGAAATCGCCCGTTGTTTCAAACTCGGTGATAAAGCCTTCCGAATTCTTTATGGGGCGGACATTTGCAAACCTGATTGCACTGAGCGAGTCGGCAACAACGGAAAGACCCGCAATGCCGAATGCCATAAATCTGCCGACATTGGTGTCGTGAAGCGCCATCTGTGTCTTTTCGTAGGCATACTTATCGTGCATATAGTGAATTATGTTCATTGTGTTGACATAAAGATGGCTGAGCCACTCGATATAGATATCAAAGCGCTTCATAACCTCTTCATAGTCAAGCGAAGCGCCGTCCATAACGGGCATCTGAGGACCGATATGCATACCGCTTGTTGTGTCATAACCGCCGTTGATTGCAATAAGGAGAAGCTTTGCAAGGTTGCAGCGTGCGCCGAAGAACTGCATCTGCTTGCCGATTTTCATTGCTGAAACGCAGCAGGCAATCGCATAGTCATCGCCATAAATGGGACGCATAACATCGTCGTTTTCATACTGAATAGAGTCTGTGTCCGCAGAAACCTTTGCGCAGAACTTCTTGAATCCCTCGGGCAACGATGTTGACCAAAGAACGGTAAGGTTCGGTTCGGGAGATGAACCGAGAGTATAAAGTGTGTTGAGCATACGGAAGCTGTTCTTTGTTACAAGCGTTCTTCCGTCCTCACCCATACCGCCTACAGCTTCGGTTATCCACATCGGGTCGCCGCCGAAAAGTTCGTTATATTCGGGTGTTCTCAGGTGGCGTGCCATACGGAGCTTCATAACAAAATCATCCATAAGCTCCTGTGCGCCTTCTTCTGTGAGCACACCGTTTGCGATATCGCGTTCAATATAGATGTCAAAGAAAGTGCTTACTCTGCCGAGTGACATTGCGGCACCGTTCTGTTCCTTAATTGCGCCGAGATAAGCAAAATATGTCCACTGAATTGCTTCTCTTGCATTTGATGCGGGCTGGCTGATATCAAAGCCGTACATCGCCGCCATTTCTTTCATATAGCCAAGGAACGCAATCTGCTGATAGAGTTCCTCGTCAAGACGAACCTGCTCGGTGTTGAACGCACCGTTTGCAAGCTGTTTCTTATCCTTTTTCTTTTCTTCGATAAGCTTATCTACGCCGTAAAGCGCAACACGGCGATAGTCACCGATGATTCTTCCTCTGCCGTAAGCATCGGGCAAGCCTGTGATGACATGGCACTTTCTCGCCTGTCTCATTTCGTCCGTATATGCTCTGTAAACACCCTCGTTGTGGGTTGTTCTGAATCTGAATTCTTCCTCAACCTTTGAGCTGAGTTTGTAACCGTAGGCTTCGCAGGCCTGACGCACCATTCTCATACCGCCGAAAGGATTGACGCCCCTTTTAAGCGGTCTGTTTGTCTGCAAACCAACAATAATCTCATTTTCTTTATCTAAATATCCGGGAGAAAAGCTCGTAAGTGAAGAAACGGTTGCAGTATCAATATCAAGAACACCGCCAAATTGTCTTTCAAGCGTAAAAAGTCCCTGAAGCTTCTCCATAAGCGCCTGTGTTCTCGGGGTTGCGCCTGCAAGGAATGCACCGTCCCCCATATATTCAGAATAGTTGGTCTGAATAAAGTTTCTGACATTTATTTCATTCTGCCAGTCACCCGCTTTGAATCCGTTCCAATTCTTATGTTCCATAAAATTTACCCCCTGTCAAAAAAGTAAAAATGGGCAATCCAGTTTATAAAACTGAATTGCCCAGACGGTCGGCATTATAAACTTCTACACTCCATGCGGTTATTCCGCAAATCCGTCAGTTATGTAAAAGGTACACTCTTATGGTATCAAAGATTTTATACTTTGTCAATATTCATATAGAATTAAAAAACTGTGTTTTTGAGCCGTGATTTTATGAAAGAAAAACAAAAATTATTGTCATTTAAAAGAAAGTGAATTATAATGTATCCATAAAACTCCGAAAGGCTGAGATTATGAATACATTAAGCGAAATATTCCTTAACATAAAAGACGGCGAAACCGTTATTCTTGAAAAGGATAAAATCTACGATGTCAGGCAGGACGATTCCTTTGAATTCGAAGGATATTTCTGCACAAACACCGCAAAAAAACACGAAAATCCGAACGGTCTGCGACGCACCGCCATATATCTCAAAGACAAGAAGAACATCGTCATTGACGGCAACGGTGCAACAGTGCTTGTTCACGGAAAGATGACTCCCCTTTTGTTTGACCGATGCGAAAATATAACCGTCAAAAATCTGACCGTTGATTATGCCTGTCCAACCATGGCTGAATTCACCGTTCTTTCAAACGAGAACGGTGTTTACGAAATAAAAATCAACACTGAATGTCTGTTCCGCATTGAGAACGGTGCACTCATATGGCACGGCGAAAACGGTAAGGGTTTTCTCCCGTATTGGGAAGACAGCTACATCGGAAATCGCAGACACATCAAGCTTTTTGATCCCGTAACGCAGTTCACACACGATCTGCGCAGAGACGATTTTGAATTTGAAAGCATCGAGCAGATAAGCTCCGACACACTTCGTATATCCTTTAAAAACAAATCGATTTCATTCCCCGCAGGCAGTGTCATTCAATCAAGAAACATTGTGCGTGACCAGACGGGAAGCCTTTTTCAGCGATGCAGAAATCTTGTTTTCGATTCGCTTCGCATTAAGTTTATGCACGGTCTCGGAATGGTTTCTCAGTTCTGCGAAAATGTTGCATTCATAAACTGCGACCTTACCCCCGCAGAAGGAAGAACAGCGGCAAGCACTGCGGATTTTTTTCAGTTTTCGGGCTGCAAAGGCAATCTTAAGATTGAAAACTGCAAAACAAGAGGCGCTCATGACGACTACGTGAATGTTCACGGCACGCATATGAGAATAATCGAAGCCGATGCCGAGAAAAAAAGTATAACCGTCCGTTTTATGCACGACGAGTCATGGGGATTTCAGGCTTTTGAGGTCGGTGACGAGCTTGAATTCATCAAATGGGATACCCTTATTCCCTACGCAGAAACAAAAGTGAAATCATATAAAAAACTTAATGATACAGACATTCTTCTGTATCTCGACACTCCTCTTCCCGAGATTGAAATCGGCAAGGATGTTGTTGAAAATGTTACATACACACCGAATCTTTATGTCAGAAACTGCAATTTCGGTCCAACCTACGGCAGAGGAATTCTCTGCACAACGCGTGGAGAGGTTATAATCGAAAATAACGTTTTTAATTCGACCAGAGGTCCCGCACTTCTCGTT
The DNA here is from genome assembly GCA_045637305.1 of Acutalibacteraceae bacterium. Classification (GTDB taxonomy): domain Bacteria; phylum Bacillota; class Clostridia; order Oscillospirales; family Acutalibacteraceae; genus CAG-177. The sequence continues at coordinate 68,043 of JAZTZD010000077.1, forward strand.
GAGGACGACTGCAATTTCTGGTTTGAATCAGGACTCACGAAGACGATTGTTTTCCGCAATAACCGTGTCATAAACTGTGATTATGATTCAACAAGACAAAAAGCACCCGCAATATGTTATACCCCGAAGGTTATGAATGAAAAACCAAAAGAATTTGTCCACGGAAAGCTTATTTTAACGGGCAATTCTTTTGAAAAGCCAACAGAAAATGAGCATTGCTTATGGCTTGAGTATCTCGGCGAAGCAGAAATTTCGGACAATGTTTTTGATGCACCGTACGAAATACACGCCCATTGCACCGGAAAGATTGTTGATAAAAATAATACTGTAAGATAAAATAACCGCCCATCGGATTTTCCGACGGGCGGTTAAAACTATATCAGATTATAGATTACAGCTTCATTGCAACGTCCCAAGCGCCCCAGATAACGGTACGGAGATTACCAACCTTATCTGCGTCACCGATAACGTGAACGTGCTTGCTCTTTGCTGCAACGGGTGTGGGAACATAACCTAGTGACATAACAACGGAATCCGAGGGAATCTCGAATGTGCTTCGGTCCTTGCCCTTAACTGTTACGCTGCCTTTGTTGATTTCGCAGAGTGCTGTTTCAAGATGTACGGGAACCTTGTTTGCCTTGAAGAAGTCTCTGAGATAGCTTGTGTTTGCAAGTGCAACGCCGGGAGTTGTAACAAGGTCATCCTGCATTTCAACAATTGTGGGTTTCTTGCCCTGAAGATAGAGGTCATATGGGATTTCACAGCCTGTAAGACCGCCGCCGATAACTGTTACGTGTTCGCCGACTTCAGCATTGCCGAGAAGGTAATCAGCTGCCTCAATTGCAGTATCTGCGCCCTTAACGGGAATCTTTCTTCCCTTTCAACCGCTTGCAACGATAACTTCGTCTGCACCGAGAGATGCAATATCCTTAATCTCTGTGTTCATCTTAACTTCGATGGGATGCTTTGCAACCTCACGGATATACCATGCGATAAGGTCACGGTCCTTTTCCTTGAATGAGGGAGCCGCTGCTGCGATGAATACGCCGCCAAGCTTGTCGCTCTTTTCATAGAGAGTTACCTTATGACCGCGCTTTGCGCAAACAATTGCAGCTTCCATACCGCCGATACCGCCGCCGATAACAGCAATCTTCTTTGCTTTCTTAGCAGGCTTGATGCTGTATTTCTTTGACTGCATTGTTTGGGGGTTAAGTGCGCAGCGTGAAAGACCCATTGTATCGAGAAGGTCCTGGGTGTTTGCGTGACCCTTTGATGATGAGAAGTTGAAGCATGCACTATGGCAGCAGATGCAGGGCTTGATGTCCTCAAGTCTGTCTTCAAGAATCTTTGTAATCCACTGGGGATCAACAAGGAACTGACGAGCAACACCAACGCCGTCAATCTTACCTTCTGCAACAGCCTGTGCACCTACATCTGGTTCCATACGGCCTGCGCAAACAACGGGAATATCAACAAACTTCTTGATGTGTGCAACATCTTCAAGGTTACAGTTCTGAGGCATATACATAGGCGGATGTGCCCAGTACCATGAGTCATATGTACCGTTATCAGCGTTGAGCATATCATAGCCCATATCCTGAAGATACTTTGCAGCCTTCTCTGACTCGGGCATTGCACGGCCGACTTCTGTATATTCTTCGCCGGGCATTGCGCCTTCGCAGAAGCCCTTCATCTTTGATTCAACCGAATAACGGAGTGATACGGGATAATCCTTGCCGCAAGCCTCTTTGATTGCCTTAACAACCTCAGCTGCAAAACGGTATCTGTTTTCAAAGCTTCCGCCGTATTCGTCGGTACGCTTGTTGAAGAATTCAATTGCAAACTGGTCAAGAAGATAACCTTCGTGAACAGCGTGAACTTCAACACCGTCAACACCTGCATCGCGGCAGAGCTTTGCGGTTTTTGCAAATGCTTCAATGATTTCGTGAATCTGCTCAACTGTCATTTCGGGGCAGATGATGTCGTGTGCCCAACGTGAAGGCTGGGGACTGGGTGAAGCAAGCTCGTGCGAAGTGTCAATAATAGGCTTAACAAGCGCACGTGTAAATTTATTTCTGTGAAGAGGAGCAACAAGTTCAGTAATTGCCCATGAACGGCCCATACCTGCCGTAAGCTGAACAAAGAGCTTTGCTCCTGTCTTATGGATTTCATCCATAAATTCTTTGAGTTCTTCAAACATCTTGGGATTCTGCCAGAGCCACTTGCCCCAGAATGTATCGCGAAGAGGAGCGATACCGGGAATGATGAGACCAACGTTGTTGTTTGCTCTTTCAAGGAAAAGCTTTGCACCTTCCTTATCGAAATGACACCCGCCGAGTTCAAACCAACCGAAAAGCGATGTGCCGCCCATGGGACACATAACAATTCTGTTTTTGATTTCAACATTACCTATTTTCCAGGGGGTAAACAAAGCTTCATACTGTTTGTCCACTAAAAAACACTTCCTTCTCTTATTTTGCGTAACACAAATGTCCGATTATATAATAAAGTAATTATTCTGCTATGTCAAGCGGATATTGTAACATATTCCATCAAAATCCGTCGCAGAGTGTGATGACCTTGTCCATCACAACTGCTGTATTCTCAACCGTCTGCCCGAACACCTAATGGTTATTCATACTTATCTCAACGGTGCAGCTCCAAGTATCTTTTACTGTTTTCACGTCAACACCGATAACAACTCTTAAAGCGGGATTTGTAAATGTATGCACACAAGCAAAAGCAGCCGGCTGAAGCCGACTGCTTTGTATAAAAATTAAAGTGTTGAACCGAAATCGGTGACGATAGTCTGACCTGTTATTGCTCGTGATTCATCAGATGCGAAGAAAAGAAGCATATTTGCAACATCTTCAGGCATACAAGGCTGAACCTTAAGGTCATTATGCTTCATCATCTGACCGAAAATGTTCATATCCATATTTGCGGGATTCATTCCGGCAACCATAGGAGTTACTATTGTACCGGGACAAATTGCATTACAGCGAACATTGGTGCCTGCAAAGCGAAGTGCTGTGTGACGTGTAAGACCGATAACAGCCGCCTTTGAAGCTACATATGCAGCACCGCCGCAACCCATAACGCCTGCAACGGATGCAACGTTGACAATTGAGCCGTAGCCGGTTTTCGCCATTTCTGCAGAAACTGCACGCATCATACACATTGTACCCTTTGTATTGATATCAATAACCTTGTTCATATCTTCGTCTGTGAAGCTGTCGATAGCCTTAAGACCGTTATCAAGAACGCCTGCGTTGTTGATGAGAATATCAATTTTTCCGAATGCTTCAAGAGTTTCTGCTGCAATTCTTTTTGCATCCTCATCCTTTGAAATATCGCTTACAACAGGCAAAACCTCTCCGCCTGCTTCACGGATTTTATCTGCAACTTCAAGAAGGGGTTCCTCACGGCGTGCGGTAATAACAACCTTTGCACCTTCCTGAGCAAATTTCACCGCAGTTGCAGCACCTACGCCTGAATTACCGCCTGTGATGATTGCAACTTTTCCATCTAAACGACCCATAATACTAAAACCTCCGTTTTTATTGAACTTATCAAAGTCCTTTTTAAAAATATTACTACATAGTGTTACAGTCTGTCAAGAGAACAAGACAACGAAAAAAACTCCCGCAACAAAATCTTACGATTCTGATGCGGGAGAAATTTTATTTGCATATTTTATCTGTGCAGAAAACCCTTCAAAACAGGAATCAGTCTTCCTTCTTTGACTTGATAACTACTGCCGATGCTGCTGCAAGAGCAAGAAGAGCAACTGCGGGAACAACTACGCTGCTGCCTGTGTTGGGAATTGTGCCGTCAACTGCTGCAGGCTTCTTTGTTGTTGTGTCGCCGTCATCAAAAGCTGTTGTTGATGAATCTGTGGGAGTTTCATCCTTAACAGTTGTGGTTGTTGTGCTGTCAGCCTTTGTTGTGGTTGTTGTGCCGTCAGCCTTTGTTGTTGTAGCCTTAGCTGTTGTTGTTTCCTTCTTGGTTGTTGTTTCTCTGGGGTCGTTGGGTGCTTCGGGATCTGTTGTTGTTGCTTTAGCTGTGGTTGTTTCTTTCTTTTCTGTTGTTGTTTCCTTTTTCTCTGTTGTTGTTTCTTTTGCAGCTTCTGTTGTTGTTGTTTCATTTTCGTTTTCAGCAAAAGCAACGAGAGAGATTGTGCAAAGTGAAACAAGCGCAATGAGAAGTGCAAGAACTACTGAAAGTGTCTTTTTCATTTCGTTTACCATCCTTTTTAAAATTTTGTCTGCCGTAAGTATTGGTGCATACAATACTATTTTACACGCAATCAGTCTCTTTGTCAATAGTTATGATTTACCATAAATATAGAAATAAGAAACGGATACGATATGAATTTTGTACGACTTGTAAGGCAAAATAAATATAAATACAAAAACAAATATATATATTGAAAGGAACTGATTATATGTCCCTCAGCTTTTCTAAAGATAAAAAAAACAAGGCCCAATGGCATTTTGACGGCAAAACCGAGAAAAAATCGTTTGAACTGAATAACAATAAAATCCACAATGACATTCTCGGCAGCTACACGGGTACACCGTATGACGGCGATGAACCCATTCAGGATGCCGATGACCTTTAAATGTGTTTGTCGGGTGCGATGTGCCGTCGCACCCGACTCCACTCCATCTTTTGTGCCTCCCTGCGAGTTTCTTCCCCAAGAAACCCGCATAGCATATGAGAAATCCGTTTCCCCATCCATCCGCAGTTTATCCGTTAAACCGCAAGGGAGCGGTATCTCTTTTTACTTGATTTCCTGAGTACCGATGACTATACCCTCGGAAATTGAAAACGCAGTGATTTTGCTGCCCGAAACAGTATAAAGAATATCGCCGATACTTGTTCCTCTTACCGCAGCATCACCGTCAGTGTATTGAGTGTCGTGATTATAAGTGCCTACGGGCGAAATAACACCGTCTGTAACGCTGAAAAGAACATATGACAGAATATCCGTACCCGTTGCGGGGTTCTTTTTTATCATCGGAATTCCGAGAAGCTTCTTTTCCGAATCAATCATAATACTTCTGATATCCGTTTCATCGGGAAGAACAAAGCCTTCGGAAAGCTCATATTTTGAAATGATTTCAGGAATTGATGAGCTTGAAATGTCAAACAGCGAAAGCTGAAGACCCTCGCCGGATGTCAGCTTTTCAAACGTAATGAGTGCGGATTCCGAAACGGAATAAATCTTTTCCGTAAATCCTGCACCTTCAAAACTCTGACCTTTCTGCGGCTTTTCGGGATTTGAAAAATCAACAACAGTTGTTTTTCCGTTGTTTTCTCCGCTGTAGATGTAGCAATTCGTTCCGATGAATCTGACGTTCTTTACGCTTTCTCCCGAAAGAAGACCGTCAATACTGCCCACAAGTTCCATTTTTTCATTGAAAATGCAGACACTTGTTGATGAAACACCCTTTGAAGCAACAATTGCTCTTGAACTGCCGCTGTCATAGCAGATGTTTCCGATTACCGAACCGTCAACCACATATGAACCCGCAAAATCAATGGATTCATTGCCGATGTTGAAACGGTAAATCTCGGTAAGCTTTTTGTGGTTTCCCGATTCATCTGCATCAACCGAAACAAAACCTCGTGAAAGCAAAACCACATCCGCCGAACAGGTAACGGTTTTCCCGCTGCCGAGAACTGCAAGGCATCGGACGGGAGCGTCGGGATTTGCGATGTTTGTTGAGGTAATGAAAAGATATGATGCTTCGGGGTCGTTAACTGCAATAAAAATATTCTCAGCCTTCGGAACATTAACCTCTCCGTTAATGCTGAACGAGGGAATCATTCCTGCTTCGGCAGATGCTGCCGAAATGGACTTGGCGGTGACAAGGCAAAGCTTTTCTCCTGAAATGTCCGAAGAAACAAACTTTCCGTCCTGAACATGTTCCCTTATCTTAACAGGCTTCGTCGGGTCTGTTATGTCATAATAAACCGCAACAGTTGAAAACTTGTCGTAACCGTTTGAGTCTGCAAGCGCATAGCCGTATCTGTTCATAAGCGCAATCAGAGTGTTGCCGTGAAGATAAATCTCAAAGCATTCGTCAACCTCTGCCGCATCGCTTCCGTCAGAAAGCACAATCGTTGCCGCAACACCGATTTCGGTTGCGGGCACAGCTTTTACAACTTTGATTTGCTCAATCGTTGCGCCGTTTTCCGCATTCTTGCCTTTTGTTACAACATAGAGATATGTGCCGTCGTTTCTGACAATATCCGCCTCAAACTTGCTGATTACTTCAACGCCTTCGGAAACAAGACTGTCAATTCCGACGTTTTCGGATTTGAAGCTTTCGGTTTTATCGGATTTATTGAAAAGCTTATCAATAACTCTGACAGCAGTTGTTGCGGCGGTCTGCGGCTCTTTATTTTTGTCGGACTGCTGAGAAGACTGCTCTTTACCGAGAATTTTTTCAACCGTGCGTTCGATTTCCTCATAGCTTTCGGCACACTTAACGAGCGTTCCGCTTCTGCCCGCATAATCGGAGGGAATAACTCTCACTCCGCTTTCGGCTCTCATAATCAAAGCGCATCCGACGATAATCACAAGCATCGCCGCAATGGCGGTCAGCTTGCGCAGATAAATCATACTGCCGTTTTTATCGGCCCCCGTGTTATCGGAAAAATCCACTGTTTTTATGTTGTTCTTTTCTGTTTCCCCGAGCATCTTAACAATGCTGTCCTTTTGAAGTCTTTGCGGAATTTTTGCGGAGTCGCTCTGCTTTATCAGCTCTTCTCTGAGCATTTCAATTGTTTGCTTATCTCTTCTGTTCATTGCCTATCACCCTCCTTTCCTTTCATTTTCGCCGTCGATTTCGGTACGCATTTTTTTAAGAGCTCTTTTTAATTTTGAACGCACCGTTGATGACGGACAGTCAAGTATTCCGGCAATCTCGTGACTTTTATAACCGCCCAACACGCTGAGCAGAACAATTTCTCTTTCCTCAACCGAAAGAGTGTTGAGCGCACACTTCATTTCATATGAAAGCTCAAGGCTTTCAAATGAAGCAGGCTCTGCGTATCCCCCGTTTTCGTCATCGAGACTCACCATGGAGCTTTGCTTTTGGCTGTCTGTGTAATATCTTTTGCAGGCGGCGCAGAGTATCCTGAAAAGCCATCCTTTGAATGCCTGCGCCTTTTTGAGAGACTTGATCTGGGTAAATGCGGACAAAACCGCATCGGAAACGGCATCCTGAGCAAGAATTTCGCTGCCCGTCACACAACAGGCATAGCAATACATCTCTTTATAGTAAAGCTCATAAAGCTCTCCGAATGCTTCGGCGTTTCCGTTTTTCGCCAAAGTAACGAGTTCATTTATCTGAGTGCTCAATCCGACCCTCCTTACCGCTCTCACTACATAAGTGTCGCAAAAGCTCATTTTTGTTGCATAAAATATGAAAATTTTTTCAAATTTATTTTTTATCTTCCGTCGGGAATAATATAACCGATTATAATTTATAATGCAAGGTGATAAATGTGAAAAAATCAATAATTCTTTTATGTGCTCTTATTCTCATTCTTACAGGATGCACAGGCAGAATGACGCTTGAGGAATACGATGCCGATGCACCCGTCACCGTTGAAGACACGGGAAGAAAAGCAACCTCACCCTACACGGGATTTGAAATTCTGCCTCAGATAAGCTTTGAAGTGCCCGACCCAAGGAACACCCGTAATCTTCCCACTACCAAAATCGAACACAGCTACGGCACCTCCAGATACGGTGTTGTTCACGAAATATCTGCAGGTGTTCAGCGCTTTTTTGAAAGCAAAAACTACAAATCCGTCTGTTATGACACAAGCGGCAAAAAAGCTCTTTATCTCACCTTTGACTGCGGCTGGGAAAACGGTTACACCGAAAAAGTCCTTGATGTGCTTGAAGAAAAAAATGTGCCTGCCGCTTTTTTCTGTACTCTTGACCACATAAGAGACGAACCCGAATTGATTGGAAGAATGATAAATAACGGTCATATCGTCGGCAACCATTCTGCAAAACACAAGGATTTTGCTCAGATTTCACGCAGTGAAATGGCAAACGAAATTCTGATCTGCGATAATTATCTGCGAAAAAACTTCGGCTATACCTCACCTTTTTTTCGTTTTCCCGAAGGGTCGTATAACGAAAACGCACTTGACCTTGTTCAGTCAATGGGTTACACAAGCGTTTTCTGGTCCTGTTCATATGCGGACTGGGATGTCAATAACACAAAAGGCGCGGAATATGCGTTTGAAACAATAACATCACAACTTCATCCGGGTGCAATTATTCTTCTTCATTCCGTTTCTCCCGACAACGCCGCCGCACTCGGCGATATAATTGAATACGCACGCGCCCAAGGTTATGAGTTTATGTCCCTGAATAATTACGGCGGATAATCCCGCCACTTTACATAAGCCGCTTTTTATGATACAATCTGAAATATAAATATAAATTTCAGGTGGCAAAATGGAACTGAAGAAAAACGACAGAATAAAACTGAAAATCGAGAGCTGTTCCGTTAACGGAAGTGGTGTCGGCAGATATGAGGGAATGGCAATTTTCGTTCCCGCAACGGCAGTCGGCGACGAAATAATCGCACACATTCTCAAGGTTAAAAAGACATATGCTTTTGCAAAGGTTGAGCAGGTGCTTACCCCCTCGCCCGACAGAATAACCCCCGAATGCCCCGTTTATCTCAAATGCGGCGGCTGTGTTTTTTCGCATATGAGCTATAAAGCGGAAGCAAAACTGAAAGCCGACCACGTTAAGGAATGCTTCAGAAGAATCGGCGGTCTTGAGCCTGAATTTGAAGAAATCATTTCTGCCGAAAACGATAAAAGATACCGCAACAAAGCGCAGTATCCCGTTGCAACCGACGGCAATGAGCTGAAAACGGGCTTTTATTCACCCCACAGCCACAGGGTTGTTCATTGTCCCGACTGTCTGCTTCAGCCCGAAGAGTTTTCGGACATTCTTGCCGTTTTCTCGGAATATGTAAAAGATTTCAATGTTTCTGTTTATGACGAAACCGTTCATAAGGGTCTTCTTCGCCATATCTACATAAGAAAAGGCACAGCAACGGGAGAAATTATGGTTTGCGCAGTCATCAACGGTAACTCTCTTCCGAAAGAAGACGTTCTTGTTCAGAGGCTTCTTGATGCCAATGCGGATATAAAAAGTATTATTGTGAATATAAATAAAAAGGATACAAACGTTATCCTCGGCGGCGAATGCCGCACACTTTGGGGCAGCGATTGCATAACCGATATTCTCTGCTCACGCAAATTCAGAATTTCGCCGCTTTCTTTCTATCAGGTCAACCGCAACCAGGCAGAAAAGCTTTATAACAAAGCTGCCGAATATGCGGGACTGACGGGCAACGAAACCGTGCTTGACCTCTACTGCGGCGCAGGCACAATCGGTCTTTCGATGTCCGACAAGGCAAAGGAAATCATAGGCGTTGAAATTGTTCCCGAAGCCATTGAGGATGCAAAAATCAATGCCCGGATCAACGGGATAAAAAATTCACGGTTCATCTGCGGCGATGCACCCAAAGCGGCAAAAATCCTTGATGACGAAGGAATAAAACCCGATGTCATTATTCTCGACCCGCCCCGAAAAGGCTGTTCACCCGAAATGGTTGAGCTTGCGGCAAAAATGAATCCCGACAGAATCGTTTATGTCTCCTGCGACCCCGCAACACTTGCCCGCGACTGTGCACATTTCAGCTCTCTCGGCTACACCGCAGTCAAAGCAACCCCCGTTGATTTATTCCCTCGCACAGGTCATTGTGAATGCGTGACATTGCTCACACATTCAGCGATATAAACCATAAAAAACACGGACACTTACCGAAATCGGTGAGTGTCCGTGTTTTATTTACAGATAAAATTCTCTCAGGTCATCAAGACGGAGAAGCATAGGCTTTTCTCCGCAGGCGGCGCCCGCATCAATGTTTATCCAGGTGTCGGTGACAATTGCCTTTCCCTTGAACATCGAGCCGTAGAAGAGTGTGGGCGTGTGCCCGAAAACAGTTATGATATCGTCAAAATACTTCGTTTCAAGACTCGGTCTGTTCCAGATCAGGTCAGTTTCCGAATATTCCGAAAGCTTTTTGTTTTTATTGAAGTCACCGAGACCGCTGTGAGTGAGAATGAAATCCTTTCCGCCCGCAGTTACCGTTTCGTAAAGCGGTGCTTCCCTCAAGTATTCAAGAATATATTTTATTTCGCTTTTTCTCAAGGTTGAAAGCTCATTGAGTGTGTGCTGTCCGCCGTTTGAAACCCAAGTTGAATATGTTCCCATTTTTGTACCTGTCAGTCTGTCAATCGAATCCTCTGTTATTTCCTCAAACAGAAAATCGCAGGCAAGCATCATTGCCTCGTGATTGCCGAGAATAAGCTCAAAATTCGGCTGCTGCATAAGCCAACGGATTGTTTTTATCCCTTCTTCGCCTCTGTCAATAACATCGCCGAGCACAAAACAGAAATCATCGTCCGTAAATTCTGCTTTTTCAAGCAGTTTTTTCAAGCCGTCAAGCGGATATCCGTGCAAATCGGATATTGCATAAATCATACGGCCACCTCCTGCACTTATTTATAGCGATATGTTCTTACATAATCAACGATAAATTCTGCCGTGTCGCCCGGTTTCATACTCATTTTTCCCGTTCCGTGACGGTCGGCAAACGCAACACCGTCTGAGCCCGCAACTTCACACGAAAGCAAAAGATGTTCGGGATTTCTGCTTACCCCGCCCGTTGAAAGTCTGCCTGTTTCAATTCCGTTTATGTAGAAAATATATTCATTTTCGTTCCATTCGAGACCGTAGGTGTTGAACTCTTCATAGGGATTGTTCGCAAACCACTTGCCTATTGAATCGTTCTTCATATCGTCACCGTAACCGTCATAGACAATACCGCTGACAACCGCACCGCCTGCACCCCACCAATTATCCTTATAGAACATTGATTCAAAAATATCGACCTCGGTGCCGTCCATTCCCGTGCCGTCAACATTTCCAACCATATCATTCATCATCCAGAAAGCAGACCACATTCCCGTTGATTTCGGAAGAATCGCTCTGCATTCAAAATAGCCGTAGCACTGCGTGAATTTACCCTTTGAGGAGAGACAACCCGTGTACCACCCGGGTTTATATTCCTTGAAATCTATTTCGTCGCCCCATTCTTCAATATAATAATTTTCGAGCGGCTCTTCCAAATAAGCAGTCGTAATCACCAGATTACCGCCCTCAACTTTTATCATATCTTCGTGCCAATAACCGCCCTTGCGCTCCGTTTCCCACCAGGGCACAGACCAGTTGTTTTCGTTTATCTTATCACCGTCAAACTCATCTGCCCACTCAAGCACAAAGCGTTCTTCAAGTCTCAACTCCTGACCGCTCGGAATTGCGGGAAGGCTGAGCATTTCGGGAATTGACGGAGAAATCAGCGTAAGAATCGCAACGATAATGCGTATAATCTGTGACATATCAAACACCTCTTTTTGTTTATGTTATATATTATACCATAAAACTCCCCTGTTTTCTATATCTGAATTTTTCACATAAAGCACAAAGGGGTTAACGGACACATAAAAGAAATACTCAACGCTATGCCCGAATACAATCGGCTGATAACAGATTTGGAATGTTATGATTATTGCGGTTGGGACAGTTGCGAGAAATGGTCAGAAAGCAGACTTTTCCTTTCTGACGATGAATTATGCCACGATGTAAATTTAAGGGATATGCAGTTTCTGTAGTGTTTTCATAGCCAACGGAATCAACATTCTGTCAGTAAAACATTTATAAATTTCATATGATCGCCTTATTCTTTTTGCGAAATAACAGTAGCCTCCGTATTAACCGCAGCATCCTGCAATTTGCCTGCAGTGCTCTCTGCTGCAGCATTTCCTGCTTCTGCTCTCTGTTTGAGAACTTCCATAACGTGGGCATGCTTTTCGTCCGTGAAATCCCAAAGGAACAGATACGGAAGAGCCATCAGTACATATCCCACAAGGTCACAGCCAAGACCGATAAGCATACACTGAACTCTTACATCGCCCATATAAAGCACATCCCAGTCAGATGTAAAGCCTACACGGTAGAACATAAGCGGAATAATGAGAGAAACGAGGGTTGTGATGGGAGTTGTAAACCAATTGATGATTTTTTGGTATTCTTCAAGTCTTTCGCCTGAAATATACATCTGATAATCGGTGATTCTGATTTTGATATCTTTCTGTGCAATCGAAACTGCAGATTCAAGAAGATTGCTTAAGAACATTGCAACGTAGATTGCAA
>JAZTZD010000078.1:0-43771 GCA_045637305.1 Acutalibacteraceae bacterium
GGTAATTTTATGGATTTGTTGGTATGCAATGCGGCAGAAAAGGAAACAACAAAAGCTAAGCTGATTGAATTTATGGAGCAAAATCATATTGTATATAATCTGCTGGAGTGTTGCGGCTGTGACAGATTTTGCATTGATTTACATAGTGAAAAAAACGCTTGTAAAAAGTATTGTTGTAATTCAGAAATTATTGTGCAAACAAGCAATAAAAACGTTTGCAGGATTTATCCGCACGAGATTCTTTACATAGCAATTGAAGACAGAAAATCTGTTCTATATCTGACAGACAGAAAAATTGAAACCAACTATCGGCTTAACCATTGGAAAGATATTCTCGATCTCAAGACTTTCGCCCAACCGCATCACAGCTTTATTGTAAATCTCAACTATGTTGATGAGGTTACAAAGGAGTGGGTAAAAGTGAAATACCGAGGAACAGAATATTCTGTATACACGTCTTCACGCAAAATAGGTGCTTTCAAAAAAGCATTCTTAAAATTCGGAGAACGATAATACAAACACCAATCCGCACCATAGCAATCAGCTGTGATGCGGATTTCTCATTTTATTTCTTTACAACAGGCACCCATATTTCACTACGATAATCAGGACTGCTCATATTTCCTTCGGTATAAGCTTCAATATCCATTTCATATGTAGGCTCATAACCTGATGTCGGGAAGAATTCTGAAACAATTTTGTGCCACATATCTTGCATAGCATTCGGCATTGCACCCTTACACTCAAACACAGCCCATGTTCTTGCAGGAATAGTGTTTTTTCTGAAACCTTCGGAAATTGCTGTGTTACTATCGCACTTCGCTGCAATCGAATAATCAAATGTCTTTGCATCTTCAGAAAGATTTCCGTAGCATACTCCGAAAATAAAAGCTCTGTCTGTTGTTAATTCTGTCAGCATTTTTACTGTTCCGTCTTTGTGTGAACGAGTCCAAAAATCAGGAATACTCTTGGCATTTTCTGAATTATCAACAGTATGTGTTTCTACTTTCTCGATAATATCAAAAGCATCTTTTTCAATAATTTTGTAGTCCATTATATTGCCTCCGCTTAATGTAATTTTCACAGAAAGGCGAGAAAAGGATTTAAGTTTTGAACCGTCCTTTTTAGCTTCGGATGGTGTTATACCGTGAAACTTTGTAAATGCTCTCGTGAAGCTTTCGGGACTTTCGTAACCATATTTCAAAGCAACATCAATTACTTTGACATCAGAAGCACACAGCTCATTGCCGGCAAGTGTAAGCCGTCTGTTTCTGATATAATCACCGAGAGTAATTCCGCATAATATACTGAAAATCCTCTGAAAATAAAAACTCGAACAAGCTGCTTCTTTTGAAACCAAATTAAAGTCTATTTCATCGGTAAGGTGTTCTTCAACATAGTTTATTGCATTCTGTATACCTATAACCCAATCCAAATCGCTCACCCCTTTGTGTGATTTCATTATAGCTCAAAGACCGCATGACATCTTGACTTTTTATGCTCACTATTGTACGGATAAATTTTATCACAAATTATTATTTGCTTCAACAAACAAGATAAAAAAATAAAATCCATATAAGCTGATTTCAAAGTCAACTTGTATGGATTTTTGCTTATAATATTAGAACTCTATGCTTTTGTAAATACATAATAATTTGTATCATATCCGCCGTAGCGATAATCTCCGCTTTTCCATTCGATTATCATATAATCTTTTCCGTCAACCGTTCTGATTTCATATTCGCAAGCCGACCAGTTCCATTTTCGAAGAAGATAATTTTTTGTCCACACTACGGTATCTTCACCCTCAAAAACATCGTCTGCATAAACGCATCTGCAATTACCGTCGGAGAAAAACTCAATTTCTTTGAAATACAAATCGTCAATAGGCTCTTCTTCCTGCGGAAATTCAGATTTATTGCACAGGAACGAATGAGCCTTCCATTTTCCGATTATTCTTTCATCATTTTCAAAAGGCTTATCAATATCATCTTTTCTTGCTATGCTTTCGGCTGAATATCTGTTACTGTCTGATTTTTTCAGCAACAAATATGTAGGCTTACCGCCTCTGCTGACCCCTGTTTCTCTGAGGGTTATGAGCATATATGTGCCATCGGTTTTTTCTTCAATCTCATATTCGTTATAAGCAGAACCCGTCAGATAAGCATTGCTGATAAAATATCCCTTTGTCCAGCTGTAACCCCAGTATTCTTCACCGTCGGGAAGAAAGTACAGATATTTTACATCTCCGCCGTAAAAGCCTGTGTTGTCACAAAAAATATTTTGGGCATAATCCTCTTTGACTGCAAAAACACCTTGAATTTCCCATTTACCTATAACATTATCGTCGTTTACAAAAGGAATTTCTTTTTTGGGCTGCTCGGTCTCGTCGCCCAATTTTACAACTTTGCATATAATTTCGTTATCACGGATTTCATATTGAGATATTCTTTGATAATCAGCCGCTTTTATTTCTGTTTCCGCAACCGTACATAAATCAATTGCATTATCGTCAGCGGTACGGCTGATAATTGCCGTATCATTTTTGAAAACAATGTCTAACTTTGTCATCATAAGTTTAGCCTCCTTCAGATTTTTCAATGCATCGAGAAACTCACTTTCCTTCTGTGAAAAAATTGCTTCAATTTCTTTATTAGTTTTTCTTCCGGAAATAATTTCTCTGATTTCCTGCAAGGAGAAGCCTGCCTTTTTCAAAGCATTGATTCTGTAAAAAACAAGAATCTGCTCAGAGCTATAATATCTGTAACCCGAAAAAATATCAGTATATTGGGGCTCAAGAAGCTTTTCTTTATCGTAATGACGCAGAACGGAAATTTTTGTTCCGCACATTTTTGCAAATTCTCCGATTTTCATAAGACAGATCTCCTTTGTCTAATCTAAGGTACCTTATGTGCATAGTATAAACCTGAAGTTAAGGTGAGAGTCAATACTAAATATCAAAAAATTTAATTATGGCAAAAAGATAGCTGACAACGCCACATCAAATGACGTTATCAGCTGAATTTTATCTCAAATCAGATAACGGAGTGTAATCCGTGTTGTTTCGCAGATATTCTTCTATCTTGCCGCTTAAAAGCAATCTGACATAGCTTATCGGCTCGTTATAGATGAGATAGTCAAGCTCCGATGTTTCGTACATATTGTTTGCATGTTCGTTTTCAACGGCGATGCAGTCGATTGACACCATAGAACCGTCAATAAGTTTAACCTCAACACAGGCGGTATCGATATTAAATTCACAAGAAATAATGTTATTATTCATAAGTAAAAAACTCCTTTTAATATTTTAAAAAACGTAGGAAAAGTAGAGCCTGAAACCGTTGATATATAAGGGATTGAAAGTGCGGTAATTGAGGGGTACGTATAGTTTGACCTGTAACCCCGATTTTGCGGTTACTTTTTCCACATGATGAACTTTTTGAGTTGCAAAAATCAAACATATTCGTTACAGTTAAAAATTAACCAAATAGAGCTTCTGAAACCGTTGTATATCAACGGTCTCAGAGTGCGGTAATTGAGGGGTACGTATAGTTTGACCTGTAACCTCAATTTTGCAATTCTATTGTTCCAAAAGCTGAATTTTAAGTTGTAAAAAATCAGTCAATTTGCAACGGTGAAAAAAGTTTGACAATTTCCTGGAAAGAGTTTAAAATATAAATGCGAGGAAAAATGTATTTTTCATAATTTAAAGATCTCCTTTTATATGAAAGGAGCGCAAAACCAATTTGACGTCAGAAAAATCAAACAGCGGTATGGAAATTCCCGATTACGCAATTGAAAGAATTGCAAGATGCTTACTTCCGATAATGCAGGAATATTTTGAAAGCGAGGAAGGACAGCAGGAACTCAGGGAATATGAACAGACTGCTGAAGAATGAGTAAGACAGTTGCAGGCGAGACGGAAGTCCCGCCTGCTTTTTTATTACAACTCAAAAACTGATATCTCTGATAAAAACAAAAAATCCGAACCCATTGCCGATTGGCATTAAGTTCGGATTTCTCCAATGTGGTGGACGTTAACGGACTCGAACCGCTGACCCTTCGCACGTCAAGCGAAAAGCACGTTGTTCAAACTCCTTGTATATCAACGGTTTTTATCCGTGTCTGACTTGCATATGACTTGCATTGTTGTAAAACTCATCCATTTTATTCATTTCGTCTTTTGCAAAATCCTCACTTATGTGAGTATAAATCGAGAGCGTTGTTTTAATATCTGCGTGTCCCATCTGATGTTGTGCAGTAAGGATATCCACACCTGCCAGGTACATATTCGTACAAAACGTATGCCGAAGCATATGAGGCGTAATTCTCGACATAGTAATGCCCGGGAAACGGTTATCGTATTTGCTTTTCTTCTGAGGAAGCTTGCCGTACAGTATATCCAAGTCATACAGATAACTGTTCCACGAAGTTTTCCAGCTTGTTGCAGTATACATTTCCCCGTTCAAGGACGGACAAACAAAAACGCTTTCCTTTTTACAAAGTGCCAGATAATCAGATAACACAGACGGAATTACAACTACCCGTTTTCCCGATTTTGTTTTTGTGGATTTCACTATGGGTTTTCCGTCGGAAAGGTCAACTGCTTTACTGACCGTAACAGTCTTGTTTTTCAAGTCTATATCAGACCACAAAAGCGGAATTACTTCTCCCCTGCGCAAGCCTGCATAAAGCATTATCATAGCCGCAGTCTGCATACGGTGCGGTGTATTTCTTATGTACGCCTGTTCGTCGGGAGTAAGAGCTCTGCGGGTTTTCTTTTCGGCATTCTTCGGGATTTTAACAGACTTTGCAGGGTTATAATCTATGACTCTGTTATCTATCGCAAAATCAAAAATCTGAACAGCCGTATTTTTGATATCCGTTAAAGTTTTTTTGCTTGAAGGGGAACCTGTATTTGGATTATATTCATACAAATCATCAATGACGGATTGGATATTATACAATTTAATATCCTTTAAGGGCATACTATTCAATGCACTTTTCAGGTGATTTGTATATCCCACATAGGAGAGATACTGAGAATTGCCGATATCCCTTTTTTTGCTTGCAAGCCAACGCTCGCACCATACGCAAAAGCTGTCATCCGCTGCTGATATATCAAGACCCTTGCCGAGCCTGGTTTTTATCTCCCTTGCCTTTTCATCGGCTTCTTTCTGGGTTGAGCCGTAGACGGTTTTATATTTGCGGTTACCGTTTTCGTCTTTACCGAGGTAAACCTGAACGGCGATACGGCCGTCAGAACGCTTGGTATTCTTTTTTCTTGGCATAATATTCCCCTTTGCTTGACAATTTTTCGGGGAATGGTGTATAATAGATACACTACTCCCTTGGTTTTGGTCGACTGATGGATTAGTATTTCGTCTCCCGGTGTTGGTAGCACCGGGAGATTTTTTTGTTTATCATTTTCCTACGGTCCAACTGTTTCCACAATTAAGGCAAGTAAATTTTGCTTTACCTGACCCTATACCTCCTGCCGCTAAACCTATACCGCCTGCTAAAATATATCCTGCCGCGGCTTTTCCCGCACTGAATCCTTTTGCATTGGATGTCAGTTGTGTAGAGGCACATCTGGGACAATATATAACATCGTTTTGTTTGTGCTCTGCTATGAGTGCCTTTCTCACCTTACGGTTAACAAGGGGGTTCATATCAATTTTTAACTTCAAAAAGTTTTTCTTGTAAACCATACTCATAAAAACATGGTAGATTAAATCAATTACGATGAACATTATCAATTCTACAAACAGCCCGTCAGCTACCGTGTTGCCCGGCTTGCTCATTCCCCATAAGAAGTGAATTACAGAGAAAATCACAAGAGGTATAGGGAACAGAGCTTTCAAGATCCTCAAAATTATATGTGGTTTTTTTATATGTATTTCCTTCTGGTTTACTTTCTGTTCCTCTATCGGTTCTTCAAGCTGGTATCCGCAATGATTACAGAACTTACTGTTTTCTGGCAGTTCGTTGCCGCAGTTTGTGCAATACATAATTTCTTCTTCCTTTGTTCTTAAATTCCACTCTCTTCTATTTGTATACCATCAAAAAAACAATAACCTACATAAGGATTAATTACATATATTATTCAGGCTTTTTCTTCTGAGCTTCACGGGCTTCAACGAACCGTGCAAAGTTTACAACCTCTTCCCACATTTCGTCGGTAACTTCCGCATTGCCGGAGAAGAGTGCAACTTTCAGGGCTTCGACATCGGAAGTTTCATTCTTTTCTTCCCAGCCCATTACCCAGGCTGCGGAAACGCCCAATGTTTCTGCAATCGCCTGAATTACATCAATAGGTATCTTTTTTGTTGAACCGTTGGCATATCTCTGAAGTGCGGATTTTGAAACACCTGTTTTCTTTTCAAGTTCAACGTAACTCAATCCGGAATCATCTATAATTTGTTTTAATCTTTTGATAATGAGTTCTATGTCCTGAGGCATTTAACTCCCCCCTCTGTAATCGTAGAATACCACATTCATCCCGAAAATGCAATAGTTTTACAAAAAAATTTGGATTTTTTCCCGAAAAAGGGTTGACAAATACACATAGGGAGTGTATAGTGAAGTTATCCCGAAACAGGGATAAGGAGGTGAAAAAATGGTCAGAACAGAAGAACTCCAGGCTGAACGCAAAAGAAAAAAGAAAACACAGAGCGATTGTGCAGAAGCTATCGGATGCAGCACCAATACTTATAGTGCGAAAGAAAACAATGAAGCAAAGTTTGATATAGAAGAAGTTTCAATACTTTGCGATTTTCTCGAAATTACAAGTAAAGCGAGAAGAGCCTATATTTTTTTATGCTGATCATCCCTTTTTGGGGATACCGCGCAACAAGAGAGCGTGACGAATAGTCACATTTTCAAAAGAAGGTGAAAAAAATAACATATGAAGAAATGGCTCAAATGCAAAGAATGCCATACAAAGCAAAGATTGAGCACGCAAAAAGAAAAGCCTATGAATTTTACAGTGAATTATGGCTCGACCATAATCTGCATGTTTCCGTAGGCGGTCTCGACAGCATAACTCTTCTCTGTTTTCTCCAAAGCATCGGAATTGATGTTCCTGCCATATCCGTTACATCACTTGAAGATAAATCCATTCAAAAAATACACAAGCAACTTGGAGTTATTCCAATCAAGCCTTACAAATCCAAGGTTGAAGTATTAAATGAACTCGGATTTCCCGTTATTTCAAAGGCAAAAGCACGAAAAATCGGAATACTTCAAAATCCCGACAGCGAAAAACAGACCTTCATACACGCAATAATGACGGGGGATATGGGGGCACAGGGCGGATATAAACACTCTGAAAAAATCAAGCTCCCCGACAAATGGATTCAGCTTTTCGGCGGAGAATATCAGGAACACCGCCCCGATTTGGTTTGCCACAAAGCTCCTTTCAAAGTATCTGCCGATTGTTGCTACTGGATGAAGGAACTTCCGTGTGATGAATGGGCAAAAGAACACGATAGTTTCCCTTATCTCGGACTTATGGCTTCAGAAGGCGGTCAGAGAGAAATGGGCCTTGTGAAACACGGATGTAATTATTACGGAAAAACAGTTACCAGAAGCTGTCCGTTTGCAATTTTTCTAAGGCAGGATTTACTTCAGCTTGCCTTGGAATTATCTGTTCCGATTCCTGAGGTTTACGGTGAAATCAAGGAAAAAGCTGACGGCACATTATACACAACCCGTGCCCAAAGAACCGGATGTTCTATGTGCGGTTTCGGAATCCATATTGAAAATCGTCCTCATCGTTTTGACAGACTGAGAGAAGATAACCCGAAGGAATGGGAGTTCTGGATGTACCGATGTGTGACTGACCCACTGACGGGCGAAAAATACGGATGGGGCAAAGTTCTCGATTATATCGGAGTTCCGTGGGAGGATGAATACTTTGACATAGAAGCTAATCAGGTAAGATTTTTTTAGGAGGAATTACTATGCGAAACAAAGAACCGCCTTATGTTTATGACCGTTCAAAGCTGCCCGAAATACTGACTGTTGCCGAAATGGCGGCGTTTATGAGGGCATCCGAGCAGACGGTCCGCAACAGAATCAGAGAAGGCAAGCTCAACGCAACGGTTGACGGCAAGGTTATCCGAATCAGGCGTCACGATGCTTTGGTTTACCTGGGATTGGAGGAGAGTGCGTGAACACGGAAACAATTGCATACACCGTGGCAACATTCACGGGAGGCATTTTATCGGGTCTGCTTATTTATGCATTTTTCAAAGAACCCAAGATAATCAAATGGGAAGATGAGCGTTTATTTCCCTTTCTTCGCGGTCTGTGGCATCGAATTTGCCGTTTTATCCGCAAGTGCCTGAAAAGTAACGCCCGATTTATGAAATGGCTGAACAAGCCCGTAAAGCACGGAAAACCCGATGATGATTGGATAACGGGTCAGGTTAAAGTGTTCGGCGATATGTGGAGGTTGTAGGATGAAAGCAAATATTATCCTGTTTGACAAGCCCTATCCGCCCGAATTAATTGCCGAAGGTCAGGCTATTCAATGGGCGGTAATGAGCGGTGCGTGCGACATATGCAAAAACAAATATGAGTGCGAACATAACAGAAACTTTAAGTTTCCCAAGAGAGCCGCTTGTATGAAAAAGAAATCGGAACTCATAAAGAAAATGAACACAAAAGAATAGCCGCTCACCGACGGCAATCGGTAAAGCGGCAAAGAAAGAATTTTGTAATTTTAATTTTAAACGAAAGAAGGAAATTTGTCAATGAGTATTTCAGTAGGTGATTTTGTAAAAGGTCTGCCCGGTAACGGCTACGGCATTACAAACGAGAAAATGACAAGAGGTGTTGTAACGGAGGTTTACAACGAAAAACAGATAAAAGTAAAAGTGTTGGAACACGAAAACGGCAGTTTCGGTGCTTGGGATGTTGATGCCGATAAATTTGAGGTTATCGGACATCAGAAGCCGTTCAACCGTGAGGAAGTGCTTGAACTTCTGAGAAACGGCTGTAAAAAGGCGGTATTGGATTATGACCTCAGGGGAGCCAACCTCAGCGAAGCCAACCTCAGCGAAGCCAACCTCAGGGGAGCCGACCTCAGGGGAGCCAACCTCAGGGGAGCCAACCTCAGGGGAGCCGACCTCAGCGAAGCCAACCTCAGCGAAGCCGACCTCGATTTTTCGTGTTATCCCTTATGGTGCGGCGGCCTTAAGGTAAAAACAGACAAACGTCTTGCCTGTCAGCTTGCATATCACCTTTGCTCAATGCAGTGTGATGATGAGGAGTACATAAAAATGCGCAATTCTATTCTCGGTTTTGCCAATCAATTCCACAGAGCAGATGAGTGCGGCAGACTTGAAGAAATTGAGATAAAGGAGAGTGAAGAATAATGTCAATAAAAATCAACAGCCTTGAATTTGAAAATGTGAAACGAATCAAAGCAGTAAAACTCGAACCTTCCGCCAACGGTCTTACCGTTATCGGCGGCAAAAACGGGCAGGGCAAAACCTCTGTTCTTAACACAATCGCGTGGACTTTGGGAGGTAACAAATTCAAGCCCTCAGAGCCTCAGCGTGAGGGTTCGGTAATCCCCCCCTCTCTGCGGATTGTAATGAACAACGGTCTTGTGGTTGAACGGAAAGGCAAAAACAGCGACCTTAAAGTTACCGACCCGGAAGGACGCAAATCCGGTCAGCAGCTTCTGAATGAATTCATATCGGAGCTTGCTCTTGACCTGCCCCGCTTTATGAATGCAACAGCCAAAGAAAAAGCCGAAACACTTCTTAAAATAATCGGTGTAGGCGACGAACTTTTCAGACTTGAACGCAAAGAGGCGGAGCTTTACAATCACCGCCACTCAATCGGTCAGATTGCCGAGCGCAAAAGAAAATTTGCAGACGAAATGCCCGATTACCCCGAAGCACCCAAAGAGCTTGTTTCGGTGTCAGAACTTATCAGGCAGCAGCAGGACATTCTTGCTCAGAACGGTGAGAATCAGCGTAAGCGTGACCGTCTGGCACAAATCGAAGCTCATGCGAATTCACTTGCCGCTGAAATTGAAAAGCTTCAGAAAGAGCTTACCTCTGCTCTTGCAGACCTTGAAACGGCAAAAAGTGATGCTCTTTTCCTCAACGACCGTTCCACTGCCGAACTCGAACGGAACATTGCGGATATCGAGCAGATAAACATTATGGTCCGTGCAAATCTTGACAAAGAAAAGGCAGAAGAAGATGCCAAAAACTATTCCGACGAATACGACGGTCTGACTGCCGAAATTGATAAAATCCGCAAGAATAAATACGATCTTCTTCATTCAGCATCACTTCCCCTTGAAGGCCTTTCGGTTGAGGACGGCGAGCTTACATACAACGGGTTCAAGTGGGATAACATGAGCGGTGCCGAACAGCTCAAAGTTGCAACTGCTATTGTGCGCTGTCTTAACCCCGATTGCGGTTTTGTTCTTCTGGACAAGCTTGAACAGATGGATACGGATACACTCTGCGAATTCGGTGCATGGCTTGAAAAAGAAGGCTTGCAGGCTATTGCAACAAGGGTAAGCACAGGCGACGAATGCAGCGTAATTATTGAGGACGGATACATCAGAGAGGATTCACCCTCAGCACCCACAGAATTACCCAAATGGGGAGGTACTAAATAATGAATATTACATCAGGAATAAAAGACACTGCTCAGAAGGTGGTTGTCTACGGTCCCGAAGGAATCGGTAAAACAACTTTTGCAGCTCAGTTTCCCGACCCTCTTTTCATCGACACTGAGGGCAGTACAAAAAGGATGGATGTACGCCGTTTTGACAAACCGAATACCTGGCAAATGCTCCTTGAACAGGTTGATTATGTAATCCGTAATCCTCAGATTTGTATGACCCTTGTGGTTGACACCGCCGACTGGGCGGAGCTTCTCGCGGCAAAATCCATTTGCGATGCCAACAGCAAAAAGAGCATTGAAGAATTCGGTTACGGCAAAGGCTTTATTTACCTGCAAGAAGAATTCGGCAAATTCCTCAACAAGCTTACTGACGTTGTTGAACACGGTATCAACGTGGTACTTACCGCACATTCGCAGATTGTCAGCTTTGAACAGCCCGACGAAATGGGTTCGTATGATAAATGGGAGTTAAAGCTCGGTCTTAAAAAGACGGAAAAGCGTACCGCCGCACTTCTGAAAGAATGGGCGGATATGGTTCTTTTTGCAAATTACGAAACCTATGCCGTCAAGGCGGAAGGTGATAAAAAGGCAAAAGGTCAGGGCGGTAAAAGAGTAATGTATACAACCCACAGACCTTGCTGGGATGCAAAAAACAGACACGGATTACCCGATAAGCTTGATTTTGATTTCAAGCACATTGCACACGTCATTCCTTCATCGGGTGCTTATGTTCCCATCGGTACAGAACTCAGAACAGAAACACCTCTCACACCCGAAGAAAAGGCCGAAAGAATTGAAGAGCTCAAAGAAAAAATCGATTCTTTTGTGGAAAGTGAAAGTGAATCCGTACCCGATGTTCCCGCAAACCTTGCGGAGCTTATGAAAGCGAGCGGTGTAACTTCCGCCGAAATCCGTGCCGTCGTTGAAAAAGAGGGTTATTTCCCTGCGGGCACACCGATTATGAATTACGGCGAGGATTTCATCAACGGTTGGATTATTGCCTATTGGGCACAGATTAAAGAAATGATTTTAAATAACAGATAAGGAGAATTCATTATGAGCAATTACAACAGAACAAGCGAAACTCCCCTTGATTGGGACAGCGAAATTTCGGCAGACAGCAGTTTCACCCTTCTTCCCGAAGGTGAATATCCCTTTAAAATTGTTGATTTCCAGAGGGGCTATTACAACGGCGGCGATAAGCTCCCTGCCTGCCCCAAAGCAGAACTCAAAATTGAAATTGACGGCGGAGAACAGGGCACCGTAACCGTTAACCACAATCTTTTCATCAGCAGAAAAACAGAAGGCCTGCTCTGCGAATTCTTCACATCAATCGGTCTGAAAAAGCACGGCGAGCCGCTTAAAATGAACTGGCAGCTTGTTCCCGGTGCAACAGGCAGATGCAAGGTAGGAATTCGTCAGTATAACGGCAACGAATACAACGAAATCAAAAAATTTGTTAAACCCGAGGAGAAGCCTGCCGCCGCTCCCGCAGGCTTTGCACCTCCCAGATTCTCATAATGCAGCTCAGACCCTATCAGGAAGAGGCAAGGCAGGCAGTGTTCTCGGAGTGGGAGAAAGGCAACGGCAAAACGCTGCTTGTCCTGCCGACGGGCTGCGGAAAAACAATAGTATTCGCCAAAATTACCGAAGACGGTGTACGGGGTGGGAACAGAGTTCTCATCCTCGCCCACCGCGGCGAATTGCTTGACCAGGCAGCCGATAAAATCAAAAAAGCTACGGGCCTGCACTGCTCCGTCGAAAAGGCGGAGCAGACCTGCCTCGGCAGTTGGCACCGTGTTACCGTGGGAAGCGTACAGAGCCTTATGCGTGAAAAAAGGCTGTCACAGTTCGCTCCCGATTATTTTGACATCATTATCGTTGATGAAGCTCACCACTGCATATCCGACGGTTATCAGCGTGTACTCGGGCATTTCAGTGAAGCAAAAGTGTTGGGCGTTACCGCAACCCCCGACAGAGGAGATATGCGTAATCTGGGCTCATATTTCGACAGCCTTGCATATGAGTACACTCTGCCCAAAGCCATAAAGGAAGGATATCTCACACCCATAAAAGCATTGACTGTACCGTTACAGCTTGACCTTTCGGGCGTTGCAATGCAAAACGGTGATTTCAGGGCGGCGGATATAGATAACGCACTTGAACCTTATCTTTATCAGATTGCCGATGAAATGGTTAAAAACTGTTCAGACCGAAAAACCGTTGTATTCCTGCCGCTTATAAAAACATCTCAGAAATTCAGGGATATCCTCAATGAAAAAGGCTTTAAGGCGGCAGAGGTAAACGGCGAAAGCGGAAACCGTGCCGAAATACTTGAAGCCTTTGACCGTGGAGAATACAACGTTCTCTGCAATTCAATGTTGCTTACCGAAGGTTGGGACTGTCCGAGTGTTGACTGCGTTATTGTTCTCAGACCCACAAAGGTCCGCAGTCTTTACAGTCAGATGGTGGGCAGAGGCACACGTCTGCATCCCGGCAAAGAAAATCTGTTACTTCTGGATTTCCTCTGGCATACCGAAAGGCACGAACTGTGTCACCCTGCACACCTCATTTGCGATAACGAAGAAGTCGCAAAGAAAATGACAGAAAATATTGAGGCGGCAGGCTGTCCCGTTGACATTGAAGAAGCGGAACAGCAGGCGGCAAGTGACGTTGTGGCGCAGCGTGAGGAAGCCCTTGCAAAACAGCTTGCAGAAATGCGCAGCCGTAAAAGAAAACTGGTTGACCCTCTGCAATACGAAATGTCAATTCAGGCAGAAGATTTATCAAGCTATGTTCCCGCATTCGGTTGGGAGTGTGCACCGCCTACGGATAAACAAAAGGAAACCCTTGAAAAGCTCGGAATCCTGCCTGATCAGATTGACAATGCAGGCAAGGCGAAAATGCTTCTTGACCGTCTTGCAAAGCGCAGGGACGAGGGACTTACCACACCTAAACAAATCCGTCTGCTTGAACGCTACGGCTTCAAGCGTGTGGGGGAATGGTCATTTGATAATGCAAAAAGGCTTATTGACCGTATTGCCGCAAACGGTTGGCGTGTTCCTTTCACCGTAAACCCTGCCGAATACAATCCCCGTGAGGTAATGTAATGACAGAAAAAACAGACCTTATTGAATTACTTGATTACATAGATCCTGCTCAGCTTGATTATCAGGAGTGGGTCAACATCGGAATGGCGCTCAAACACGAGGGCTATTCCTGCGATGTGTGGGATGATTGGAGCCGCAGGGATTCTGCCCGTTATCATCCCGACGATTGTGAAAAGAAGTGGAAAACCTTCAACGGTTCAGCTTCACCCGTAACCGCAGGCACCATTGTTCAGATGGCAAAAGAAAACGGTTGGCAGCCTCAGCGTTATTCCGATGAGCCTCTTGACTGGGACGGTGTTATCGGCTCAAAAAATGATTTGGTTATCGTAGATAAAAGCTGGATAGAGGGCAAAGAAATTAACATCCCCGACAAGTGGGAACCCGTTCAGCATATTATCAGATATATCGAAACGCTTTTTGAAGCCTCCGAAACTGTCGGTTATGTAACCGAGAGCTGGGAAAAGGACGGCAAATATCTGCCCACAAAGGGCGTTTATACACAGACGGCAGGCGAAATCATTGAAAAGTTAAGCAAATGCGGCGGAGATATCGGCAAAGCAATCGGTGATTTCAACCCCGAAGCAGGGGCGTGGATTCGCTTTAATCCTCTGGACGGTAAAGGCGTTAAGAACGAGAATGTTACCGAATACCGTTACGCTCTTGTGGAAAGCGATACCGCAGATTTATCACATCAAAATCAGATTTTGCGTGAACTTGAACTGCCTATTGCCTGCCTTGTTTACAGCGGCGGCAAAAGCCTTCACGCAATAGTCAGGGTTGATGCGCCCGATTTCAACGAATACCGTAAGCGCGTTGATTATCTTTATGAGGTCTGCCGCAAAAACGGTCTTGAAATAGACCGCCAGAATAAAAACCCCTCCCGCTTATCCCGTTTGCCCGGTGTTACAAGAAAAGGCGAAAAGCAATATCTCCTTGACACCGATATCGGTAAAAGTTCCTGGAATGAGTGGAAAGAATGGATTGAAAGTGTCAACGATAATCTTCCCGACCCCGAAAACCTTACGGATGTGTGGAAAAATCTTCCCGAACTGTCACCTGCGCTTATTGACGGCATACTCCGCCAAGGTCACAAAATGCTGCTTGCAGGTCCTTCAAAAGCAGGCAAATCATTTGCTCTTATCGAGCTTTGTGTTGCGGTGGCCGAAGGGAAACCGTGGTTTGGTTTTAACTGTGCAAAGGGTAAAATTCTCTATGTTAACCTTGAACTTGACCGTGCATCCTGTCTGAGGCGTTTCAGGGATGTTTACAGCGCAATGGGGATAACACCCGAAAACCTTTCAAACATTGATATATGGAACCTGAGAGGCCATTCAATCCCTATGGATAAGCTTGCACCGAAGCTCATACGCAGGGCAGCAAAGAAAAACTACATAGCAATCGTTATTGACCCGATATATAAAGTAATCACGGGTGACGAAAACAGTGCCGACCAGATGGCGAATTTCTGCAATCAGTTTGATAAGGTCTGCACAGAGCTGGGATGCGCCGTTATATACTGCCATCATCACAGCAAGGGCAATCAGGGCAACAAGCGTTCAATGGACCGTGCAAGCGGCAGCGGTGTATTTGCCCGTGACCCCGACGCACTTCTTGACCTTATCGAACTGCCCGTTACGGATGCGTTGCTTCAACAGCAGGCGGATACAGCCGCCTGTAAAATCTGCGAAAAATGGTTAAAACGCTTCGGCAAAGAAAACGAAGCATCGCTCGATGATTTATGCTCCGAGCGTGCAATGCTCGGTATATGCAAAAAAGCCCTTGCGCCTGCCTCATACGCACGGATGATTGAAGAAATCAAACCGATTACCGAGCGCATTATGAAACGGTCTGCCTGGCGCATAGAGGGCACTCTGCGAGAGTTCCCGAAATTCGACCCGATAAACCTTTGGTTTGAATTCCCCGCACATACGGTTGATGCAAGCGGAGTGCTTGCGGATGTGGATACGGACGAAACAAATTCAAAAGGTTCTCCTTGGAAAAAGAATTTCACAAAAAAGAAATCTCCCGAAGATAAAGCAAAAGAACGGCGAAAGAGTATTTCAGAGGCATTCAGTTATTGCTCCGATAACGGAAAAGCAAAAATTTCTGACCTCGCTCAGTATATGGGAGTAAGCGAAAAAACAGTCAGAAGCAGACTGAAAGAACACGGCGGATATTGGGTTGACGAAGGTACAACGGGCGAAAAATAACACCTTCAAGGGAAGGGAAAATATCGAATAAATTTTTCTTCCTTTCACAGAGAAAATATCGAATACTATTCGAAAATTTCCCTCACAGAGAAAAAGTCGATAAACTATCGAGATTTTCTGTAGGGAAGAAAATCTATCCCCCTACGGGGGATAAAGGAAAGACTTTCCCTCACGGTCAAGGGGTGAAGAAAAGGGCGGTCAAAAGCTGCCGCCCGTTTCCTTCCCCTCACCTTGACGAAAGCAAAATTTTTAAGGAGCGAAAAATGACAGAATTTTTTATGCCGATGAAACCGCCTACGGTCACGCAGCAGGAACATAAGGTTACGGCCATAGGCGGCAAGCCGATTTTTTATGACCCTCCCGAACTGCAAGCGGCAAGAGCAAAGCTGACCGCACACCTGGCACGGCATATGCCGAAAGAACCCTATCTGTGCGGTGTAAGGCTCATTACGAAATGGCTTTTCCCTGTCAAGGGCAGACATACAGACGGGGAATATAAAATCACGAAACCCGATACCGATAACCTGCAAAAGCTGCTCAAAGACTGTATGACATCCTGCGGCTTCTGGAAGGACGATGCCCTCGTCGCCTCGGAGATAACCGAAAAATTCTGGGCAGACAAACCCGGTATCTATATCAGAATAGAGGAGTTGGAATAACAACAATGCCGAATGAATGGATTAGCGTCAAGGATAGACTTCCCGAATTCAATGGTCGTTACTTGACTTGCGATGAATACGGAAACATTCACATTTTCTTTCACGGACCGAGTTTTGCAGAAATACCTTTCGGAATTAAAGAATGCAACCCCAGATATTATCCTCCTACCCATTGGATGCCTCTTCCTGAACCGCCGAAAGGAGCAGGATCTTAATGTTCAACAGAAACGAATACTTTCTTGACCGTGCAGCTTTTGAAATGTGGCAGCGTGAAGATTATGACAATGAGAGAGACGATGAAGCATTCAAAAAAATAGTGACAAGGGTTATAGAGAACGAACTCAACGAAAAAGAAAAGGAAATTCTTACCTTTTATTACTATGACAGACTTACTCAGGAAGAAATCGCTAAACTCTCAAACGTCAATGTCTCTGTTGTTTGTAGACAGTTAAAATGTATCAGATGCAAATTATACGGATTTTTAAAATATGCCGCCGAACTGCATTATGGTCGTGCAATGTGAAATGACGAGGATAGAAAAGGAGAGTTACAACAATGCGTGATAGATTGAATGACCTAATCAACACGTTTTTTGCGTGTGTTGACATTGACAAGTTTTATCTCGAAAACCAAAAAGAAAAGCTCGCTGATTGGTTGAGAGAAAACGGTGTAATAGTACCCCCTTGTAAAGTGGGCGATACAGTATACGAAGCGATTTTTTATAACAAAGGTGTGTTCAGTCATTGGAATGAAAGCCGAGTTGTCGGTTTTCATCTTGGTGATTTTCCAAAATTAAGAGGAATAAAAAGAAATCAGTATATCGTTGTTTGGCACAGGGTTCCGAATTGTATCACTCATATTAATCTTGATAAATTCGGAAAAACCGTATTTTTAAAACATCAAATTAAAGAAGCGGAAAAACTTTAAAAAGGTGGTGCTGACAATGCCTAAACTCATAACAAATTGGGAAGAATTAGCCGGTCTTGAATCCGAACATTACAAGCTTGAAATTGATGTTGATATGGGATGCGGTTGGATTGTTCCGAAAGTTGAAACCGAAGAAACCGAAACAGATTATTGCAAACACCATTATTATTTAAGCACTCACACATTCTATGGAGGTCATAACCAGAGCTACACAAAGGTTCTGCAAAATTTTGGCTTTGACATAGAGCTTGATAACTGGGATAAAATCGTATAACCACATGAAAGGAG
The DNA here is from genome assembly GCA_045637305.1 of Acutalibacteraceae bacterium. Classification (GTDB taxonomy): domain Bacteria; phylum Bacillota; class Clostridia; order Oscillospirales; family Acutalibacteraceae; genus CAG-177. The sequence goes on from JAZTZD010000078.1 coordinate 17,854, forward strand.
CAACGTATGAATGAAAAAGAAATTATAGAACTTGCCGTTGCAGAGGGCGTAAAGGCAGCAGATAAGCGATTCGAGGCTTTGAAAAAGAAGTTCGTTTCGGAAAGCAAAGACAAGCGTCTGCACAACACAAAGCTGCTCATCCGCAATTACAGAATGTTCAAGGCACACGCAGAGAAATCCGTTTACTCAGCGGCAGAATGTGAGGACAGCGTTTTCGATATCCTGGCAATGATGTCCGACAACGATTTCTCAAAGGCCGAAACAACGGTTAAATCAATCAAGAATTCAGCTGCCAGAACGGCAATAATGGTTAATCATATTGATGCAATGATTGAAGTATATGAAACCATATGTGCGAAAAGCGGTATACCTGAAAATAACCGCCGTTGCAGAGTTCTGAAAGCCCTTTACATCAGCGACGAAACAAAAACGGTTGACGAAATCGCCGAAGCGGAATGCGTTGACCGCAGTACGGTATACAGAGATTTGAAAAAGGCAACTCAGGTTCTGTCAAACCTCATATTCGGCATTGACGGTCTGACCTGATGCGACAAACGTGCAATTTACAAAGCAATAATTATCTGCTACAATAATAGCATAGAATCATTGTAATTCCCTTCTTTCAATCTCCTCCTTCGGATAAACAAACACCCCTCGGAGCTCCGCACTCCGGGGGGATTGTTTATCCCATTTTTTCTCTTTATTTTACATAATTTAAAATTATTTTACATTTTCTCCTTTACAAATAGTTACATATTTGGTAATATTTTGTCAAAGGAGGAGATTACAATGGAATCAAAAGCATTTAAGGTTATAGGTTGGATTGTCTCGTTAATTATCACGATAATCGGCACATTTGGTGTAACATCAGCAGTCTATAACAACCAAATTGAGCAAACAATAAACAGCGGAGACAACAGTACCATAACGGTCAACATCGGCGGTGAGAGCATAACTCTTAACCCTGAAAACGCACAAAACATATACAGTGAATTAGAGCAAAAAATCATAACTGCTGACAGTTTGCTTGAAGAATTGCAGACAAAAGTTGACGGACTTGAAAGTGAAAACACAGCCTTGGAAATAGAAAACAGAAAATATCAGAATTACGGCACGGAAGCCTTAGTCAGCATAGACAAGGATTACGATTCTGATAAGGTAAGTTTGTTTGCATTTGATCCTGTAAACTCAAGTTCCTGGACTGTTAATGAAGGCTCCTTAAAAGATTCTCTCAATAATGACTATTCCGTAAACCTGCCTTACATTATTGCGTCAAGTTCAAGTTATGCAGAGTATTACACAAACGGTAAATTTTCAAAGATTACAGGTAAAGTCGTTCCGCATAAATCTCACGGTGACGAAGCATCTGCGCAAATGAGAATATACGCGGACGATATGTTGGTTTATTCATCTGCCGATATAACAAGAAAAACCGAGTGTTTTGAATTCGATGTTGATATCAGCGGTGCTAAATTTATAAGAATTTCATTTGATGTTTCACCCAGTTACGGTTCATCAAGGCTTTTAGTTATGGATACAACACTCATAAAATAAATCTGATACGGCACTCCCTTTGGGGAGTGCTTTTTTATACCCAAAATTAAACAAAGAGAGGTGGTGCTGCTTGGCTCAGAACGGCACAAATGAGAAAAACAAAACTCTGACACCAAAACAGAGACGAATGGCGGAAGCCCTGATAAATCCTGAGTTTGACGGCACCATAACCGAACTTTGCGAACAGATGGGTGTGCCGAGGCGTACATACTATAACTGGCTCGACAATCCTGCTTTTCAGGAATATATGTCAAGCCTTATTGACAAATATGCCGACAGTGAACTTGCGAACGTGTGGAAGTCACTTATAGAGCAGTGTAACAGGGGCAACATCAAGGCTATAAAATTATATTTTGAACGGCGTGATATGGCAAAGAAAAGTACCTCAGGCGGCGGTATTCTTGATAAAATCGTGGAGGCGGTGAAGAATGTCTGATATATTCACACCGAAGCAAGCGGAGTTAATAAGGCTGTTCAAGCTTAATAAGCTCCGCAGAATCAATATACTGCACGGTTCTGTACGTTCGGGTAAAACCTGGATAAGCCTTGTGTTGTGGTCTCTCTGGGTTGCGATTATGCCTGAGGATAAATCTTATCTGATGGTGGGCAAAACCCTTATCTCTCTCAAACGAAACTGCCTTGACCTTCTTCAATCCCTTGTGGGTGAAGAAAACTTCTCTTACAGTTTTTCGGCAAAGGAAGGGCGGCTTTTCGGTAGAAAAATATATCTCGAAGGTGTCAACGACGTACGCAGTGAAAGCAAAATACGAGGTATGACCTTGCAAGGTGCATACTGTGACGAGCTGACCCTGTTTACCGAAGATTTTTTCACAATGCTGCTTTCCCGACTGAGCGAGCACGGGGCAAAGCTTTTCGCAACAACTAACCCCGACACACCTTTTCACTGGGTAAACGAAAAATATATTGAAAGGCAGAACGAGCTTGATATGCTTGTCCTGCCTTTTCTTATTGAAGACAACACCTTCCTTGACCCCGAATACATAGAATCGCTGAAAAAAGAATACACCGGTGTTTTCTATGACCGTTTCATTCTCGGTCTGTGGGTAGTTGCAAGCGGATTGATTTATCCTTTTTTTGACGAAAAGAAATGCTGCGGCGGTGATGTCAAAGGTGACGATTATTATATATCCGTTGACTACGGCACACTCAACCCTTGCAGTATGGGTCTCTGGGCTGTGGATTATGAAAAAGAAATCGCAACCCGTATCAGGGAGTTTTATTACGACGGCCGTAAGAAAGGCAAACAACTGACCGACAGCGAATATTACGAGCATCTTGAAGAGCTTGCAGGAGACCTTGATATTGAATGTGTCGTTGTAGACCCCTCGGCAGCTTCGTTTATTGCCGAAATCCGAAAGCACGGCAGATTTGATGTAAGAGGTGCGGACAATGAGGTTCTGGACGGTATACGCCTGACGGGCAAACTTCTGAAAAACGGCAACCTCAGAATTGCGACCCGCTGTAAAAACGCAATAAAAGAATTCAAAGCCTATTCCTGGGATGAAAAATCAACGGAAAAAGATAAGCCCAACAAACAAAACGACCATGCAATGGACGATACAAGATATTTCTGTAAAACAATTCTTGAAGTATTGGAGTGGTAAACATTAACGAAACAATAAAAGACTTCCTCTGGCGGCTTTTCGGTAAAAGAATACTCGGTGTGTTTGAATCCGATTTTGACGGTACGGACCGTGACAATTATACCGACACCAGCAAAGAAAACATAATTGCTCTGCTTTCGGGAAGTGTGGCAAACATAGCCATGGGCGATGCTCAGGTAACCGTATCGGGAACCGACGGAACCGCTTCACGGTTCAGTGATATTCTTTCGGATATTGCTCAGAAAGAGTGGCAGAACATCACACAGACCGTTGCCTGTGCTCTCGGCTGCGGTGCGGTTATATCAATCCCCTATTCCGTGGATAACGGACTGGGCAGAAAAATTTATATCGACACCGTAATGAAAGACCGTTTCTGGGTAACGGCAATGCAGGGCGACGAAATAACACAGTGCGTTGTTCTTGCTGATGATATTGTCCGTGACAAAAAGCGTTACAAACGCTTCACGGATTACAGCATTGAAAACGGCATTTACATTATCCGCAACAAAGCTGTTTGCGATGATGTTCCCGTCATGCTGTCGGCAATCGAGGAATGGGAAAACATTCCCGAAGAAATCAGAATCGGCGGTGTAACGCATCTGCCCGTTGCAATTCTCAACTGTCCCCGCAATCCTCGTGTTCCCAAATCGTCGGCAGGCGTACCCATAACCTACGGCTGTAATACCACTCTTGAAAAAATCGCCAAAACCCTTGTTGATATTGAAAGAGAATACGAAAAGAAGAAAGCCAAAGTTTTTGCGGACCGTTCGCTCATCAGGCTTCACAAGAAAAAAGACGGCGGAAATGACGATGTAAAAACCCGTAAGGAGTTTGAGAACAACGACCTGTATGTTGCATTCAACAACAGCGACCGTCTGGGCGTGGATATTTTCGACCCTGCTTTCCGTGACACCTCATATTATAACAAGCTTGAAAAACACTTTGCAATGCTTGAAAAGGAATGCGGTTTGTCGGAAGGCGTGCTGACAAAGCTTTCAACATCTTCCGCTACCGCCACGGAAATCCGCCGCGCGATGTATAACACATTCTGCTTCTGCGACAACATTCACAAGAATGTGACATCATATTTCAACAGTCTGATGTATGCCTGCTCCGTACTCATCAATTATTACGGAATGGCACCTTACAGCGAGTATGACGTGAAATTCAGTTATTCCTATGCTTTGCTTGAAGACAGCACGCAAACCTTCTCTCAGCTCATGCAGGCTGAAAGCATCGGCGCAGAAGATGCGGTTGATATCCGTCTTTTCAATCATCCCGAAGAAACAAGGGAACAGGCACAGGCGGCTGTCGACAGAATAAAGGCAGGCAGACAAACGGTTCAATCCCTTATTGAGGAAGAATAATGATTGACTTCTTTGGAATCCCTCTGGCAATCGCACGAAGGATGGACACTGCAAACAAAAACGCTCTGAGGCGAATGGGCGAAGATATTGCCCGGATAGGCAGTCTGAACAACTACAAAGACGCTCAGCTTATCGCAGTCAGAATGACGGGTGAGAGCATTGTCGAAATTACCCGTGAGCTTTCAAAGGCTTCGGGTATGACGGAAAGCGATATTGAAAAGTTGTATGCCGATGCCGCACGTTACGATTATGAATTTGCCGAACAGTTTTATACGGCGGATAATCCGCAGATTCCTTACCGGGAAAATGAAGCTTTGCAGCGCACCGTAAAAGCTATGACAAAGGCGGCACAGGATAATTGCTACAACCTCAGCCATTCTTACGCCTTCGCTTTGCGTGACCGTGACGGCAGAGTTCGTTACACATCACTTGCCGCAGGCTACAAGGAATGTATCGACAAAGCGATAACCGCAGTGAAAACGGGTGTATCGGATTACAAAACCGAGATGCGTCGTGTTCTCAAACAGTATGCCGACAGCGGCGTAAGAGTTGTTGATTGGGAAAGCGGATACAGCCAGCGTATTGACACCGCCGTGCGCCGTAACATCATGGACGGTCTGAGACAGGTAAAAAACGAAACTCAGACACTTATCGGACAGGAATTCGGTGCAAACGGTTATGAAATATCCGCCCACGCAAATCCCGCACCCGACCACGCAGATATACAGGGCAGGCAGTATTCTTTTGAGGAATTCAACGAACTCAACGAAAGTCTTAAAAGACCTATCGGTACCCTTAACTGTTATCACACAAAAACTGCAATCATTCTCGGCATTTCCCGTCCCACATATACAGAAGAACAATTGCAGGAAATGAAGCGCAAGAGTAATGAGCTTATTGATATCGACGGCAAAAAATACACCCGATATCAATGCACTCAACTGCAAAGGCAGATTGAAGCCAAAATCCGCAAACAGAAAGACCGCAAAGAGATACTGAAAGCGGCAGGCGATGATGTGGGTGTCCGTGAATGCAACCGCAAAATAAGACTGCTGAAAGATAAGTATAATGAGATATCTCAAAAGGCAGGACTTGATGTTCATTACGACAGGATGAGCGTGGTTAAATCAGGTAAAAGTGTTGACAATAAAGCAAGAAATGGTATAATATCCTCAAAGAAAGAAGAAACGGCAGTTGGTAATGTGCATAGCATCGGTAAAATCGATATTGAAAAATATAAATGCGTAACGGAAGATATAACAACAGACGAAGTTATCATTACCGATACACAAATCGCACACATTAAAGACCATCATCCCAACGATTATGAAAGATATTTTAAATATATCGAAGAAATAGTCAAAAATCCAGATTATATTCTTGAAGCTAACAAGCCGAACACTGCCTTTGTTCTTAAACACATTGAAGATAACGGAAAAAATTATCAAATTATTTTGCGTCTTAAAACCTCTGCAGACCCTAAGGATTACAAAAATTCTGTTATCACCTTCTTGAAAGTTGAGGACAAACGATACAATCGTTACCTTCGCACTAAAAAAATTCTTTACAAAAGCGAATAATTCTGCTATAATGTAATAGGATAGAAAAGGTTGTTTGAGGTGGACAATTTCGTGGCATCCACACGCCGATGGTAACGACAGGGGCAACCCGAGAGATGCAGGAGTACGCCACGCCTGCCAAACAACCAAATACACCATAAACCGCCTTGATTTTTTCAGGGCGGTTTTCTTGTTTTCTAATTTCAATAATCAAAGCCGATTTTAACGTTATGCGTTGAGGTCGGCTTTTTTTATACCCAAAATCACCCCTGCCGTGGGTATATACGGCTTACTTTCAACAGCAGACAGAGCTGTATAAAAATCATGTAGAAAGGAAACAGCATGAAAGACATTTACACCATTCTCGGTGAAATCGGTATCACCGTTCCCGAGGACAAGAAAACTGCCTTTGGTACCGCAGTTCGTGAAAACTACAAAACGGTATCGGAGCACGAAAAAGTGGTAAAAGCCCGTGACGATTATAAGTCACAGCTTGACACCGCAAACACAACAATCTTCGATCTGGAGAAAAACAAAGGTGATGTATCTGCGCTTCAGGCTCAGATTGACACCTACAAGCAGGAAAAGGAAAACCGTGAAAAAGCAGAAAAGGAAGCGGCGGACACAGCTGCTCTTACAGCTCGCTTTGAAAAGCTTCACGGAGAACGCAAATACACCAACGATTTCACAAAGAACGGTGTTTTTGCAGAGTTCAGAGAAGCTCTCGGCAAGTCCGAAAACGAAGGCAAGTCCGATGCCGAAATCTTTACGGCACTTACAAAAGACCGTGACGGCATTTTCACAAATCCCAATCCTCAGGTTGATATTCCCGGTTTCGGAGATTCTGAATCGGTTGATAAGGCGGCATATAACGCCGTCAGAGCAGCCGCAGGACTTAAACCCATTTAATAAAAACAGAAAGGAAATTTAAACTATGCCTAACAACATTATTCTTGCAAAGCAGTTCGTTCCCATCCTCGATGAGGTATACAGACTTGCTTCACTCACCGCCGACCTTGACGGTTCGCCCGAGCTTGTCAAGGCAGGTGCAAACGCCGACGAAATGTGTATCCCCATGATTGATATGAGCGGTCTGGGCGATTACGACCGCAACAGCGGTTATGTAAACGGTGATGTTTCTCTCCGTTGGGAAACCGTCAAGTGTAATTACGACAGAGGCCGTATGTTCCAGGTTGACAATATGGACAATCAGGAATCCGCAAACATTGCTTACGGCAAGCTTGCAAGCGAATTCATCAGAACAAAGGTTGCACCCGAAATCGATGCTTTCCGTTTTGCCGCATACGCTTCTCTTGAAAATGTTTCCATTACATCGGGCACCCTTACCGACGGCAATGCCGTTATTGCCGCTCTCAGAGCCGCTTCAACCAAAATGGACGAGGACGAAGTTCCCGCAGAAGAAAGATATCTCTATATCACACCCACACTCAAAGGTCTTGTTGACGACCTTGACACTACCAAGAGCAAGGAAGTGCTTAAAAAGTTTGCCAAGGTTGTTGAAGTTCCTCAGAGACGTTTCTACACCGCAATTTCTCTTAAAAGCGGTAAGACCGACGAAGAAAAAATCGGCGGTTATGTAAAGGCGGAAGGTGCGGCAGACATCAACTTTGAAATTATCCACAAGGGTGCTGTTATTCAGTATCCCAAGCACGTTGCACCCAAGGTTATCGACCCCTCTCAGAACCAGAATGCAGATGCATGGAAATACGGCTACCGTAACGTAGGTATTGTCAAGGGCTACGAGAACAAGCGTGCAGGCATCTATGTTCACCACAAGGAGGTCTGATAAAATGAGAACTGTCGGTTATATTCCCGAATCTTCAAAGTCTGTTGCTCCTTTCGTCTGCCCTGTATGCGGCAGAGAGTACAAACGTGAACCCGACTTTTTGAAGCATATCGAAAAGGAACATCCCGAATATAAGCTCCCCTCGGGTGATGATACCTGATGTATCTCACATACAGTGAATATGTTTCATACGGCGGCAAGCTTCCCGAATCCAATTTCAGCCGTCTTGAATTCAAGGCAAGGAAGCTGATTGACCGCCGTACAATGGAGCGCATAGATTCTCCCGACGAAAACATAAGACGCCTTGTTTATGAAATCATCGGTATATGCAATGAGTTTGACAGCCGTGACAGTTCGGTTTCGGGCTACGGCAACGACGGTGTAAGTGTTTCGTATGTTTCACCCGAAGCCGCAAAAGCAGACTTTGATAAAAAGGTTGAGGAGCTTATCTGCATTTATGCAGGTGACCTTGCTTACAGGGGGTGCTGAAATGCCAGGGCACTGGAATAAAGCCGTCACCCTGTTCCTCAGAAAAGAATCAGGCAAAAAAGGGCAGTGGGAAAAACTTGTGTTTTCCCGCTGCTTTTTCAAACACATCCGTTCTTCCGAGTTTGACGAAAAATCACGTATAAACGGCGAGAGTTATGTGGTGCGTATCCCCTGCAACACTGCTCTTGCCGTACCTCGGGGCAGTATTGCCGTTCTCGGTGATATCCCGGATATTATTGAAGATAACGCAAGCGGCAACGACATTCTGAAAATATACGGCGATGATGCGTTCAAGGTCAATACCGTAAGCGACAATACGGGTTTTTATATGCCGCACATAAGGATAGGTAACTGATATGATTGAGGTAAAAATCGATGTCAGTTCGATAGCCCAAAAGCTTGAAAATTGCATTGACGACGGTGCAAAACTGTTTTTTTACAATGAGTTTTATCGACTTATGGAACCTTATGTTCCTGCGGATACCCTGACGATGTACGACACTGCCGATATAACCGCTGACGGTATCCATTTCAAAGCACCGTATTCTTCCGCACCCTATTACGGAATTACCAAAGACGGCGGCAAAATGCATTTCAAAACAGATAAGCATTCCCTTGCGACAGACCATTGGGACAAGGCGGCATGGAGTGCAAGGAAAGACGACATTACCGCCGCACTCCAAGAATACCTGAACAGGAGGAAGCACAATGGATAAGAACAAAGCCGTGTTTGAATGGCTTAAAAGCTGTCCTGTTTTCGATAAACTCTTTTTCAATTTCGGGACAGCCGAAAACGGCGGAGCAAATTTTATACCCATACCGTCAGATTATACGGTTAAAACCGATATTTTCGGCTTTGAAACAAAGCATTATGACTTTGCTGTTTCCTCTTTCGGTATTGTTGACGATACATCCCTTGACGGTATTGAAAACATAGCCGATATGGAATCGTTACAAAGCCTGACGGAATGGATAAAACAGCAAAACCTTAAAAGAAATTTTCCCGATTTCGATGCACACTGCAGCATCGAAAAAATAACGGTTATTCAGAATATTCCCGCTTCATTAAGAATGCAGAATATCTCAAAATATCTTTCGCAGTACAGAATAATCTATGAAGAAACAAATTGAAAGGATGATAAAATATGGCTGATTATAAAGCTAAGGATTTCTCTCTTCTCCCCAATCAGAAGGCTGAAAGAAAACTGCTTGTCACCTGCGTAAATGTCGGTGACAGCATTACCGCCGCAGAAGGAAACCCCAAATGGGTACCCGTAGGCGTTGGTGTTGAAGACAGTGCGATTGAGCTTAATCCCACAAGTTCAAAAGTAACCGATATTCTCGGTATTACGGAATCCTCTGTTGACAAACTCGAACCTGCCCAGAGCCTTACACCCATGACAGTCAGAGGCGGCAATCCTCTGCTCTTCAAGCTGAATGATATTCAGGAGAGAAATGCCCTCAGTGAATTCTCACTCTTTGAAGTTATGATTATCAAGGCATATATCGACGAAGGCACAGCGGAAGCTCACGCATATCACGCCGAAGTGCATAAGAACTGCACCGTTATTCCTCAGAGTATCGGCGGCAGTGCTTATGTTGATATGCCCGTCAACATTGATTTCAGCAACAACAAAATTCTCGGCACCGTCAATGCTTACAAGCATGACGAAACCATCACGTTCACACCCAACGCATAAGGAGGTAAACCGTCTTGAAAAATATCAACATTGATGACGGCAGAGAAGCCATAACCATAAACGGCGACCCTGAGCGTGTGATTTACATTCAGGCAACGGATTTTAACATTCATGTACGCAATGCTCAGGCAAGAAAAAACATTCAGGGAATCGTTACTTCTCTCGACGGTGCAAACCCCGAAAACGAAGAAGCATTTGCCGACCTTCTTGACAGCGTGGATAAGCAGATTAAAGAACAGATTAATTTCATTTTCAATTATGATGTTTCGAAACCTGTTTTCGGTCATTGCTCACCTCTTATGGAGCTTAAAAACGGTAAGAGCTATGTTCAGGAATTTCTTGAAGCGATTGCTCCCGTTATCGAATCCGCTTCAAAGAAGGCTGCCAAGGCAAGCGAAAAACGCATTGCAAAGCATACAGCGAGGTATGAAAAATGATTTACACTCTGCCGAAATCCCTCAATGTCGGCGGTGTTGATTATGAAATAAGGACGGATTACCGTGCAATTCTGGACGCAATCTCGGCGCTCAACGACCCTGATCTTCTGCCTGTTGAGAAAGCTGAGGCTTGCGTCCGTATTATTTTCCCCGATTGGAAAAAGATTGATGACCACGGTGAAGTGTATGAACGCTGTCTGTGGTTTATCGCATGCGGGGAAACAGAAACGGACGGCAGAAAGAAGCCCAAGGTAATGGACTGGGAACAGGATTTTTCACTTATCATTCCGCCCGTTAACAGAATTCTCGGCTATGATTGCAGAGGTACGGAATATCTTCACTGGTGGTCTTTCGTTGCCGCTTATTATGAAATCGGTGAATGTGCCTTCGCCTGCGTCACAAGAATCCGTCAGAAAATTGCCAAAGGTGAACCGCTTGACAAGTGGGAACGAAAATATTATTCGGATAATCTCCGCACCGTAGAACTTCGCCGACGCATCGGCACAGACGAGCAGGCAGAAATAGACGATATTCTCGGAGGTGATAACCTTGCCCTCTGACATTAAAATATCGGCGGAATTCGATATCAAGGCAGTGCAGAAAGAAGTTGCAAACCTTGAAAAGGAAATAAAGAAGCTTGAAAACAAGCAGTTGCCCGTTATCAACGAGTTTGAAGAACTGAGGAAAAAGGCGGCAGAGGCTAAAAAATCAATAGCTGATGCCGAAAAGGCTCTGGCAAGCGGAAAGATTGACAAGGTTGATTACAAAATGATAACCGACGAGGCTTTGAGTAACATAGATTCCTACAATCAAAAAATCGAGGAGCTCTACAACAAAATTGAAAGCCTCGACAATCAGATACTTCCTTTGAAGGAACAGCTTGAATCGTTGAAATATACGGGCAGCAGCGGTAATTCATTTGCTCAAATAGGCGAAAAGGTAAAGGCAGGGCTGAAAAACGCTCTCAATTCATTGAAAGATTTCAATACCAAATCAAAAATTTCGCTGAGATCATCCGCAAGTGCATTCGGTAATTTCGGAAAAAGAATAATGAGTACTTTCAAATCGGCATTTGTATTCAGTGTGATTTACAGAGGTCTTTCGGAATTAAGGCAGTATCTCAGCGCTATGTTGGGCACAAATCAGCAGTTTACAAACAGCCTTAATCAGGTCAAGGCCAATCTTGCGGTTGCATTTCAGCCTGTTTATCAGGCGGCATTGCCTGCCATAACCGCATTGATGAACTTACTCGCAAAGGCTACGGCACACCTTGCCACATTCACCAACCTGCTTTTCGGAACAAGTATTGATTCAAGCATTGCCTCGGCACAGGAAATGCAGAACACAATTAATGCTGCCAAAAACGGTGCAGGCGGTGCAAGTGCCGCAGAAAAAGAACTGACTGCCGCCATAAAAGAAAAGCAGAAACAGGTCAAAGCCCTGCAACGTGAAAACAAAGCTATGCAGCGTGAATATGAGCAGCAGCGAAAAGCAGTGGAAGCCCAGACCAAGCAGATTGAGGAGCAGATTGAGTTCCTTGAAAAGGAAATCGACACTGTTAACAAAGCTGAAAAGGCTATGAACGATGCGGCTCAGGCTCAGCGTGATGCAATTCAGTCAAATATTGAAGCTCTGCAAAAACAGCAGTCTGCAATAAGTAAAGAGCGTTCTGCCGTGATGAAAGAGCAGGAACAGGCACAGAAAGCCGTCAACGCTCAGAAAAAGTCTATTGACGACCAAATCAAATCAATCAACAAGCAGATAAAGGCTCTGCAAAAAAAGCAGAAAGCCGAAGAAAAAGCCAAGAAAGAAAACGAGCGTTTCACCGCTTCTTTTGATGAGCTTTCCACTCTCGGCACGGTTGAAGAGGAAGACCCCATTGACCTTGAAATTGAGCAGCTTCGTGAAGAAATCGACCTTTTACAGGAACGCAAGGAAAATATCGAGGATATCGATTACAGTGCCAGACTGGATGCTCTTGACGAGGAAAACGAGAAAATCGAGGAACAGATTGAGCTGCTCCGTGAACAGCAGGATGCAATCAAGGATGTGGATTACAGCGGAATAACCGAAGGTTACGAAACTCTTATATCCGCAATGAGAGAACGCATTGACGAGCTCAACGAAAGCCTCACCGAAAACCCTCTCATTGAGCAAAACGAAATTGCCATTGAGCAGTTGCAGGAAGAAATTGACCTTCTCCAAGAGAAAAAAGACGCTATTCAGTCAGCTTCCGATGCCGCAACAAACTTCAATTCATCGGGTATATCAAAATTCAGCGATGAAATTGAAAAAATAAAAAAGAAAATTGAAGAAAGTCCTTTATATAAATGGCTGAGTGATAATCAAGAAGAAATCAAACAGTTCGGAATTATTCTCGGCACCCTTGTTACCGCAATAATGGGCGCAAAAGGTGTTGTCTGGGCTTTCTCAAATTTCAGTTCTATTCTTACAAAATTTGTTCCTAACGGCATTATCGCCGCACTCATTGCTGCTATTGCCGCTCTGATTGTGATAGGCGGAAACGGTCAGGAAGTCATTGACAATTTAAAAAATGCATTCAAACTTTTTGGCGAAGCAGTAACCCTTTGGCTCGACGGGGATTTTGAAGGTGCAAAAAAGAAATTTGCTGAGGGTTGGACTAACATTGCAAACGCAGGAATAGCTGCTTGGGAATCAATAGTCAGAGCTTTACAAAAAGGACTTAGATGGATTCTTGAAAAAATCAGCGCCTTAGAAGCAAGTATTCCCGAAGATTCTGTTTGGCACAATTTTTTCGGCGCAGATTGGGCACTAAAAAATTGGAGTTGCGTAAATGAAGAATATCATATAGACAGAATTCCCGTTCCTGCCCTTGCAACAGGTGCGGTTCTGCCGCCCAACAAGCCGTTTTATGCTCTTGTGGGCGACCAGAAACACGGCACAAATGTTGAAGCTCCCCTGACTACCATTGAGGATGCCCTCCGCAATGTAATGGGCGAGCAGGAATTCAATTTCAATTTTATTGCAAACGGCTCACTGGGCGAACTCATAAGGCTGCTTGACCTTAAACTGACCCGTGAGGGCAGCCGTAAAACAGCTTTCGGAGGTGGTTAAATGCTTATAATTGACGGCGTCAAATACGATGTAAATACGGGAATACATATCAACGAGCTTGAACGCAGTTTTGAAAAGCTTTCGTCAGATCAGAGCGGCAGACTGCAAAACGGCGAAATGGCAATTTTTCTTATAGGTACTTACTATAATTACAAAATGACCGTCAGCCGAGGCGTTTCCTGTTCACTTGCGAAATACGACGAGCTTTTTGAAGCACTCTCCGCACCCGTTCCCTTCAACACCATAACCGTTCCTTATAATCAGGGTACGCTCACCTTTGAAGCATACATCACAAAAGCAAGCCAGAAACTCATACGGCAGGCACGCAACGAAAATTACTGGGGACCTATAACCCTGAGTTTTATTGCAAAGGCACCGCAGAAAACACCGTAAGGAGGGCGAAATGAAACACAAGATTATCTATAACGATTTTGCTCCCCTTGCGGCTGAAAACGCAACCGTTCCCGCGGCAGGCTCATCCGCTTTTCAGAGTTCGGGAGATTTGCTCAACACCGATTCACGCAGCATTCCGAATTATGCCACATTTGAAAATTCGGGCATTGACCTGCTTGATTTTGACCTTTGTTTTGCATCGGAAGGTGAAAACATCGGATATATCTCATCCGCAATCAGTTCAAATTCAAGGCTCTTTTCTCCTACTGCCTTCATTGTTACGGATCTTGCCGACGGCTACTATTCCGCACCCGGAATAACCTTCCGGTTTTGGCAGAATTACTGTTCGGAAGTGCAGTGTTCCTGGTATAAAGACGGTGTACTTCTTGACACCGTTACGTTTTATCCCGATTCTTTGGAATTCTACGGAGAACACAAGGTTGAAAACTTCAACAAAATAATTATCTCATTTCTCCGTTCCGAACTTCCTTATCAGTTTGTAAAGCTTGCAGGAATCGATTTGGGAAGAACATTTGAAATCACAAAATTTCACGGACCGATAAATGTTTTCCGTGAAATAAGCGATGACTGTTCGGATTTACCCGGAAGCACCTGCGAATTTGAGGCACAAATTCAGGAAGAGTTCATGCCTCAGGATAAACAGGTGTTCTTTTTATATTCCGATGATGAATTTATGGGCAAGTTCACGGTTGATAACGTCACACCCGACGGCGGCGAAAAGTTCGCTTTCGAGTGTTCAGACGATGTTATGGGTCTTGACGGTGCTCCTTTTCCTGCCCTTGAACACGGCACACACAGAATGTCGGATGTTCTGTCTGCCGTCAAAGCGGCTTCAAACGTCGAAATTGACGGCGGAGAGTTTTCCGACACAGAGCTTACGGGATTTGTCGAAGCACAAAAGCAGACCCGTACAGCCGCCGCAATAGCGGCTTTTGCGGTTGGTGCATTCATTTCTTCCGATTCCAAAAAGCTCAGACTGTGCAGATTCAGAAACACAAATATCAGAATAGATTCAAGCCGCATTATCGGCAGAGCTGCTTACAAGCAGAATTCACCTTACACCGCAATATTACTCAAAACATACGGCAGGGATTTTGATGATGTTATCAGTGAGGAAACCCGTACAAATCCATTGAAAAAGGCAAGCAACTCCGTAGGCGTGAAAAGCTATGATAAATATTCACTTATGGCAAACACGGATGAAAGAATCAACCAGCTTGCTGAATCAGGTTTTTACCGCAACGAAATTACAGCAAACATAATTTTGCAAAGCGAAAAAGTCGGCGACATCATTGCTGTTGAAACGCCCCACAACGGATTCAGGACAGGTGTAATAAAATCTATGGATATAACCCTTGCGGCGGCAAAGACCGCCAAAATAACCGTCATAGAGCGTGATTTTACGGAATACGGAGGTGCAGACTGATGGCAACATACAGACAGTATATAGGCTCGTATACGGTAAGTGTTCTCAACGGAAAGAAATGTGACTGTTATCTGCGTGTAGAAACAAGAACGGATATTGTCGGTAACAAAACCGTACTGGAATATTGGCTTGACCGTGAAGGTACAACCCCTTCCGATGATATAAAATTCAGTATCACTTTAAACGGTACCAAACACAACACACGCGAAATCTCAATCGGTTATGAAGAAAAAATAAAACTTGCCGAATATGCCGTATCGCATTATGAAGACGGTTCTTTTGGCACGGTATCCACAGACTTTGTACTGTATGCAAATTACAGTGAACTTCTTTACATGTGGCTTTTTCACGAAAACTGCTCTCTGAGTTTCAATGTGGAGAATATTGACCGAAGCACTCCCCAGGTTTATCTCAAAAGCACATCAGCCGACCGTTTCGGCAAAAACGCCTCTGCCGTATTCGAATTTGAACAATGGGACGGTCTTTCCGCAAGCGTTCTCAATGTATCAAGGTCAACACTTATCCTCAAAGGGCTTGATTATTTTCAGGCTGTGTCACGCACAAAAGAATCTCTGAATGCAGACAGTGTAACTGTGTCACCCCTTCCCGACGGCACATACTCCGTCACCGCAGAAAGGCTGAATAATATTAATCAGAATACCGAGTATGTTTTCAGCCTCGATTCGGCAGAATCTCAGGATATCGCACCGCTTACAAGCGGAAAATCTTATGAATTTGAAATCAGCGTTACAAGTGAAAACGGCAATACGGGAACGGCTGTCGGTGTTATCAGAATTCCGCAGAGAGTTACATCATTTTCCTGCGAAAGCAACATTGACATTGTAATTGACGAAAACGAAACGCTTGAATATTCAATACTGCCCGCCAACTCCGAAGAACAAAGAGTAAGCTTCTTCAGCTCCGACACCGAAATTGCCGAAATTGATGAGTACGGAACCGTAACACCTTTATCGGAAGGCTCCTGCAAAATCACAGTTATTCCGAAAGATGACGGCGCAGAGCCTTTTGCGTATAAGGTTTATCCCGACGGTGGTTATTTCCGCACATCCGACGGCGAATGGACTCAGACGGATAAAATATTCAGCAACAGCACGGGATTTATAAAAGTATCGGCAACAGATGTCTTTGTTTATACCGGCAGAGGCGGTGACGGTGCAGCTTCGGTGTTGTGGTATGACAGCAACAAAAATTTCATTTCTGCTGCCGAATATGCAGGCACCATTGCAGGAACATCCGCAACGGCTGAAATTCATCCGCTCGAAGGTGCCGAGTATGTACGCTTTCAATCCTTCGGATATTCCGCAAGCATTGTTGAGCTCAACGCAGTCAGATATGCATACGGTGCACCTTTCAAAGGTGAATGCATTGTCACCGTAGCACTTACACAGGGATATCCCGAATTGCCGGGTGATGTCCGTTATCTTACAGCAAAACTTTTCAGCAAAATAAACATTGCCGCAGAGTTCGTAAGAAACGAACTTACGAAACAGGGTACAACTGTTGAAGATTTTTCCGACAGCAAAATTACAGGCAGAAATCATCCTGTTACGGAGATTATGCGCGTGTTTTCAAATATGGAATCCAACTGTCACAAACTTCGGAAAAGTGCGGTTTCCCACGGTATAAACATATCGTCACTGCCCGAAAGCCCACAGACCGTAACCAGGCAAAACGACAACTGGTACACAATCGTAAACACATGGATTGCATTTCTCAATGAACTGCATTCAAAACTAAACGGAGGTGGTTAACATTTCAAATATAAGAGTAAACTTTAACTCACCCGACATTTTGCCTGACGGCAATATTTTCGGAAAAACAGGAGAACACAATGCAACCGTTCTTGACATTACTCCGCCCGATTATATGACGGCAAACGAAAACATCGTACTTTACTGCCTGGCATTTGAAACGGGTCGTGATTTTATCAGAAAAGTAATCCGCTCGGAAATGATACCCAAGGCAGATATTATTCATATACCTCTTTGGGGTCAGGTTACGGTAAGCGAAAATGTCAGATTCCAGCTTGAAGGCTACGACGGCGAAAACAATCTTCTTGTAAAATCGACCGTGGTCGAAGGTGTCTTTTTGCCTTCGGTAAACGGAGTACAGAGCCCGTCTGATTTCGGCAACAACGGTATGTCAGCTACGGTTGCCGCCAATACCTTTGCCCGTCACTCCCACGAAAACTCAGAGGTACTTAATAAATTCGGGGAGGATGCTGACGGCAATCTTATCTACAAAGGCAGAGAAATCGGCAGTTCACGCCCTACGGCACAACTTGAAATCTTTGCAGATGATAATGATATCCAATTATGGTCTGACACATTCGGTCAATTCAGCAAATTTTTTATGGTTGACCTTGCTTCACGAATTAACGCAGGCACGGAAATTGCAAGCGTTGAAATTGCTTTTCCCGATGAAAACAACGGTGAATACATCAACATCAAAGATATGTATACTTTTGACACTTCACCGTATGTTATTTTGTCGGATAAAGTTTTCTATAACCCTGATTTTGAGAGCTTAACTTATGTATATCTTTTAGTTTTTACAACAGTGTTTAATACACTGATAACAAAAGCTATTGACTACGGATGGTCAAAAATCCGTATAACCTATTACACAGATTAAGGAGAATAATTTATGGAAACTTTAAATCTTATTCACAGCGAAAATCACGAAGGTTTTATCACGAACGGCTATTACGGCGGCAACAACCTTGCATTTGGCGTCAACCTTCCCAAAAATGCAGCAGTAGACTATATCCGCATCAGAGGTGAGTTTGACATCAAGGGTGCAGGTACACAGAAGGACAAGCTCCTCAATGATATCGAGTGCCCCAAGCACATCGAATATCACCGTGAATTTGCGGTTGATAAGCAGAGAATCATTGCAACAATCGAATTCCCCGAAGGCATTCCCAATGACCTTTACGAAAAGGTTATGTCAGGTGTGATTGACAAATTCGATGTCTATTATCACCTTGAAGCGCTGACGGAGGTCTGATAATGCCTGAAATCACCTTAACAGAAATCGAGCACCGCCTCAACAAAGCAGAAGAAAACATCAGCGAACTGTATGCCAAATACAACGGCGTTGATAAAAACCTTGTTGCGGTAACAACTACCCTTAACAATCTGCTTACCCTTGTAGGCGAGCTTAAAGCGGCGGTAGAGGCACTGAAAGCCCGACCCGCCGCCTGGTGGGATAAACTTGTGTTTGCTTTCATCGGAGCTGCCGCAAGTGCAGTTATAGGCTATTTTGCAAAATGAAAGGATAATTTGAATGAACAAAGAAAAAATCAAAGATATACTCATCAGAGCCCTGAAAACCTTTGTGCAGGCTTTTCTCTCGGCAATCTCCGTTGACGCTCTTTTCGGTGTGACGGATGCAGACACCCTCAAAAAGGTGCTTATCAGCATCCTCATTGCCGCCACAGCCGCAGGAATTTCCGCCGTATGGAATTTCGTCAAAGACCTCATCGATGCCCGACTTGCAGGCAAAGGTTCGGGTACAATGAACCCAACGGAGGTTAACATATGGCAGAAATAATCACTGCAAAAAATTCCGTTTTAAAAAAAGGTTATCATCGCATGACCTTGCCATTTGGCAACCAAACTCTGAGGGGTAGCGCATATAAACACAAAGGCGTTGACCTTACCGGCAACCCCGATGTAAGCGGCGGATACGATGATATTCTCGCCTTTGCGTCAGGAACTGTAATAACTGCAGGCTGGCATAAGGATTGCGGTTATTGGGTCAGAATAGACCACGGTAACTGCATATTCACACGATATATGCACCTTAAGAAAGGAAGCATTAAGGTAAAGGTCGGCGATAAAGTGACCAAAGGTCAAACGCTCGGCAGTATGGGAGCAACAGGTAATGTAACGGGCAGGCATCTTCACTTTGATATATCGTTCAAAGGTGATGTTATGTCACAATACGGTGGCTTTTACGAAAGCTCTCAGGACAGAACATATGTTGACCCCATCCCATATCTGACAGGTGAAAAATCTCTTTCATTCTCAGAATATACGTCAGGTGTTTACGAAGTTATCAAAGCTGTAAATGTGCGAAAAGGTCCAGGAACAAGCTATTCCCGAGTGATGTATAAGAACTTTACAGCTAATGCCAAAGAGCAGATTTCAAAGCTCGGAGGCAATCCTGCGGCCAATGATTTCCCCAAAGGAATGAAGCTCACCCTCAAAGAATTTGAGCAGGATAAGAACGGTGCATGGTGGGGCAAATGTCCCTCAGGCTGGGTATTTATCAAAAACTATCTTAAAAAGATTTAGGTAAGCGCAAGTTCATCAAAAACCGCGATATTAACGAAGTTAACACTTTTAAACACATTAAAATACTTTAAAGCAGGTGAACTAATGGGACATTTTATTATTTCCGTCGGCGGCCTGTATATCTGGATTATCTTGCAGGAAATCGCCGAATTCTTTAACACTGTTTTCAAGTAAAACAGCCCCCGCAACGCAACAAAAACCTTATTTTCAATCCTTTTGCAACAAAAATAACACATAAAAAATCAAACCGCCGAGAGGACCTGCGGAAAAATCTCCGCTCACCCTCCCGGCGGTTTTTTTATGTTTTATTCTGTTTGTTTTCAACGATTTTATATATTTTACATAACTTTCCGTTTATGTTGCTCCATACTTCTGCTTGCTCATCTTGTTCATATAACTTTCCTTCATTTGTGACAAGATAATTTTCAAGGTCACTTTGAGCCTCTTTCAATTCTTTATAAAATTCTTTATCGGTAAATTTATAATATCTTGAACGATTTAACATATCCAGAAGAGCATCTCTTAATTTCACTGTATCAGTCAGTTTATCATGAACATCAAATCGTATGTATCTGTAACTATCAGGGATTATTTCAACAAGATGTTCCTCAAAAATTGTCAGCAAAAAATTAAACGATAAATTCGTTTTGTTCATTTTCTTTGACTGCGAAACAGCATAAATTGATATGATTGATGAAACAATCAGTGTTATGACAGATATTACAATAGCAATTATTGCAACAGTCAACTCTTTGTTGTTTGCAGTTTCGTGAATACATTCCATTGTTTCATCCACCTCTCTTATTCCAAATTTTTCACAATAAATTCTTTTAGGTCGCTTATAGAAGACTTGATTGTAATATTTTCCACACCCATTATTCCGATATTCCGAACGATCTCATGAAAAAAACCTTGAATAAAGGATGTTGCTATATAATCCACCCTTTCCGGAAACTCAATGGTTATAGGTGAATTAAAGTCTATTTTATTTTGAAGTTGAGAACTGTAAATTTGCCTACCCATTGCATTTCCCGCTAATTTTGTTAAATCTTTTTTGATTTCCAAAACAAAATAATTATTCATCATTTTCTCTCCTCAATACAAAATTTAAGTTGTATCCCGTTCCGGGAAGAAAAAAAACATTTTTCATAATGCTGTCTTTTGACGGTATATGCTCAAAATAATTGTTTTCGGTGTTAAACCCCACCCAATCTTTTTCGTTGTATTTTATACAGTCATGTAAAAATATAACAGCCTTTTCGCCCGTTATCATATAACAGTTATACGCATCTGAACGCAACTCCAACGTACGAAGTAATTTCGTTAATCCGGTGCCTCCGGTTTTTTGTTCCTGTGGTCTACCTGTTATCTTATGCTGAAATGCCGTTATATTGTAAAAATCTTCTTCACCATAATCATCGTTCCACTTTGAAGAATGGGTCTCTCTGGCTTTTACAATTTCGCGGTAACGCTCCGTAAGCTCTTCCATAGACTCCATTTTTCGTTTTAATTTGCTGTTCAGAAGATACTTTGAAAAACTGACTACCACTATATTCACACCATAATAGTCTTCCTGTGAATCTTCATTTTCTTCACCGGGCAACGGTATTTTTTGATAATTTTCCGTTATATCCAAATCTACAAGGCAATCAGATTCTCCATGTTCCAAAGCATTGTCGACAAGTTCTGATATTACTTCAGCAATGGTACATCTGCATTCATCAGAAACCTTGATGGATTTCATAAAACTGATAATATCTTGCATCAGCTTACTTGCTGCATCAAAATTCTTGTTAGATTCCACCGTTATCAATCTACGATAATGTGCACCGTTTATATCGAGTTTAAAATGTTTATTAAATTCTTCCCGGTTGTTTGTTGACAGATACATTAACGGTGAATACTTTATTCCCTCAATCCAGATATTATTTTTGCACGAAAAATTAAAAAATATGTTAAACCCTTCGTTAACAGCATATGATGCTATGCACTCCAGTAGAATATATGTAAGTTTGTCAACAAAAACAATATTGCCCATATTAACAATAATTTTCAACTTAGGCTGTTTCTTTTTCTTTAAATAGTTTATGAATGCAATTATCTTTTTCAGTTCATAAAAGCCAAAACGGTTTGATTCCCTTGGTGTGATTGTGTAAACAATATTCCCTTTGCTCATCCGTAGCTTTAAATCGAATGTAAAATTATTTTCACTGAAAAACGAACTTAAATTCAGCATAAAACTTTCCTCAAATGTTTTTTTAAAATAATACACTATTTTCAAAAAAATGTCAATAAAGCTCAAAAAATAACAAAATATGTAATCAAAGCGAAGATAAACTCATATTACAATTTAACACAACATTTGACTTGCATCTGACTTGCATAATTAATATTTTTTAGCACAAATCACACAAATGACAAAATATTTTTATAACAAACCGCAAAAAGAAAAAGCCCCGGAATCCTTAATTATCAAGGATTCCAAGGCTTTTTTCATTGGTGGACGTTAACGGACTCGAACCGCTGACCCTTCGCACGTCAAGCGAATGCTCTACCAGCTGAGCTAAACGTCCTTCTCCGCACCCGAAGTGCAGGAGTTATTATATATAACCCCACCGCTTTTGTCAAGGGGTTTTATGAATTTAATAATCAAAAATCTGTCGGGTTCGGGAGCTTGGTTCGTAATAGCTTTTCAGGTATTCCGCAATTTCCTGAGTTTCTCTGTGCTGGGCGTAAAGCTTATGCAGTTCACTTTTCAGTTCATAGGCTTCGTTGGAGCACACGCTGTCTTTCAGTCCCTTTAATTCCTTCCTCTTTTTTTCGATTATTTCCTTTAACTTTTCTGCCGCCTTCTCATATTCCTCGCCCAATTCCCTGAGAGTTTTATTGCTCATTCAATTCTCCTTTCAGAATATAATCCGCCGTTACCTGAAAAAACGCACTCAGCGCACGGAGTTCATCCCCGTCGGGCACTGCATCCGATTCAAGCTGACCTAATCTTTTAACGCTCACATCCAGTGCAGGCGCAAGCAATTCACGGGTCAGATTCTGACTCTGCCTCAGACGGGTGATTCTGTCACCCGAAGTGCCGCCGGGCACACTTCTTGCCGCCGCAATCACCCTTGCCCTGCCAAGCACAAGAGGAACAATATTTTCGCTTTTCTGCAAACGCTGATAGCACACCGCATAGCTCAGCACCCTTTCAAGCTTTTCACGGGCACGGTCAAGAGTACGGTTCACCGCCGAAGGATTTATCCCTCTTTTCTCCGCAATGCCCGAAACGGTTTCGCAGTTGAACCAGTGGTCGGTTACGGTTTCACGTTCCGTTTCGGTAAGCTCGTTTTTTATGGCTTTTTCAAGCAGAAGCGCCATATCCACATCCCGTTTCCGCCAGGCATATTCCGCAGGGGATTCGCACTGATTGCAGCATCTTCCGCAGCAGGCAAGCTGAGCCGCCTTTATCTCTTCACGGCTGGGAAACTGTTCTCTCACGTCGGATGTTTTTTGGTTTTTTCTCATTTGTACCTCCTATTTTTAATAGTAACACTATTGATTATAGTGAACAAATGTTTGTTTGTCAAGGATTTTTTCAAAATTTTTACAAATCTGCTTGACATTCTTAATAGTTTCGCTCATAATACCATTGTAAACCGTACACCGTGCGGAAGGAGAATATAAATGAATATAATAAAGGAATTAAGGCTTAAAAATAAAATTTCACAAAAGCGTCTTGCAGACCTTTGCTGCGTTCATCAGACTGCCGTGAGCCAGTGGGAAAACGGCAGAACCGCACCTGACCGCAACAGCCTTCAGCTTCTTGCAAAGGTTTTCGGTGTATCGGTTGAGGTTCTTCTGGGTATTGAAAAACCTGCGGATAAAAACCGCATACCCGGCTTTGAAAGAATCAGTGCCCATACCGCCGAAGAAAAGCTTGGGGGTGTTGATCACTTTGCCCTTACCGTCAACGACGGCTCAATGGCTCCTACCCTCATACTTGACGATACGGTTATCGTCAGCCGCCGCAGTGAGGTACGAAGCGGAGATATTGCCGCAGTTGTAATCGGTCCTGCCGATGTTTCGGTCAAAAGGGTAATAAAAAAAGGCACAAGCCTTATGCTCGTGCCTGAAAATCCCGTATTTGAGCCCATGCTCTTTTCGGAGGATGAAGTTGAAAAACTGCCCGTTACCGTACTGGGCAAGGTCATTGAACTGCGACGTAAGTTTTAATCGAAATTATAAGTTAACAGTGAAAAGTTAATGACGGGTTTTACCCGTACCCACTATATATTCGGTCATAGGCGGAGCCTATCCGAAACTTTGCACTTTACACTTTGCACTTTGCACTCATTATGATGCCAGCATATTCAGCGCGGTTGAAAGCTGATTATCCTGTTCAAGAGTAAGAATGCCGCCGTTATAGCCTGCGTAATTGAGTGTTACCTCAACGGTAGGTGCAACGCCAACCTTATCATAAACCGCCGCTGCACCGCCTCTCGGCTCAATGATTGCAACGGTGAGAAGAACTGCGCCGCCGTCTTCAAGGGCGAAAAGCTCCTGCATTGTACCGTTGCCTGCGGTGGTTGTGCCGATGATGTGAGCCTGAGCGATATCACGCATATCGCAGGCAAAAAGCTCAGCAGGTCCGCTTGTGCCGCCGTTTATGAGCACTGCAAAGGGCAATGAGAAATTGCTGTTTTCCGCAGTATAAATCTTCTTTTTATAAACATTGCCGTCCTTATCCTTTGCAACCGCAATGTTATCTGAAATTGCAGGGACAATAACATCCACAACCTGTGCTGAATAATCTATTGTACCGCTTGAAACATCACGCACATCAAAAACAATGCTTTCCGCACCGTCTGCCATAAGCTTTTCTATTGCCGCCTTGAATTCCGAGGCGGTATTTTTATAGAATCCGCTGATTTTGATGTAGCCCACATCGCCGTAAATATTGGTCTTCACGCTCGGAATGGAGAAGCCCGACATAATCTCCGCCACCTTGGTTTCGCCGTCTCTTTCGTATTCAACGGAAACGGATGAAAGCAGGCTGCCGTAAAGCATATTCTGAAGCTGGGCGAAATTGCTCATTGTGACGGTGGTGTTATTGATTGCGGTGATTACATCCCCTGTCTGCACACCCGATTTTTCGGCGGGCGAGCCTTCGTAGACATAGGTAACAACAAGCTGAGCCTGCTGATAATTATATGCGGCTTCAATGCCTGCACCCGTTACACCGCCTTCAATCATACCCGTATACGATGCATATTCGGTTGCATCAAGGTATCTGCTGTTGGGGTCGCCCAGACCGTTTACATATCCCTCCGTCAATGCGCCGTTAAGCTGATTCTGGTCACTTACGGAGCCGTAGAAATAGTTTGAAACAATCTGACTTATTTCATCAACAGACTGATATGCCTGAGAACGCTGGGAAATATTATTCATAATTCCGCTGAAAATCTGCTTTGAGGCAACCATTGTTACCGCAAAGGTCAGGGTCACAAAAATTATGACAAGAGATATACACAGACCGACAGATATTTTTTTATTCATATGCAGCCGTCCTTTCTTTCCAAAAAAGGCGGCATCAAGCCGCCTTTAAAGTGTATTTGTTCTTCGCTTAGTGAGGCAATCCTCTGTCAGGGTTTGGAAACATAGTTGAGGGGATTTACTCTGTCAACACTGCCATCTGAACGCTTGATTCTGACTTCAAAATGAAGGTGAGGTCCCGTTGTGTTACCCGTATCGCCGATAAGACCTATTTCCTCGCCCTTTTCAACCACATCACCTTCACTGACTTTAAGCCTCTGTGCGTGAGCATAAAGGGTGTGCTTACCGTCACCGTGGTCAATGATGCAGTAGTTACCGAAACCGTAGTTCCAGTTGCCGTCATTAAATGCCGTAATTACCTTGCCGCCCTGTGCCGCACGGAAAGGTGAACCCTTTGTTGTGACATCGGTTCTTACGATATCAATACCCCAGTGAGCACTGCCGTCGCTGTATGAGGGATAAGTGGCGGTGAGCCTTGTTGAACCGGGAACGGGCCAGAGCATCTTGCCGTCATTGTTGAATTCTTCCTTGGGCTTGTCACCCTCGGTTGAACCGTTCTGCTTGATTGCCGCTTC
>JAZTZD010000079.1:0-20337 GCA_045637305.1 Acutalibacteraceae bacterium
TCGTTGGGCACGTTGTTTGCCTTTGCCTTTGCGATAACGTCCTTAAGCTTTGAGTTTGAAGCGGGATCGGGACCGCCCTCACGGACAACAACAGCGATTTCTCTGCCGATTTTGGTGAAAATCTTTGCACGCTGGTTATCGGTTTTTTCTTTTTTACGTTTGATTGTGCTCCATTTTGAATGGCCTGACATTTAAAAAACCTCACTTTTTGCTTTTTTAACCTAAATATTATATACCAACAAATATTATCTTGTCAAGGGTTTAGGCTTCTGTTGTTGATGTTTCGAATTCTCTGACAAGAGTAAATTCCGAGCCGTCGGGAATTCCGATTTCGCCCTCAAACTTCAGAAGAGCCGCTGATCTTTCGGCATCAAAGAAGATTGAATCTCCTTTAATATCAAAGAAATACTGCTTTTCTCCGTCATCTGTTGTGCAGATAACGGTGTTATCCTTAATCTCAAATGTGCCGTGGTCAAGCTCGGGCACAAGTGTTGAATAGGTAAGATTGAAAGTGTTGTCTGTTTTTAATGCGATTCTGGGTCTTGTGATTGTTTCAACTTTTTTTGAAGCTTCCATACCGTAAAGTCCGTAGGGGATTGCGGGACCCGATGAGCATGAACAAAGGAAAAGCATCATTGCTGCGAGAAGTGCACAGATTGTTTTTTTCATTTTTTAAAACTCCTTTTAAATTGATTTTGTAAATCCTTCGCCGAGTATTTCATTGGCCTCGCTGACGATTATGAATGTCTTATCGTCAACAGACCTGATTATCTTGATAATATTGGAAATTTCAGACTTTCGTGCAACGCAGAGAAGAATGTTTTTATCTTCTCCCGTATAAGCGCCGACAGCGGGTAAGATCGAAACACCTCTCGGCGTTGATGTGACAATTGCTTTTGAAACCTCATCAGCTTTTTTGGTAACAACCATCAGCATCTTTCCGTTGCCCGTGCCGTAAATCATCATATCGATAACTTTTGAGCTTACAAAAATAAGGATGATTGCATAAAGTCCGCTTTCAAAGCTTCTGAATACGAGCATCCCCGCCGAAACAACGATTGCATCCGATAAAAGCACCATACTGCCGACTGTTATATGAGGCCATTTCTGGTGAATGAGTCTTGCCACGATGTCTGTGCCGCCGCTTGTTGCACCCGTTATCATTATCAGTCCGAGTCCTGCGCCCTGAAGCAGACCGCAGAAGAGTGATGCAAGGATTTTGTCGCCCATATAAGCGGGTGTGAAAAGTGCGAAAACGTCGAGCGCAACCGAAAGAAGAACAGTTACCCAAAGTGTTCTTGCAACAAGCTTTTTGCCCAGAAAAATCCACATAAGAATGAGCAGGGGAACGTTGAGAACGAAGTTTACCGTACCGACAGGCAAGTCAAAAAGATGGTTGAATATAATCGCAAGACCTGTAACACCGCTTTGAGCAATGGAATTCGGAACAGAAAAAGCATTGACTCCGACTGCATAAAGCGAGCAGCCGATAATCCACATAAAATTGTTTTTCAGAACCGACTGAATATTTTCTTTTTTAAGCTTCATTTACATACTCCTCATCAGCGATTATCGAATAAAGCTCCTTGATTCTGTCTGTCATTCCGTTCAGATAGAGCCAGCCGAAAAGACTTTCGAGACCTGTTGCGTAATGATAATCGGCACTTGAAGCGTTTTTTGGAATTCCGCCCGTGTGTGAGTTTCTGCCCCTTTTGAAAACTGCCTCTTCCTGCTCGGAAAGTAAGGGGAGAATCTTTCTGATTCCTTTTGCCTGAGCGGCGGCGCACACCTTGCCGCTTGCCGCCTTGTGTAAGGCGTTGACGGGTCTGTTTGCCTCGCATACAAGCTCACTTCTGACAAGCAAATCAAAAACGGTGTCGCCGATGAAAGCAAGTGTCAGCGGACTGAGTGATGCAACGTCGGCTTTCTTTTCTAAAAGTGAATTCAAATAAATACCCCGCAATCAGTTAACAAAATCAAATTCAAGGTCATAAATGGAAACGGTGTCTCCCTCGTTGATGCCTCTGTCGTGGAGAGCATCGATTATGCCGCTTGAAATAAGAATTCTCTGGAAATACTGAAGTGACTCGTAGTCGTCAAGGTCGGTCTGCTGAAGAATCTTGAGAAGCCACGGAGCCTCAACAAAATAAACATCGTCTTCAACCCTGATTGTGAAGCCTTTGTCGCTTTGTTTTTCAAACATTTCAAGAGGAATGATTTCCGCTTCATACTGTCTGATGGGAGGCAGGGTCTGAAGCTTGTTCCATACTGCGCTGATAACTTCATCCGTGCCCTCAAGAATGGGAGCGCACATTGTGTGGAACTCATAACCTTTTTCGCTGAAATATTTTTCAAGTCTTTCAAGCTGACCGTCCTCGCAAAGGTCAATTTTGTTTGCAACAACAATCTGAGGTCTCTTTGCAAGCTCAGGGTCAAACTTTTCAAGCTCTTTATTGATTATCTCGAAATCTTCAATGGGGTCTCTGCCTTCGCTTCCCGCAGCATCAACAATGTGAACAAGCAGTCTGCAACGGTCAACGTGACGCAGAAATTCGTGTCCGAGACCAACGCCGTCACCCGCACCTTCAATGAGACCCGGAATGTCAGCCATAACGAATGAACTGCCTTCGCCGAGAGAAACAACGCCGAGAACAGGCGTGAGAGTTGTGAAATGATAGTTGGCAATGATGGGTTTTGCCTGACTTACAACCGAAACAAGGGTTGATTTTCCGACGTTCGGGAAACCGAGAAGACCGACATCGGCAAGAAGCTTGAGTTCAAGACTTACTTCCCATTCCTCGCCCGGAGTGCCGTTTTTTGCAAAACGCGGAACCTGTCTTGTGGGAGTTGCGAAATGGGGGTTTCCCCAGCCGCCCTTACCGCCCTTTGCTGCAATAAAAGGCTCGTCACTTGACATATCAGCCATAACTGCGCCGCTTTCAAGCTCTTTGATGATTGTTCCGCGGGGCACTTTAATTACAAGGTCTTCACCTTTTTTGCCGCTTTTTCTGCCGCTTGAACCGTTGCCGCCGTTGGGTGCGGTATATTTTCTTTTATAGCGGAAATCGGCGAGGGTTGAGAGGTTGTCGTCAACCTGAAAAACAATATTTCCGCCTCTGCCGCCGTCGCCGCCGTCGGGACCGCCCGCGGCAACATATTTTTCTCTGTGGAAGCTGACGGCACCGTTGCCGCCGTTTCCTGCCTTGATTTTTATTTTCGCAATATCTACAAACATTTTGTTTTCCTGACCTTTACACATAATTTTACAGAATATATTATATCCCAAAAATTTAATTTTTACAATACAAAAATAATAATAAAAAAATATTTTAAAATATTTACAAAATATTTATTGTTATTTATATATAAGTTGTGCTATACTGTACGATGAATTAAAATCGGAAAGTATCGGCAGGTGAGAACATGGCAGTAAAAATAACGGGAATTGAAAACGGAAGTCTTGCGCAAAAAAAGAAAATCTGTGCGGGCGACACTCTTCTGAGCATCAACGGAAAAGAAATCCGTGACGTACTTGATTATCAGTTTTATATCAAGGATATCAAGCTGATGCTGTCACTTCTTACTGCTGAAAACAAATCGAAAATGGTGATTATCCGCAAGGATGAATTTGATGATATCGGTCTTGAATTTGAGACTTATCTTATGGATAAGCAGAGACATTGCAAAAACAAATGCATTTTCTGCTTTATCGACCAGCTTCCGGAAGGATTGCGCGACAGCCTTTATTTCAAGGACGACGATTCAAGACTTTCCTTCCTTTTCGGCAACTATATCACGCTTACAAATCTCACGGATGAGGAAGCGGACAGAATAATAGAAATGCATATCAGTCCCGTTAACATTTCCGTGCAGACAATGAATTCCGAGCTACGTGTTAAAATGATGCTCAACCCCAAAGCTGGCGAATCGCTCGGATATCTTCACAGATTTGCTCAGGCGGGGATTGCGATAAACACTCAGCTTGTGCTCTGTCCGGGTATCAATGACGGCGAGGAGCTTGAACACAGTCTCAGAGAGCTTTTCAAGCTTTATCCCGCAGTGCAGAGTATAGCGGCGGTGCCTGTCGGTCTGACTGACCACAGAGACGGTCTTTATCCTCTTGAACCGTACACAAAAGAGACCGCGGGTGAGGTGATTGACCTTATTGACCGACTCAATGCGGAATTCAGGAAAGAGCACGGCGAAATAATCGCATATGCCGCCGATGAATTCTATCTCAAGGCGCAGAGAGAAATGCCCGATGCGGATTATTATAACGGCTTTCCTCAGCTTGAAAACGGAGTCGGAATGTGGGCGCTGCTGAAATCCGAATTTGAGGAAGCGCTCGATGAATGTGAAATAACCGAGCTTAAAAGAAAAGCTACGGTTGTTACGGGAAAGGCGGCATATCCGCTGATTTGCAGTCTTTCGGAAAAAGCAATAAAAAAAATAAGCGGACTTGAAATAAACGTTGTTTCTGCGGAAAATAAGCTTCTCGGAGAAATGATAACGGTTTCAGGACTGCTTTGCGGAAAGGACATAGCTGATGCGGTATCGGGTACGGATTTGGGTGATGAGCTCATAATCCCGCCAAACTGCCTGAGAAGCGAGGGTGATATGTTCCTTGATGATATGACGGTAGCTCAGCTTTCAGAAAAGCTGGGAGTAGAAGTGAAACAAAACGGCAGCAGCGGATATGAGCTGCTTTCTGCAATGACGGGAGGTTTTTGAAATGGCAGGAAATGTTGTTGCGATAGTCGGCAGACCCAATGTAGGTAAATCGACTTTGTTCAATAAACTTGTCGGTGCGAGACTTTCAATAGTCGATGACACACCGGGTGTTACAAGAGACCGTATTTACGGCGACTGCGAGTGGCTCGGCAGACACTTTATGCTCATTGATACGGGCGGTATTGAGCCTCATTCGGATGATATTATTTTAAAGCAGATGAGACGTCAGGCTCAGCTTGCAATTGACAGCGCAGATGTCATTGTTCTCGTAACGGATATCCGTTCGGGTGTTGTTGCATCGGATGCAGAGGTTGCTGCAATGCTTCAGAAGAGCGGAAAGCCCGTTATTCTCTGCGTCAACAAGTGTGACACGGTCGGTGAGCTTCCGATGGATTTTTACGAGTTCTATAACCTCGGACTCGGCGACCCGATTGCGGTTTCTTCCGTTCACGGTCACGGAACGGGTGATTTGCTTGATGAAATTCTCAGATATCTTCCCGGCGAAGATAAGGATGAGGATGAAGATGACGCAATCAAGGTTGCGGTTATCGGAAAACCCAACGTAGGCAAGTCATCGCTTGTCAATGCCGTTCTCGGTGAGGACAGAATGATTGTTTCCAACATTGCGGGCACAACCAGAGATGCAACGGATTCAATTGTTGAAAACAAACACGGAAAATTCGTGTTTATCGATACTGCGGGACTTCGCCGCAAGAGCAAGGTTTATGACCAGATTGAAAAGTATTCGGTCATCCGTGCGAGAATGGCGGTTGAAAGGGCTCAGGTCTGCGTTATTATGATTGACGCAACGGAAGGCTTCACAGAGCAGGATTCCAAGGTTGCGGGCATTGCGCACGACCTCGGAAAGGCTTGCATAATTGCGGTCAACAAGTGGGATGCGGTTGAAAAGGACGGCAAAACCATGGACGGCTTCCGCAAAAAGCTGATGGATGATTTTTCGTTTATGTCATATGCACCCATCATTTTCATTTCCGCAAAGGAAAAAATCAGACTTGACCGTCTCTTTGAGCTTATCAAGTTTGTTGACACTCAGAATGCAATGAGAATTTCAACGGGTAAGCTCAACGAAGTTCTTGCAAACGCAACGGCGAGAGTTCAGCCGCCGTCGGATAAGGGCAAGAGACTCAAGATTTATTATATGACTCAGGCTTCAACAAGACCGCCGACATTTGTCTGCTTCGTCAACAGCGCAGAGCTTTTCCATTACAGCTACCAGCGTTATCTTGACAATCAGATAAGAGAAGTTTTCGGTCTTGAAGGAACTCCGACCAAAATGGTAATCAGAGAAAGAGAGTCAAACAAAAAATGATTGTTTTAGGAATTGACCCCGGCTATGCAATAGTTGGCTGCGGCATTGTTGAATATAAGAGTAATCATTTCAGAATGCTCGGCTACGGTGCAATAACAACCGAGGCTCACACTCCGTTCAACGAGAGAATAGAAAAGATTTATGATGAAGCAACAGAGCTTATGGTGAAATTCAGACCCGATGCAATGGCAATCGAAAAGCTTTTCTTCAACACAAACCAGAAAACTGCGATTGATGTTGCTCAGGCAAGGGGAGCACTTGTGCTTGCGGCTCAGAAAAATCATATTCCCATTTTTGAATATACTCCGCTTCAGGTAAAGCAGAGCGTTGTCGGTTACGGCAGGGCGGAAAAAAAGCAGGTTCAGGAAATGACAAGGGTTATGCTTAATCTTGAAAAAATCCCGAAGCCCGATGATGCCGCCGATGCCCTTGCAATGGCAATCTGTCATTGTCATTCGGCAGGCTCGCTTATGGGAGCGTTAAATAATCTTCGTTAGGAAGGCAGAATACTATGTTTTACAGTTTAACGGGCACGGTGGTGTTCACCGATGAAAACAGCGTTGCGCTTGATTGCGGCGGTGTTGCCTTCAGACTTTTCACAACACTTAATACATTGAAAAAGTGTGCACCCATCGGCGAGGTGCAGACACTCTATACTCATCTCAATGTCAGAGAAGATGCGTTGGACCTCTTCGGCTTTGCTGAAAAGGATGAGCTTGACTGCTTCAAGATGCTTACGGGTGTTTCGGGCGTAGGTCCCAAGGCGGGTCTTGCGATTCTTTCTCAGCTGACACCGGACAGACTTGCCGTGTGCATTGCGGGAGGAGACGTAAAAGCGATAACTGCCGCACAGGGTGTCGGTCCCAAGCTTGCCCAGAGAGTTGTGCTTGAACTCAAAGGAAAGCTCGATATCTTTGCGCAGAATTCGCAGACACTCGGCGAAATTGCGGCGGTTCAGAAAGCAACCGTCAGCTATGCGGGAGAGGATGCCGTGAATGCCCTTGTTATGCTCGGATACAGCCGTTCCGAAGCGAGCATTGCGGTTGGCAGACTTGACGGCAATCTTTCAACAGAGGAAATGATAAAGCAGGCACTCAAACAGCTTGCAAAGAATTTATAATGAGGGAGAAAATTTATGGAATTCGATTTTGAAAACAGAATAGTTGCTCCCGATTTTTCATCTTCGGAGGACAGCGACATTGAGGTTTCGCTTCGTCCGAAAACCATATCCGAATATATCGGACAGGAAAAGGCAAAGGAAAACCTTTCGATTTATATTGAGGCGGCTCGCAGAAGAGGAGAGCCTCTTGACCACGTTTTGCTTTACGGACCTCCGGGACTCGGCAAAACAACGCTTGCGGGCATCATTGCAAATGAAATGGGTGTTAACTTCCGCGTAACAAGCGGACCCGCAATCGAAAAACCGGGCGACCTTGCGGCGCTTCTGACAAATCTCAATGAGGGTGACGTTCTTTTTATCGATGAAATCCACCGCCTTTCAAGAGCGGTTGAAGAAGTGCTTTATCCCGCAATGGAGGATAATGTTCTTGATATTATTATCGGTAAAGGTCCTTCGGCGCGTTCAATAAGACTTGATTTGCATAAGTTCACGCTTGTAGGCGCAACAACGAGAGCGGGTCAGCTCAGCGCACCGCTGCGTGACAGATTCGGCGTTATTCTCAGGCTTGAGATGTATACACCCGAGCAGCTTTCACAGATTGTCAACAGAAGTGCGGGCATTCTCGGAATTGATATCGACCCCGACGGTTCGCTTGAAATCGCGTCCCGTTCAAGAGGTACACCGAGAATTGCAAACAGACTTCTTAAAAGAGCAAGAGATTTCGCCCAAGTTATGTGTGACGGCGAGCTGACAAAAGAAGCTTCGTCAATTGCGCTGGACAGAATGGAAATTGACGGTCTCGGTCTTGACTCGATTGACAGACTGATTTTGACAACAATGATAAAGAATTATAACGGCGGCCCCGTCGGACTTGAAACAATTGCGGCAGCAATCGGCGAAGAAGCCGTGACAATTGAAGATGTTTATGAGCCTTATCTTATGCAGATAGGATTTTTAAGCAGAACACCGAGAGGAAGAACGGTGACACCCGCGGGCTATGCGCATCTCGGAATCGCAATGCCCGGACAGCAAAGGATGGACGTGTAATTTATGAGAACAGCAGATAACTGGATTGATTATGAGCTTATAGATTGTTCCGACGGAGAACGCCTTGAACGTTGGGGAGATATCGTGCTTGTGCGCCCCGACCCCCAGGTAATCTGGAAAACACCAAAGGAAAATCCGCTGTGGTTCAATCCCCACGCAATTTATAACCGTTCAAACACGGGAGGCGGAAGCTGGAAGGTATGCAAAAAAATGCCCGATGTTTGGCAGGTAGGCCTCGATGAACTTAAGTTCAACATCAAAACAATGGGCTTCAAGCATACGGGACTTTTTCCCGAACAGGCAGTCAACTGGAAAATGACTGCGGATATAATTAAAAATGCGGGCAGACCCGTCAAGGTGCTTAACCTTTTTGCTTATACAGGCGGCGCAACCGTTGCGGCGCTCAAAGCGGGTGCAAGCGTAACTCACGTTGATGCATCAAAGGGAATGACACTCTGGGCAAAGGAAAATGCGGCGGCAAGCAAGGTTGCGGACACTCCCGTCAGATGGCTTGTTGACGACTGTATAAAGTTTGTGCAGAGAGAAATCCGCAGAGGAAACAAATACGATATCATCATTATGGACCCGCCTTCATACGGCAGAGGTCCCGGCGGTGAAGTCTGGAAGCTTGAAAACGAGGTTTACGGTTTTGTTGAGCTTTGTTCACAGCTTCTTTATGAAGATTCGCTTATGGTGCTTATCAATTCATACACAACGGGTCTTTCACCCAGCGTTATGCAGTATATTCTCGGCGAAACCGTGCAGAAGCAGTTCGGCGGTACAACCGAAAGCGACGAAATCGGAATCCCCGTTTCGTCAAAACCGGGCAGAGTTCTGCCCTGCGGCGCCAGCGCAATCTGGCTCGGAAAGGGTGTTGTAAAATGAAAAGCGTAAAACGCGGCAGAGGACCTTCGTTTATGGGCGGTGTTGCTGCGGTTGCGGCGGCTCTTTTCGGAGTTTTCTGGATTGTACTTGCTGTCGGAGGCGGTGCCTGGTTTATGGCTCCGTTCGGTCTGATTTTTGTTGGTGTTGCCGTTTTCAATGCGATTTATAACTTTAAAAACGCAACGGGTAAAAACAGATATTCCGAGTTTGATATAACCGATGAAAATGAAGAGCCCGACCCGTTCAATGAGCGCTTCGGCAGAAAAGATGATTACGATTACGGGGAGAAAAACAACTCTTCTCAATCAAATGACAGCAGATATTGTCCCTACTGCGGAAATCCCGTGTCAAAGGATTTTGAATATTGCAATATCTGCGGAAAAAAGTTACCCTGACAGAGGATAAATAATGAACGAAAAAATAATCGAATTTGATAATGTAACTTTTGTTTATGACCTTGAGGATGAAGAAACTGCAGGTCAGGCTCTGCCTGCCCTTGAAGGCGTGAATTTTTCGGTAAACAAAGGTGAATTCGTTACCGTGCTCGGTCACAACGGCTCGGGCAAAAGCACGCTTGCAAAGCTTTGCAATGCTATTTATGAGCCGACAAGCGGTACGGTGGCGGTTAAAGGAATTGTTGCCGATACCGAGGAAAAAGCGGATGAAATCCGCCGCATTGTCGGTATGGTGTTTCAGAATCCCGATAACCAGATTGTTGCAACAATCGTTGAGGATGACGTGGCATTCGGACCTGAAAATCTCGGTATTGAGCCTTCCGAAATAAGAAGAAGAGTTGACGATGCTCTCAAAGCGGTCAATATGTATGAGCTTCGCCACCGTGAGCCTCATAAGCTTTCGGGCGGACAGAAGCAGAGAGTTGCCATTGCGGGCGTTCTTGCAATGCAGACCGAATGCATTGTTCTTGATGAGCCGACCGCCATGCTCGACCCTATGGGAAGAGAAGAGGTTATGAAAGCAATTCACCGACTCAACAAGGAAATGGGCATAACCGTTGTGCTGATAACACACTTTATGGATGAAGCCGTGCAGGCGGACAGAGTTGTTGTTATGGACGGCGGAAAAATCGTTATGCAGGGCACTCCGAAAGAGGTTTTCTCTCAGGTTGAAAGAGTGCGTTCATACGGACTTGATGTTCCGCAGTCAACGGAGCTTTGCCATATCCTCGGAGTCAAAGAAGGCGTTTTGAGTGTTGATGAATGCGTTGACGAAATTGTGTCGATGCTCGGAGGTGCCGAATGAATCACGCAATTGAAATAAAAAATCTGACTCACTATTATTCAAAGGGAACCGCTCAACAGGTTGCCGCAATTGATAACGTGAATCTGACTATAGAAAAAGGCGAACTTGTGGGAATTATCGGTCACACAGGCTCGGGAAAGAGCACCCTTATTTCTCATTTCAACGGACTTCTCAAGCCCGATGAGGGTAAGGTGCTTGTTGACGGTGTTGATATCTGGAAAGATAAAGAAACACTTCACAAAACACGATTTAAGGTCGGTCTTTGTTTCCAGTATCCCGAATACCAGCTTTTTGAAGAGACGGTTTATAAGGATATTGCATTCGGACCGAAAAATATGAAGCTTTCCGAAGAAGAAATCAAGCAGAGAGTGCTTAAAGCGGCGGCTTTTGTCGGTGTAAAAGCATCACATCTCAACAAATCTCCGTTCGATCTTTCGGGAGGCGAAAAAAGAAGAGCCGCCATTGCCGGAGTTATGTCAATGGAGCCGGAGGTGCTTATTTTTGATGAACCCGCTGCGGGACTTGACCCGAGAGGCAGAAAAGAGCTTATCGAAATGATAAGAGCCTACAGAAAAATGTCGGGCAGTACGGTTATTATTGTTTCTCACAGTATGGAGGACATCGCAAGCATTGCGGACAGAATAATCGTTATGAACAATTCCAGGGTTGCGATGAACGGAACGGTTGATGAGGTCTATTCAAGAGGCGACGAGCTTCGTGCAATGGGTCTGAACGTTCCCGAAATAACCGAGATTTTTGCAAAACTTCGTCTCAAAGGCATTGATGTGCCCGCAAACGTATATAAGGTTGAAGACGGTGCGGAAATTCTCCGCAGTCTTGCAGGGAGGTGCCGCAGATGATAAGAGATATCACGATAGGCCAGTATTATCCCGGCAAATCCGTGCTTCACAGACTTGACCCGAGAATGAAGCTGATACTGACTTTTATGCTCATTGTTGTCATCTTCCTTTGCAAAAGCTTCTTTTCTCTCGGACTGATAGCACTTACGGCGGTCGGCGCGGCGGCGCTTTCGGGTGTTCCCGCAAAAATGATACTCAAAAGCTTAAAGCCGATTGTAATTATTCTTGTGTTTACGGCTGTGCTGAATGTTTTTTATACTCAGGGCGGAGAAACCTATTTTGAATGGTGGAAAATTGTTGTTACCGAAAAAGGTGTTAACACGGCGATATTCACAATGGTGAGAATTGTTTCCCTTGTTGTTATCAGTTCATTGCTGACCTACACAACAACCCCGACAATGCTCACCGATGCACTTGAAAGAGTGCTTTCTCCGTTAAAAATCTTTAAAATCAAGGTTCACACACTTGCAATGATGATGACTCTTGCGCTCAGATTTATTCCGACTCTTATCGAAGAAATCGACCGCATTATGAATGCGCAGAAGGCGAGAGGTGCTGACCTTGAAACAGGCGGCATAATTCAGAGAGCAAAGGCTCTTGTGCCGATTTTTATTCCGCTTATGGTTTCTTCCTTCAGAAGAGCCTATGAGCTTGCGTTTGCAATGACCTGCCGCTGTTATACGGGCGGCGAGGGAAGAACAAGAATGAAGCAGATGAAGCTCGGATTCCGCGATTTTGCAGCGCTTGCGGCCTGCATTGCGGTTACCGCGGGGGTTATTGTTCTTAATCATTTTTTTGATGCTGTAATTTAATTTTTGTGGTGAATTTATGCGAAATATTCTTCTGACAATTTCATTTGACGGCACGGCTTATCACGGCTGGCAGGTTCAGGACAACGCATTGACCGTTCAGCAGACCTTGCAGGATGCGCTTGAGCAGATTTGCTCAAGGAGAGACAATGTTGTCGGCTGCTCAAGAACGGATGCGGGTGTTCATGCAAATATGTATTGCTGTAATATCCGCACGGAGCATCCCATTGCGTGCGATAAGCTTGTCGGTGCACTTAATGCGGTTTTGCCGCGTGACATTGCGGCGCTTGACTGCAAAGAGGTTGATTTTGATTTTCATGCAAGGTATGATTGCAAATCAAAGGAATATATTTATCGCATATGGAATTCGCCCAACAAGAATCCGTTTCTTTACAATTATTCGCTTCATTATAAGTATCCGCTTGATGAAGAGTTTCTTTGTTCTCAGGCAAAGCAGTTCATAGGAACATATGATTTTTCGTCGTTTTGTGCGGCGGGAAGCAGTGTTGAGGATACAGTAAGAACGGTTAAGAATGCTTCGGTTGAAAGAAACGGCGATGAGGTTATTTTCAGAGTTGAAGCCAACGGATTTTTATATAATATGGTAAGGATTATGACGGGCACACTCATTGACATTGCAAGAGGAAAGATACCCGAAAATTCAATACCGCAGATTATCGAAGCGAAAAACAGATTTGCGGCGGGCTATACGGCTCCCGCAAGAGGTCTTTATTTAAATAAGATACATTATTAAATGTGGGGGTGAAAATGTGTCGGAAAAGAAAATCATAGACCTTAAAAAAGAAAAAACGGTAAGAATTGCAAAGAAGGTTCTCCGTTTTCTTCGCATACCGATTATGATACTGATTGTTCTGGCGGCACTTTTGTTCTGCGCAAAAATGCTCGGAAGTGTTGCAGTTTCAAATCTTACCGACGGAATAAACTCAATAAAGCTTGCGGTGTCAAGCGGAGACGGATATCCGTATGTGCTTGAAAACTTCAACGTCAGAGAGCTTTCATCCGTTGACGGAAGACCGCTTATAGTCTATAAAGATTCATGCCTTGTGCTTGATTCAACGGCAGACACAATGCTCGACTGCCAGATTCCTGTTGCCGATTCAAAGGTTAACGTCAAAAACGGAAGAGTTTTTGTTTACAGCAATTCCTCTCCGCAGTATGTTATTCACGGAAAAACAGAAAAACTTGCAGAGGGAAGAGTTGACGGAAACATAACCGCCGCCGCACTTGCGAAAAACGGAAGTTTTGCCGTTTCTTATTCAACCGATAAAGTGCAGAGCGTTGTTTCGGTTTATAACCCGAGACAGAAAATGATTTTCAGCTGGAACTGTACAAATGAGAGAGTAACGGACGTTGCGCTTTCCGATAACGGAAAAAGAGTTGCAATTATTGCTGTCGGAACGGAAAACGCAGAGTTTTATACCCGTATCATAGTTTTTGATACAAACGAAACCGAGCCTTCCGCAGATGTCAGATATGACGGCACACTTATGCTGAAAGTTCATTTCGCATCTTCAAGCAGAATTATTGCAGTCGGTGACAACAAAACCGTTGTTGTCAACAGAAAAGGCGAGGCTGTTGATGAGCTTACATATTCAAATGACGGCATAAAGGCAGTTGTTCCCGATGACAAAGGAAATCTTCTTGTTGCTTACAGTGAATCGGGCGGTGCCAGAACAGGTCTTGTCCGTTTTTCAAGAAGCGGAAAAAGAAGCTGCGAAGCCGACATAGAGGGGACACCCGATTGCTATGCGCTCAGAAACGGAAAAATCGTTGTTTCCGATGATGATGTTATTACCGTTTATAATCTTAAAGGTGAAGCAAAAGAAACAGTCAATGCAAATGGAATTGTTTTCGGAATAGAGCTTTCTTCAAATGCGATTTACACCCTTGAAAACGGTGTTGTCTGCAAATATTAAAAGGGGGCGAAACATATGGATTTTTTACCTTTAATCTTTGACGCGATAATGATACTGATATTTGTTTCGTGTATCATTGACGGGCGCAGAAAAGGCTTTGTGAAAACCGTTTTAGCAGTACTTTCTGCAATCGTATGTTTTATTGTTGCAAAAGAATTCTGCGGACCCGTTGCGGTGTGGGTCAACGAAAATTTTGTTCATTCCGCACTTGTCACGGCGATATCGGATGTGATAAGGGATAATATAAATGAGGGCACGCAGGCAGTGCTTGCCCAAATGCCGCAGACACTTACCGACGCACTTGCTCAGTTCGGTTTCTCGGTTGAATCAGCAATTTCGGGTCTCGGAACTCAGGAAAATGTTACTCAGGCGGCTGAAAGCATAACAAATGCCGCTCAGGACATATTGGTATTGCCGCTTCTCAACATAATATCTTTCATCGTTATTTTTGCCGTTTGCCGTTTTGTGTCGGGTATTCTTATAGGAATGGTAAACACCTTCTTCAGACTTCCCGTAATCAAAGGTCTCAATAAGCTTGCAGGCGGAATTCTCGGTGCGGTAAAGGGATTTATAGTAATTGCCGTTGTCAGCTTCGTTGCATTGGGTGCGGCACAGCTTCTTCCCGATATGCCGATTGCTCAGGCGATAAAAGATTCAACGGTTATAACAACACTTGCGGAAATTACAAATCAATTCATTCAGGAGGCATAAAAAATGAAAGCAATTTTAAAAGAATTATTCACAGGATGTCTTACAATCCCCAATCTTCTCTCAGTAATCAGAATAGCGCTCATTCCCGTTTTCGGCGTACTTTTCAATAACGGAAATTACGGCTGGGCAGTTTTTGTGCTTGCTGTTTCGGGCCTTACCGATTTCTTTGACGGCAAGATTGCAAGAAAATTCAATCAGATAAGCGCACTCGGAAAGATGCTTGACCCCGTTGCCGATAAGCTTACACAGATTACAATTGCAATCCTTTTTTACATTACATTCAGCTCAAGCTCGGATGAAACCGTAAAAACATTCAGCTGGATTTTCCTTATTTTCCTTGCAAAAGAAGCTCTTATGATTATTGCAGCTGTGATAATGATAATCTTCGGACTCAAGCCCTGCGCAGCTGAAATGCCGGGCAAGATTGCAACCTTTGCATTTTATCTTATTATGTGCGTTATCATTGCATTCGGCCCCGACATCGGAATCCTTTCATCTGTTTTCACACTTCCTTCAGCTGTTATGATTGTGCTTGTGTGCATCAGCGTTGTGCTGACTCTTATTGCGTTTTTCAGCTATTTCCCCGATGTTTTCAGACAGATAAAAGAAAGAAAAAACAGCAAATAATTTTTAAAGGACTTTATATATAATGAAACAGGTTTTATGTGCAAAATGCAAAAAACGTCCCGCAATGTTCTTTGTAACAAAGGTTGAGGGCGAAAAAACAACTCAGGAGGGTCTTTGCATCAAGTGTGCAATGGAAATGAACATCGGTCCCGTAAAGCAGATAATGCAGAGCATGGGCATTTCCGAAGACGAGCTTGACGATGTAAGCGAGCAGTTTGAAGCGATGTTCGGCGAGGACGGCGGATTTGAGCCGGGCGGAGCGGGAACAATGCCGTTTCTTCAGAATTTCGGAGCGATGAGCAATTCCGATAACTCCGAAAGCACCAAAAGCGAAAGCAAGGAAACCGCTGAGGAGAAAAAGAAAAAATGGGGCGGCAGAAAGAATAAGGAGGATGACGAGAAAAAACGCAAATTCCTCTCATCTTACTGCACTAACCTTACCGCAAAGGCTAAAGACGGCAGAATTGACCGCATAATCGGAAGAGAAAATGAGATTTACAGAGCTGTTCAGATTCTTTGCAGAAGAACAAAGAACAATCCCTGCCTTATCGGTGAACCCGGTGTCGGTAAAACCGCTATTGCAGAGGGACTTGCGCTGAAAATCGCTTCGGGTGATGTTCCCGCAAAGCTTAAAGATAAAGAAATTCATCTTCTTGACCTCACCGCACTTGTTGCGGGAACTCAGTTCAGAGGTCAGTTTGAAAGCAGAATAAAGGGTCTCGTTGAAGAGGTTAAGAGTGAGGGGAACATCATTCTGTTCATCGACGAGGTTCATTCGCTTGTCGGTACGGGTGATGCGGAAGGCTCAATGAATGCCGCAAATATCCTTAAGCCATCTCTTTCAAGAGGCGAAATTCAGATTATCGGCGCAACAACCTTTACTGAATACAGAAAGTACATTGAAAAGGATGCTGCGCTTGAGCGCCGACTTCAGCCCGTCAAGGTTGAAGAGCCTTCGATTGAGCAGACAACCGAAATGCTCAAGGGAGTCAAGGATTATTATGAGGATTTCCACAGAGTAAGAGTGAATGATACTCTTATTGAAAAAGCGGTAATTCTTTCCGAAAGATACATCAATGACAGATTTTTGCCCGACAAGGCAATTGACCTGCTTGACGAAGCCTGCACCTGCGCAAATCTTCGCAACAAGCATATAAGTGAGTATGAAATTGCAAGCAAGGAGCTTTCTGAGCTTGAAACTTGCGAAAGCGAGCTTATGGAAAAGGCGGGCGAAGCCGATTATGAAGAAATCGGCAGAGTAAAAGCTGATATTTTCAAAAAGCGCGAAGAGGTTGCACAGCTTGAAAAACTTGCAGCAGACAATCATGTTACGGAAGATGACCTTGCAAGAGTAATTCAGCTCTGGACGGGTATTCCCGCAAGCAAGGTTATTGAAAGCGACCTTCGCAGACTTTCATCTCTTTCGGATAATCTTAAAGCGAAGCTTATCGGTCAGGATGAGGCTGTGTCGCTTGTCAGCGCCGCGATAAGACGCACAAGAGTGCAGATAAGTCCCAGAAGACGACCCGCATCATTTATCTTTGTCGGTCCTACGGGTGTCGGCAAAACCGAGCTTGTAAAATTGCTTGCAAAGGAGCTTTTTGAAACTCCCGAAACACTTATCAGACTTGATATGAGCGAATTTATGGAAAAGCATTCCGTTTCCAGAATTATCGGCTCGCCTCCGGGATATGTTGGCTATGATGAAGCAGGTCAGCTCACCGAAAAGGTGCGCCGCAAGCCTTATTCCGTTGTTCTTTTTGATGAAATCGAAAAGGCACATCCCGACGTTATGAACATTCTTCTTCAGATTCTCGATGAGGGCAAGATAACCGATGCTCAGGGCAGAAACGTAAGCTTTGAAAACACGGTTATCATTATGACGTCGAATGCGGGAAGCAACAGAGGAACAGGCGCTCTCGGTTTTGCAAAAACAAGAAACGAAGCTTCAAAAGAAAAGGCACTCAAGGCGCTCGGAGAATTCCTCAGACCTGAATTTATCGGGAGAGTTGATGAGGTTGTTGTTTTCAACGACCTTACCGAGGAAAACTACAGAGAAATTGCCGTCCTTATGCTTTCGGAGCTTGTTGAGCCTCTTGAAGATAAGGGGATTGAGTTTGTCTGGGATGACAAAGCAATCGAAACAATTGCAAAGCTTTCCGTTGACGGTCCCCGAGGTGCACGTGACCTTCGCAATGTTATCAGACGCAATGTTGAAGATGTTGTTGCGGCAAAAATCGTTGACAGCGCGGATGCACCGATTAAGAAGGCATCAGTTACTGCAGAGGGCGACAATATAATATGCAATTTTGAATAAATAAAAAATCGGCTTGTGAGAACAAGCCGATTTTTGTTATTTTACGGTTACATTTCCGCTTTTATCAATTATGAATGAATGTTTTCCGCCGTTGAGAACAGTTGCATATTTGCCGCCATTGGCAGAAAGAACGGCATTTGCGGTTGAATCTTCGGGGATATCAAAGTCAGCCGTGAATGTTCCGTTATCAAGCTTTTTCCAGCTTACCGAAAGCTTGCCGTGGGGCAAATCAAATGATGTTTCAACCCATTCAAGTCCGCAGTCAAAAGCGGGGGAGAGAGTGAATTCTTTGAATCCGTTTCTGATATTTCGGATTCCCGCAAAATGAGAATACAATGCTTCTTCATATGTGCCGAGGAAGTAATGGTCTTGTGAACGTGTGGTTCTTTCCCAACTTTCCCAGGCTGATGTTGCGCCGTTTTCGAGCCAGAAGCACCAGGAAGGATAGCTTTTTTGTGTCAGAATTCTGTGTGCAATTTCGGGATATCCGCAGTCGATGAGCACGGGCAGAATGAATTTTGTGCCCACGCAACCCGTGTCGAGGTGGTAATCCTTGCTTGCAATGTCATTGATAAGATTTTTGATTACAGCATCTTTTTTGTCATCGGGCACAAGTCCGAATGCAAGAGGAAGAAGATTTGATGTCTGACGGTATTTTGTGCGTGCGCCGCGCTGATTCCAGAATGTTGTTTCGTAGATTGCGGACTGCTCATTATAGAAATTCTCATTGAATGCCGAATGTATTTTTTCAGCCGCTTGCAGGTATTCATCAATATCCTCCGTTTTACCGAGAAAGCAAGCGATGTTTGCCATTGATTTGAGCATTGCATAAATGAAGGCTGTTGCACATATCTGCGCACCTTCGGAATCGTTGGGGTCAGCCTCATCGTATTCGCCGCCGATGGGCGCAACCCAGTCTGCAAGACCTTTGACACCCCATACCCAATCTTTTTCAGACATTTCTTCAATGTAGTTAACGGTATATCTGCGCAAAACAGGATAAAGATTCAGAGCATAATCGGTCATGCCGAAGAAATTTATCAAAGCTTCGGTTGCAAAAACAAAAACTGTGTTCCATACAGGTGAATTACCGCCGCTATAACCGACAATAGGTGCAAAAACGGGAACATATCCGTATTCATCAAAGCAATCCGCCATTGTGTCTGTAAAGCTTGAAAGAAAAGTTCTGACGTCGAAGTTATACATTATGCTGTCAAGTGCACAGTTAAGGTCGCCAAGCCAGCCGTTCTTTTCCCACACGGGAGTGTCGGTGGGTTTGCCCTGAAAATTGTTAAGAAGCGTTGTTT
Source organism: Acutalibacteraceae bacterium (assembly GCA_045637305.1). Classification (GTDB taxonomy): domain Bacteria; phylum Bacillota; class Clostridia; order Oscillospirales; family Acutalibacteraceae; genus CAG-177. The sequence continues at coordinate 18,942 of JAZTZD010000079.1, forward strand.
TCATAAGGCGGTGGAGTTTATTTATGTTTTCATCCGAACATGAAAATTCCGAATAAATACTGATATCATTAGCCACTCTGTAGAGAGTTATATCGTTTTTGGTAAGCTCAGATGAATAATTTTCAATCTGAATATATTTGAAGCCTTTATATGAGAATTTAGGCTCAAAAACATACTCTTTTCCGTTACTTATAAATTTGTCCTGCTGAATATATCCTTGAGGCCACCAGTTTCCATCTCTTCCTTCGCCTTTGCCGATTATGGTGAGATGTCCGTCGTCTTTCAGCCTTTCTCCGTAGGAAATAACGACCTGTGTGCCTGCAGGCTCATTTATTCTGAGACTTGCCCATCCCGTAATCATTTCGGGTGCAGTAACTATATAGCAATTGTCGGATATCTTTTCAATTTTTTCGGGCTTGTACGATGCAATGCGTCTGATGGGAGGCATAATCTGTTCTTTAAGCTTTCCCTCGGGTGCACAGACTTCAATTGCATTTTCGTCAAAGCACATTTCATGTCTGTTTGCATCAAGTGTTTCGCCGAGATAAATGCTGTTTTCGGTTGTCGGAGCGTTTTTGCAGACAAGCCAGCTTTCGTCGGAAAGGATTGTTTCAGCCGTGCCGTCCGTGTACCTGATATTAAGGTCAAAAATGAATTTCGGGCACGAACGCCATTTTGCCTCATCCCATTTCCATACGTGTGTTGTTTCGTTGTAAAAGCTGTGTCCGAGTTCAACGGTTATGACGTTTTCACCCTCACGCAAAAGTGCGGAAGCATCAAATTTTCTGTAAAGTACAGTTTTATTGTATTGAGTATGAGCAGGATTAAGAACGCTGTCATCGGGCAGATCACCGTTGATTTTCAGCTCAAAAAGACCGAGACCGCAGATGAAGACCTCGGCAGCCGCAACGTTCTTTGAAATTGAAAAAGTTTTTCTGAAAACGGGCGCAAATCTGTCATCGAGCGACATTTCGGCACCTATCCATTTTCCGCCGAAAATATATTGACTGTTGTTCATTTAATCAACCTCTTTTCAAATAAAAAACAGATGCATCCTTGATATGGATACATCTGTTGATGGAATCCTTGCAGAAATCAAGCTCGCAATTGAACTTTGGGATGGGGTTATTGTGAGCGTGAGCGAACAACAAGGTTCTGATGCGTCAGCATAAGGTTCTTATATCCATTCACAAAAAAACAAAAGCTTCGATAAAACTAATCGAAGCTGGCACCCCCTGCGGGAATCGAACCCACAACTGACCCTTAGGAGGGGCCTGTTATATCCATTTAACTAAGGAGGCGTAAATATTATATATGCTGTTTAATCAGCCTTTTAATTTTATCAAAAAGGTATTGTAAAGTCAAGATGAAAATTATCTGCAAAAATCGCATATAT
>JAZTZD010000080.1:0-3009 GCA_045637305.1 Acutalibacteraceae bacterium
ATCCTTCTTACGCTGACCTTTATGCGTCCAACACGGATTTCTCGGGTTGGATAAACATAGGCGAAATGAATATCGATTTTCCCGTTGTTCAGGCATCGGATAATCAGTATTATGAGCGCCGCGATTTTTACGGTAAAAGCACCAATTACGGTGCACCTTTCTTTGATTACCGCAACTCTCTCGCTTCTCTTGACCGCAACACAATTATCTACGGTCATAATATGCGTCACGATGACAAGCTTTTCGGCACACTGGAACAATACAGAGAAACCGAAGGCTTTGCAAAAGCTCCTGTTATTACGATGAACACCCTTTTCCGTGAATACAAATTCAAAATTTATGCGGTCTTTATTTCAAACAGTAAGGCAAGCGACGATAACGGCCATGTTTTCAATTATATTTTCACCGATGCAGGTAACGCAAAATTCCGTGATTACATTGCGGAAATTGACAAGCGTAAGCTTTATACTACGGGTGTCGATATCAATGAAAACGATAAAATCCTGACCCTTTCAACCTGCTGTTACGATTTTGAGGATGCAAGACTTGTTGTTGTAGGCAGGCTTTTGAGAAACGGCGAAAGCGAAGCCGTTGACGCTTCTCTTGCCGTTATGAACGAAAACCCAAAATTCCCCCAGGCTTATTATAATGCCAAACGTATTGATAATCCCTTCAAAGACGACCCCGATTTATTCAACTGAGGTGATAAAATGAAATTCCTGATTGTTGTTGATATGCAGAATGATTTTATTGACGGTGCGCTGGGCACCGCCGAAGCGGTTGCAATTCTTCCGGCAGTAAAATCAAAGATTGAGAATTTTGACGGCAGAGTACTTTTCACCCGTGACACTCACGAAGCGGATTACCTTGAAACTCAGGAAGGCAGAAATCTGCCCGTTGAACACTGCGTCAAAGATACCGACGGCTGGCAGATAGCACCCGTTCTTGAAGCTCTGCGAAAGGAAGAAGCCGTTGACAAGCCCACCTTCGGCAGTATCGGTCTGGGTCAGCTTCTCAAAGCCTACGACACCTACGAAGAAAAAATTGAAAGCGTAACCCTCATCGGACTCTGCACGGATATCTGCGTTATTTCAAACGCAATGATAATCAAAGCGTTTCTTCCCGAAGTTCCCGTTATTGTTGATGCCGCCTGCTGTGCGGGCGTCACACCCGAAAGCCACGAAAATGCGCTCAAAGCTATGTCAATGTGCCAGATAAAAATTGAAAATTTCTGATTTATCGATAAAAAGCTTTAAATCGTTAAAGTTTTTTGCGAAAAAGTATTGACAAACGGATTTTCCGGTGCTATTCTGTACCTATCAAAAGCAAAAGAGGTTCTCTCAGATGGCTAAAAATGTTTTCACAGCAGCATATTTCTACTTTTACTTTATCAAATAATTTGATAGGGTCTGGTAGGTTTTGCTGAAAAACAATAACAGAGGTTTATAACACCCCGCAGCGAAATTTACGCTGCGGGGTTAATTTTTTTCGGAGGTAATTGAAATGATTGTATCAATTAAAAAAGGAACAGACGAAAATCAGGTGCAGAATCTTGTTGAATGGCTCAAAAGCCTCAACCTTGAAATCCACCGCAGTAACGGACAGTATGAAACCATTCTCGGCCTTGTAGGCGATACAAGCCACGTTGATATCGACCTTATCGAGGGACTTAACATTGTAAGCAGGGTTGCAAGAATCAGTGAACCCTACAAAAAAGCAAGCCGTAAATTTCATCCCGATGACACGGTTATCGATGTTTGCGGCAACAAAATCGGCGGCGGTAATTTTCAGTTTATTGCCGGTCCCTGCTCTGTTGAGTCAACCGAGCAAATCTGCTCAATCGCCGAAGACATCAAAAATGCAGGCGCAAACCTCCTCAGAGGCGGTGCATTCAAACCCCGCACATCGCCATACGCTTTCCAGGGCATGAGGGCAGAGGGTCTTGACCTTCTGAGAAAGGCAAGAGAAATCACGGGTGCACCTATCGTAACAGAAATTATGGATCTTTCTCATCTTCCCCTTTTTGAGGATGTTGACGTGATTCAGGTGGGTGCAAGAAATATGCAGAATTTCGAGCTGCTCAAAGAACTGGGCAAAACCGATAAACCCATTCTTCTCAAAAGAGGTCTTTCCGCCACAATGGAAGAGCTTCTTATGAGCGCCGAATACATCATGGCAGGCGGCAACAGCAAAGTTATGCTTTGCGAAAGAGGAATAAGAACTTTTGAACATTACACAAGAAACACAATGGATATTTCAGCCATTGCTCTGCTTAAAGAAAAAACCCATCTGCCAATCATCGCAGACCCCAGCCACGCGGCAGGTATGTCAAGAATGGTTCGTCCCCTCGCTCTTGCGGCAGTTGCTGCTGGCGCAGACGGTCTTATGATTGAAGTTCACAACGACCCTACACACGCACTCTGCGACGGTCCTCAGGCTCTTCGCCCCGAGGAATTCGCAAAGGTTGTAAAAGAAGCAAATGCAATCAGAGAAATAATGACAAAGTTTTAAGGTGATTTTATGAAAATAGGTATAGTCGGTCTAGGGCTTATCGGAGGCTCCCTTGCAAGAGCACTTACGGATAGCGGCAAGCACGAGATTTTTGGTCTTGACCGTAACAGAAGCTCACTGCTTGCAGCGAAAATGGTGGGTGCCATAAAAGACGAAATGAACGGCGACAACATCGGCGCAATGGATATGATTTTCATTGCACTCTATCCGCAGGCTACCGTTGATTTTGTGGATGAATACGCTTCAAAAATAAAGAAAAGTGCAATCGTTACGGATTGCGGCGGTGTCAAAAGACCCATCTGTGCTCCCTGCGAAAAGCTTGCTGAGGAAAACGGTTTTATCTTTATCGGTGCACATCCTATGGCAGGCACACAGTTTTCGGGCTTCAACGCTTCAAGAGGAAATCTTTTCAGAAATGCCACAATGATTGTTACTCCCAAGGAAAATACGGATATCCGTATCCTTGAAAAGCTGAAAAATGTGCTTGACGATGCAGGT
>JAZTZD010000081.1:0-47280 GCA_045637305.1 Acutalibacteraceae bacterium
CCGATTCTGAGCATAGCTTCAGACATTTCATCAAACGGAACAACAGCCTTGATTCCGCTGAGTGCCATTTCAGCACAAGTCAATGCATTTGCAGCACCAACTGCATTTCTGCTCTGGCAAGGAACTTCAACAAGTCCCGCAAGAGGGTCACAAGCAAGACCGAGAAGATTACTTAAAGATATCGATGCGGCATCTAAAGCCTGTTCTGGTGTTCCACCCATCATAATTACCGCCGCTGCTGCAGCCATAGCTGATGCGGAACCGACTTCAGCCTGACATCCCGCTTCTGCACCTGAAACAGATGCATTTCGCATAAGCAGACATCCTATTGCACCCGCTGTAAAAAGTCCATCCATAACTGTTTTTTCATCCAAACCGAATTCCTCTTCAAGTGCAAAAAGTATTGCGGGAACTACACCGGCAGAACCTGCTGTAGGTGCCGCAACAATAACACCCATTGACGCGTTAACTTCGGGAACAGCTTGTGAATACATAAGAACTTTTGAAAGAACATTTCCGCAGATTGATTTGCCCGATTTGCTTCTTTCATTAAGTTTTGAGGCTTCACCGCCAATCAATCCGCCTATTGATTTTTTAACAGCCTGAAGTGGTTTATGAACGGAATTACGCATTATATCAAGAGAATGCTTCATCCTTTTTTCAATGTTTTCAAGTGAAACCTCAGTCTCAACAGTTTCTCTTTCTCTCATTATATCTGCAATAGACTTATTATGGTTATCGCAAAGAACTATTAGTTCCTCCGCTGTAAAAAAGTCCATACTATCCCCTCCTTATCTTTTGAAGCACATTACATCCTCAACCGCAGAGCTTGATTTGATGATTGTTACGGCATTTTCATTTATTTCTTCATCAGATTCAACAATTGTAAAAGCTGTTCCGCCTTTCTTTTCTCGAAAAACGCGAAGATATGCAATATTTACTTCGCAAACACTGAGAACGGAAGTCACGTTCGCAACAACACCCGGCGAATCCTTATGTACAACAATGAGTGCGTGATATTCCCCGGTAAAATGAACCTTTACCCCGTTAATTCTTGTCAATCTGACCTTACCGCCGCCAAGTGATTCACCTCTGACCGTAAGAAGTCGTCCCGATTTGCATTCAATAACAATATCAACGGTATTGGGATGAATATCAACTTCGTTTTCATCCGTTTCAAAGCTGTAATCAATACCGGCCTGCTTGGCAAGGTCAAAAGAATCACATATTCTGACATCATCCGTTTCAAATCCCATTATACCGCCAAGTAAAGCTCTGTCCGTTCCGTGACCTTTATATGTCTGTGCAAACGAACCATAAAGTATGAATCTTATTTTTTTGATATCGTCACCTATCATTTTTCTTGTAAGCAACGCAATCATAGCGGCACCTGCGGTATGTGAACTTGATGGTCCAACCATATTGGGTCCAATAACGTCAAAAACACTGATAAAAGACATAGGATTACTCCTTTTTTATAATATTACTCAATCATATTATATAGATTTACTTTGAAATGTCAATAAAACAAACTATTTATCAGATAAAAACAAATAATATAACTTACTGTCATATTATATAAAATATACTTGATTTTTAATGATATGTGAATTATAATCAATTATATAAAATTTTATATAAGGTGTATATATATGGAATTACTTAAGCAAAGAATTGTTGAACAGGGACAAACTGTCGGCAATGACGTTGTCAAAGTCGATATGTTTCTTAATCACCAGATTGATGTTGACCTCATTTGTGAAATCGGAAAAGAATTCCGCCGTCGTTTTTCTTCAAATAAAATAAATAAAATACTCACTATTGAAGCTTCAGGAATCGGAATCGCCTGCATTGCAGCGCAGTATTTCTCCGTTCCCGTAGTATTTGCCAAAAAAGGTGCAAACCGTAATGTCGGTGACAATATTTACAAAGCCGATGTTTATTCCTTCACCAAAGGTACAACAACCACAATCGGAATTTCAAAAGATTATCTTAACGAAAACGACCACATACTTATTATAGATGATTTTATGGCAAACGGTAAGGCAGTTCATGGTCTTATCAACATAATCAATCAAGCGGGCGCAACTGTTGAAGGCGTCGGAATTGTTATCGAAAAAGGATTCCAGCCCGGCGGCGATGCTCTTCGATCCCTCGGCTACAGGGTTGAGTCTCTTGCGATTATTAAGTCAATTGATGAAGGAAACATCATCTTTGGCTGATAATAAATTTTAATATTTTGGAGGTAATTCAAAATGCAGAAGTTCAAAAAAATCCTTGCAGTCCTTCTTTCGCTGGTATTTATTTTCAGCCTTGCAGCTTGCGGCAGCAATACTGATGATCCCAACAAAGAATCAACAAAAGCTCCAGAAAATGCTGCTTCAGACCTTAAGGTAGGTTTCATTTTCCTTCACGATGAAAATTCAACCTATGACCTCAACTTCATCAATGCGGCAAAAGCAGCTTGTGAAGAACTCGGCGTTGAAATGATTCCCAAGTACAATATTCCCGAAGGCAGCGAATGCTTCGAAGAAGCTTGCGACCTTGTTGACCGCGGATGCAGCATCATCTTCGCAGACAGCTTCGGCCACGAAGATTTCATGATTCAGGCTGCTGAAAAATATCCTGATGTGCAGTTCTGCCACGCAACGGGCACAAAGGCACACACAGCGGGTCTTAAAAACTTCCACAATGCATTTGCTTCAATTTATCAGGGACGTTACCTTGCTGGTATCGCAGCAGGTATGAAGCTCAATGAAATGATTGATGCAGGCAAGTTCACTGCTGAAGAAGCAAAGATGGGCTATGTTGGTGCTTTCACATATGCTGAAGTTATTTCAGGCTACACTTCATTCTATCTTGGCGCAAAGTCAGTTTGCCCCACAGTTACAATGGAAGTTCAGTTCACAGGTTCATGGTACGATGAAACTGCGGAAAAAGAAGCAGCAAACGTTCTCATCAGCAACGGCTGTAAACTTATCAGCCAGCATGCCGACTCAATGGGCGCTCCCACAGCTTGTGAAAACGCAGGTATTCCCAACGTTTCATACAACGGCAGCACAGTTGCAGCTTGCCCCAACACATTCATCATTTCTTCAAGAATCGACTGGACACCTTATTTCAAGTATATGGTTAACTGCGTTGTAAACGGCGAAGAAATTGCTACTGACTGGTGTAAGGGTATCCCCGAAGGTTCTGTAGTTCTTACCGACATCAACGATAAGGCTGCGGCTGCAGGCACGGCAGAAGCAATCGAAGCAGCAAAAGCAGAGCTTATCGCAGGAACACGCCATGTATTTGACACATCAACATTCACAGTTGGCGGCGAAACCCTTACATCATATATGGCTGACGTTGATACAGACGCTGCATATGAAAAGGATACAGAAGTAATCGCAGACGGTTATTTCCACGAATCAGAATTCCGTTCAGCACCTTATTTTGATATTGCTGAAATCGACGGAATCAAAACTCTTAACACAGCATTCTGATTTTATTATTGAAGTTAAGCGGAGTCTAAACGCTCCGCTTAACATTTTATGTTTAGCTTTTCAAAAGCCGATTGATATTCGGCAGTCGGTTTTTCAAAACTTAAACAGGAGGTATAAGATGAGCAACCAAGCCGCAATTGAACTTAAGAATATAACAAAAACATTTGGAAAAATTGTTGCTAACAAAGATGTTTGTCTTACTGTTTATCACGGAGAGATTCTATCGATTCTCGGCGAAAACGGAAGCGGTAAAACAACACTAATGAATATGATTTCAGGCATTTACCACCCTGATCACGGTCAGATTTTTATAAACGGTGAAGAAGCTTCAATCAATTCTCCGAAAGATGCTTTTGACTATAAAATCGGTATGATTCATCAGCACTTCAAGCTTGTTGATGTTTTTTCAGCAGTTGAAAACATTCTTCTCGGACTTAAAAACAACGGTAAATTCAATATCAGATCATCAACTGAAAAAATCAAAAAAATCTGTGAAATGTATGGTTTTGAACTTGACCTCAACAAAAAGATTTATGAGATGTCTGTTTCGGAGAAGCAGACAGTTGAAATAATCAAAGTGTTATACAGAGGCGCCGATATTCTTATTCTTGACGAACCTACTGCCGTTCTCACTCCTCAGGAAACGCAGAAGCTTTTTGACATTCTCAGAAGAATGCGTGTCGACGGAAAAGCAATAATAATCATTACGCATAAGCTCAATGAAGTTATGGCTCTTTCAGACAGAGTATCAGTTTTAAGAAAAGGCGAATATATCGGCACTGTTACAACTGCTGAAACCAACGAATCAAAGCTTACGGAAATGATGGTTGGCGAAAAGATTTCTTTAAATATCGAAAGAACTGAACCGCAGAATTCTGAAAAAAGAATTGAAATCAAGAATATCAGTTGCATAAATCGTGAAGGCGTTACTGTTCTTAAAGATATTTCATTTGATGCAAATGCCGGCGAAATTCTCGGCATTGCAGGAATTGCCGGAAGCGGTCAGAGAGAGCTTCTTGAATCAATCGCAGGACTTCAGAAGCTTAACTGCGGCGAAATTTTATATCACAATCCTCAGAATAACAAAACAGAAAATCTCAGAGATAAGACTCCCGTTCAGATAAGAGATCTCGGTGTCCGTCTCTCATTTGTTCCTGAAGACAGACTCGGAATGGGTCTTGTCGGTAATATGGACATCGTTGACAATATAATGCTCAGAAGCTATAAAAAAGGAAAATCGTTTTTCCTTGAAAGAAAGCAACCAAAAACGCTTGCCAACAAGATTATTGAAGATCTCGGTGTTGTTACTCCGAGCGCCAACACTCCTGTCAGACGGCTTTCGGGCGGCAATGTTCAGAAAGTACTTGTAGGACGAGAAATAGCATCTTCCCCCACCGTTCTTATGGCGGCATATCCTGTAAGAGGTCTTGATATAAACTCATCCTATCTTATTTATAATCTTCTTAACAGTCAGAAAAGCAAAGGCGTTGCCGTTATATTTGTCGGTGAAGACCTTGATGTTTTGCTTGAGCTTTGTGACCGTATTATGGTTATTTCATCGGGTGAAATTTCCGGAATTCTTGATGCGAGAACAGCAACAAAGGAAGAGATCGGTCTTCTGATGACAAAACACAGCGGAGGTGAAACAAATGAGCAGTAAAAAACAAAAATCCCACGAACCTCTTGTGTTTGTTACCAAAAGAGACAGCATTCCCACCGTTAAAGCCTGGTTAATCAGAATTGCTGCTGTTGCTGCTGCTCTTATTGTCTGCGGCCTTCTTACAATGTTTCTCACGGGTGAGAATCCGATAAGCGTTTACGCCTCAATGATCGACGGCGCTATCGGAACAGAAAGAAGAATCTGGAGACTTCTTCAGGACATTGCAATTCTTCTTTGCATCTCATTAGCTGTAACGCCTGCTTTCAAAATGAAATTCTGGAATATCGGTGCGGAAGGTCAGGTTCTTATCGGTGGACTTGCAACCGCAATGTGTTCAATGTTTCTCAGTGAATCATTACCGACACACATTCTGATACCCGTTATGTTTGTTGCCGCGATGTTTGCAGGTTCGATTTGGGCGGTTATTCCCGCTATATTTAAGGCTCAGTGGAACACTAACGAAACTCTGTTTACCCTTATGATGAACTATATTGCGATACAGTTTGTTTCATATTTCTGCTTTGTTTATTCCGTTCCCAAAGGTTCGGGTAAAATCCCTCTTCTTCCCCGCGCAAGCTGGCTTCCCGTTATTGCTGATAATGATTATCTCATTAACATCATCATTGTCGCTTTAATAACTGCAGCAATGTACATTTACCTTAAATACAGCAAACACGGTTATGAAATTTCTGTTGTTGGTGAAAGCGAAAACACCGCAAAATATATTGGAATCAACGTTAAGAAAGTTATAATCAGAACCTTACTTCTTTCAGGTGCAATATGCGGCATTGCAGGTTTACTTCTCGTAAGCGGTACCAACCATACAATCGCAAGCAACACCGTTGACGGTCGAGGATTCACCGCTATTATGGTTTCCTGGCTTGCAAAATTCAACCCGATAACAATGATTCTTACTGCATTAATAATTGTTTTCCTCGAAAAGGGTGCAGGTGAAATCTCAACAACATTCGGTCTTAACAGTTCATTCTCGGAAATTATTACTGGTATCATCATATTCTTCATAATCGGATGTGAATTCTTCATTAACTACAAGGTTAATTTCCGAAGCAAAAAGGAGGCGGACAGTAAATGATAATTGCTTTTATTCAGCGTGCAATAGTTCAGGGAATTCCCCTCCTGTTCGGCTCAACAGGTGAAATAATAACTGAAAAAAGCGGAAATCTAAACCTGGGTACCGCAGGCGTCATGTATGTTGGCGGTATCTCGGGCGTTATCGGAGCCTTTCTATATGAACAATCGGTTGAAACCGTAAATCCTATTCTTGCTGTACTCATTCCCCTTTTATCCTCTGTTTTTGGGTCAGCTGTTATGGGCTTTATCTATTGCCTGCTTACCGTTACTCTCAGAGCAAATCAAAATGTAACAGGTCTTGCATTGACAACATTCGGTGTTGGGTTCGGTAACTTTTTTGGCGGCTCTCTCATCAAGCTTCTTGATACCGATGTTCCCTCGATTGCATTAAGCGCAACAAGCAAATGCTTCAAAACAGGTCTTCCTTTTGCTGATAAACTCGGTTGGTTCGGCGATATATTCTTATCATACAGTTTTCTCGCATACGTTGCCGTAATTATCGCTTTGCTTACTTCATTTTATTTTAACAAGACAAGAAGCGGTCTTCATCTTCGCTCTGTCGGTGAAAACCCAGCCACAGCTGACGCGGCCGGCATCAATGTTTCTGTATATAAATACTGCTCAACAATCATCGGAAGCATCATTGCAGGTCTCGGCGGACTTTACTACGTTATGGATTATGCGGACGGTGTATGGTCAAACGATGGCTTCGGTGACAGAGGCTGGCTTGCAATTGCGCTTGTAATATTCGCTGTGTGGAAGCCCGCTGTCGGTATAATCGGTTCATTCCTTTTCGGCGGATTGCTTATTATCCACAACTATATTCCCAATCTTTCTTTGAGCGCACAGGAACTTTTCAAAATGGCGCCCTATGTTGTAACAATTCTTGTTCTTGTTATAATCAGTATGAAGCGTAAAAGAGAAAATCTTCCTCCGCAGAGTCTTGGTCTTTCTTACTTCCGTGAAGAAAGATAAAATATATCCCACCATTAACTCCCGAGTTTCAATACTTCGGGAGTTTTGCTTATAAGGTTATATTCCCTCAAAAACTATCATAAAATCTAATGATTTAGTTTTTGGGAGGGCTTATTTTGAAAGGTATTGTTGAACAAAGAGCAATTGAATTGGCTGAATATATAATTGAAAATAAAACAACCGTCAGAGCTGCTGCACAAAAATTCGGTATCTCAAAATCAACCGTACATATGGACGTTGCAACAAGGCTTAAAAGATTAAACCCCTCACTTTATATGAACGTTAGAGAAGTGCTTGATTTAAATAAAGCCGAAAGGCACATCAGAGGTGGAATGGCAACAAAAGAAAAATATTCAAAATGATAAGTTTTATGTTGAATTCGCAAAAATTATGTGATAAAATCAAATAGAAACAAGGGGTTAAAATCCCCAAAAAGAAAGGACCGATAAAAATGAAGCAACTTAAAATCGGCATTATTGGTGCCGGAAGAATAGGTTCCCTTCACGCAAAGTCGATAACTTATAATGTTCCGACTGCTACTGTTGTTGGAATCACTGACGTTTTTAAAGCAAATGCAGAAAAGGTTGCCGCTGAGCTTAATATTCCCAAGATTTATGATGATTATAAGCAGATGCTTGCAGACCCCGAGGTTGAGGCAGTTCTCGTATGTTCATCAACAGATACTCATGCGGACATCGCAATTGAGGCAGCGGAAGCAGGAAAACATATTTTCTGCGAAAAGCCCGTTGATCTTACTCCTGAAAAAGTTAATGCTGTTATTGATGCTGTTGCCAAAGCAGGTGTAAAGCTTCAGGTTGGTTTCAACAGACGTTTTGACCATAACTTTGCAAATGTAAGGGCAATGGTTAACGATGGAAAAATCGGCGATGTTCATATTGTTAAAATTACATCAAGAGACCCCGCTCCCCCTCCGGCAGAATATTCAGCAGTAAGCGGCGGTATGTTCCTTGATATGACCATTCACGATTTTGATATGGCTCGTTTCCTTGCAGGCAGCGAAGTAACAGAAGTTTACGCAAACGCAACCTGCCTTGTTGACCCCGCAATCGGCGAAGCCGGTGATGTTGATACAGCGGTTATCAGCCTCAAGTTTGCGAACGGTGCTGTAGGTGTAATCGATAACAGCAGAAGAGCTGCTTACGGTTATGACCAGAGAATTGAAGTTTTCGGCAGCAAGGGTGCAGCTGTTGCATCAAATGATACACCTACAAATGTTGTATTTATGGGTGACGAAGGCGTTGTTGCAGATAAGCCCCTCTACTTCTTCCTTGAAAGATATATGCAGTCTTTCAGAGATGAAATGCTTCAGTTTGTTGAGGCAGTTCTTGAAGACAAAGAAACACCCACAACAGGCGAAGACGGACTCAACTCAATTCTTGTTGCTCTTGCAGCAAAGAAATCAGTTGCAGAAGGCAGACCTGTTCTTCTTTCAGAAATGATATAAAAAAACTGCTCCGATGAATTTCATCGGAGCTTTTTCTTTCAGAATTGCATTCTGTCGTTTGATTTAAGTGTCAGTTCAGGATATGTGTAGCCGCTCAAAGGAATATCAATAACTTCAAAATATATGTTTTTATCATTTATCAATGAATAAATGTGTTCCTTACCTTGATAATAATTTGAAGCTTCTTTGTGAAGTTCATTTAAAATAATATCTTTTTGTTCATCAGGCGTATAAACATCAATTATAATGCTTATCAGATCTTCTAATTCTTCTGTTTTTATATTTTCAACAATAGATAAACACAACTTGCAAATGTTATTATTTTCATCAGTTTTCAATTTAATAACAACGTCAAATCCTTTATAATCAGCAAAAACAATATAATCATCTTTATAATAAAAAGCTTGATTTTCAATTATAAAATCAGTTGATTTTTCAGTAATGCGCTGTGTAAAAATCTGCGGACTGATATTTTTCTGAACAGAGCAGGAAGATAGAAAAAACAGAATAAAACACAGAGGAAGAATAAAATGTTTATTCATTTTAATATTTCCTCTTCGGTTTTGAACCAACTGCAAGAATTCCTCCGACAGCCGATGAAATAAGAATAACAGCTGAATTGATTATAATACCGCTTCCTGCAGTTCCGCCGTTAACCGCAAACAATATAACCGAACAAAGAAATAAGCAAATCAATCCGCCTATCATACCATAGAGTAATCCTTTCTGCATTAATGGTCTGGCAGATGAATAACCGCTGAAAAGCCCTCCTGCAATGGCACAAAATAAGCCAAAAGGCATAAAAAATGTTTCGCCGATGCCAAGCTTTAAAGAAACAAAAGAGAACAAAAACATCAATAAAAAATAAATTCCCAATCCGGCAAGACCGCTGAAAATAAGTTTTATATATTTATTTCCCTTTGCTTTATTTTTCACAAAGGATTTTTTAATACTGTCAGACATAAAAAATACTCCCTTCATAATACTGTCATTCAATATTATGAGGGGAGTTCGTTTCTTATTCTTAAAATCAGGAATCAAAAGTATCGTCTTTTTTCTTTGACTTCTTTCTCTTTGCCTTGCTGTTTTCAGCAGCTTCTTCCATCTTCTTCTGCTTTTCAGCTTCAGCAGCTTCCTTAGCAGCCTTTCTTTCAGCTTCAAGCTTTTCGTTAGCTGTGTTGTTTGCTGAAATAGCCCAGCGCATAATCTTCATCTTATTTCTGTCTGCGCCGGTTTCAATAATAAGTGAATCATCTTTAACAGTAACAACTCTGCCGACAATACCGCCGATTGTTGTGATTTCATCACCAACCTGAAGATTGTCACGCATCTCCTGCTCTTCCTTCTGCTTTTTCTTCTGGGGTCTGATCATTGTGAAATACATAAATGCAATCATGACACCCATGATAATTACAAAAGAAAAAGGATTGCTGCTACCTGCAGCTCCGCCTGATGCACCTGCTGCTCCGGGCATCATAGCCATAAGTGAAATAACGTCCATTAGAAAACCTCCAAAACATAATGCATATATTATACATTATCTGAAATAATTATGCAATACTTTTTAATAATTTTAGCAAATTTTAAATCCTGGTATCGTAAAGTTCAACATATTTGTTTCTGAACTCTTCAAATGTTCCGTTATCAATGCTGTCACGGATTCTCTGCATAAGCATATTATAGAAATACAAGTTATGCATAACACATAGGCGCATTGCAAGCATTTCTTTTGCTTTAAACAGATGGCGTATATAAGACCTTGAAAATTGCTTGCATACGGGGCAATCACATTCAGGGTCAATCGGAAGCGAATCGCGTTCATATTTTTTGTTGTTAAGATTTATGATACCTTTTTGTGTGAAAAGATGACCGTGGCGTGCGTTTCTGCTCGGCATAACGCAGTCAAATAAATCAACACCTCTGTAAACTGCTTCAATGATGTTTCCGGGAGTACCTACACCCATAAGATAACGGATTTTATCTGCAGGCATATGAGGCTCAACCGCAGAAATAATGCGATACATATCTTCTTTCGGCTCACCAACGGCAAGGCCGCCTATTGCATAGCCGTCAAGGTCAAGTTCCGCAATTTCTTTCATATGCTCAACGCGTAAATCATCAAAAGTGCAACCTTGATTTATACCGAAAAGAAGCTGATTGGGGTTAACTGTATCAGGCAACGAATTCAATCTTTTCATTTCTTCTTTGCAACGGATAAGCCAACGTGTTGTTCTTTCGCATGACTGTTTGGAATACTCATATTTTGCCGGGTTTTCAACGCATTCATCAAATGCCATTGCAATTGTTGAACCGAGATTAGACTGTATACGCATACTCTCTTCAGGACCCATAAAAATATGCTTTCCGTCAACGTGTGACTGAAAATAAACGCCCTCTTCTTTAATTTTCCTTAATGAAGAAAGTGAGAAAACCTGAAATCCGCCGCTGTCGGTCAGAATCGGACCGTCCCATGCGGTAAATTTATGAAGTCCGCCCATGTCGCGAACTAAATCGTCTCCGGGTCTGACGTGAAGATGATATGTGTTTGAAAGCATAACCTGACAGCCGATTTCTTTAAGGTCAACAGCTGATAAAGCACCCTTTATTGCGCCGCAGGTTGCAACATTCATAAAAGCAGGTGTCTGGACGGTTCCGTGAACAGTCACAAACTCGCCTCTTCTTGCTTTTCCTTCTTTTTTTATAAGTTTGTACATATTTAACTCCGTTGTTTAATTATTCTCGATAAAAAAGGCACGAATCACCGAAACTGAAAAATCTGTATTTTTCGTCAACGGCAATTTTATAGGCATTCATTGTATTCTCATATCCGCAAAAGGCACTCACAAGCATTATAAGGGTACTTTCAGGCAAATGAAAGTTTGTTATAAGACAATCAATACACTTGAACTCATAGCCGGGATAGATAAATATATCCGTCCAACCGTCATCTTCGCATATTTCTCCTCTGAAACTTGCAACCGATTCAAGAGTTCTGCAACAGGTTGTACCAACAGCAAAAACACGTCCGCCTTTTTCTTTTGTATCGTTTATTATTTTAGCTGTTTCAGCAGGAAGATAATAATGCTCCGAATGCATATGATGGTCTTTTATGTCATCAGCCTTAACGGGTCTGAATGTTCCGAGACCTACATGAAGCGTTACAAAACCTACTTTAACACCTTTTTCTTTGATCTTTTCAAGAAGCTCGGGCGTAAAATGAAGACCTGCAGTAGGAGCAGCGGCACTGCCCTGTTCTTTTGCAAAAACAGTCTGATATCTGTCTTTATTTTCGAGTCTTTCGGTTATGTAATGAGGAAGCGGCATTTCGCCGATTTTATCAATTACTTCAAAGAAATTTCCCTCGAAATCAAATTTTGCAATTCTGTTTCCATCGGGAAGAACATCAATTATTTCGGCTTTCAACGAACCGTCGCCAAACATAAATTTGTGACCTGTTCTCGCCTTTTTTCCGGGACCCGTAATAACTTCCCAGACATCAGCTTCTCTTTGATTGAGGAGAAGGAACTCAACAACAGCACCTGTGTCGATTCTGGTTCCGTACATTCTGGCGGGTAAAACCTTTGTGTTATTAAGAATCAGGCAATCGCCTTTTCTGAAATATTCAATAACATCTCTGAAAATTTTATGTTCGATTTCTCCGCTTTCTTTTTTCATTATGAGCATCCTTGAACTGTCTCTCGGCTCAACCGGAGTCTGCGCAATCAGCTCTTGCGGCAAATCGTAATAAAAATCGCTTCTTTTCATTAAAAATCCTCAAATTATTTAAATTTTTTATAATATATTTGTTATAAATATTATTTGACTTAATACTATAAACTGTTATATAATCATAATATTATTATAAGTTTTTGTCAAGGTTTATATTAGCTTAAAAACAAGTCAAACAAAAACAGATATTTAATCAGAATTTCCGAAAAGAGGTCTATGTTTATGAAGAATTATAATGTCGGCGTTGTCGGTGCAACAGGTATGGTAGGTCAGCGTTTCATCACACTCCTTGCAGACCACCCTTGGTTCAATGTTGTTGCTCTTGCAGCAAGCCCCCGTTCAGCAGGCAAGAAGTATAAAGATGCTGTAGGTTCAAAATGGTGTATGGCAACCGAAATTCCCGAGAGAATCGGTGATATAGTTGTTATGGACGCAACTGCAGATATTGAAAAAATGGCTGCTGCCGTTGATTTCATCTTCTGCGCTGTTGATATGAAAAAGGATGAAATCAAAGCACTCGAAGAAGCTTATGCAAAAGCTGAATGCCCCGTTGTTTCAAACAACAGTGCGCACAGACACACTCCCGACGTTCCCATGATTATTCCCGAGCTTAACACAGAGCACGCAAAAATCATTGATTCACAGAAAAAACGTCTCGGAACTGAAAGAGGATTTATCGCTGTTAAATCAAACTGCTCACTTCAGAGCTATGTTCCCGCACTCTATCCCCTCAATGAGTTTGGCGTAAAAGATGTTCTTGTTTGCACATATCAGGCAATTTCAGGTGCAGGCAAAACATTTGAAACATGGCCCGAAATGATCGATAACGTTATCCCCTATATCGGTGGCGAAGAAGAGAAGTCAGAAAAAGAACCTCTTAAAATCTGGGGTAAGATTGATGGTGACGAAATCGTTCCCGCAACTTCTCCCAACTTTACCGCACAGTGCCTGAGAGTGCCCGCATCAGACGGACATATGGCGGCTGTTTTTGTAAGATTCGAAAACAAGCCTTCCGTTGAAGAAATCAAGAAAATCTGGAAAGAATTCAAAGGTTATCCCCAGGATGCAGAGCTTCCCAGCGCACCCAAGCAGTTCCTCAACTACTTTGAGGAAGATAATCTCCCCCAGACAAAGCTCCAGAGAAACCTTGAAAACGGTATGGCTGTTTCGGTTGGTCGTCTCAGAGAAGATACTCAGTTCGATTATAAATTTGTTTGTCTTTCACACAATACCCTCAGAGGTGCAGCAGGCGGTGCGGTTCTTATGGCTGAGCAGCTTTGCGCACAGGGCTATATCAATCCCAAGGCTTAATTGACGAAAGGAGTCAAACATGAAGCAAACAGTTTTTACAGGTGCAGGTGTAGCAATAGTAACACCATTCACTCAGGATAACAAAGTAAACTTCAATAAGCTTGCTGAACTTCTTGAGTTTCAGATTGCAAACGGCACCGATGCCATAATAATCTGCGGAACAACAGGCGAAGGCTCAACGCTTGACCACGAGGAGCATTCGGAAGCTATAAGATATACTGTTGAGGTTGTTAACAAGAGAATTCCTGTTATCGCAGGTACCGGCAGCAACGATTCAAATTACGCTGTAAAACTCTCTAATGAGGCTGAAAAAGCAGGTGTAGATGCTCTTCTTTCAGTAACACCTTATTATAATAAAACATCACAGCGCGGTCTTATTCAGCATTACAATTATATTGCTGACAGAGTAAGTGTTCCCATTATCACATATAATGTTCCCTCAAGAACAGGTGTCAACATTCTTCCTGAAACTTATGTTGAACTTGCAAAGCATCCCAGAATTGTAGGAACAAAGGAAGCAAGCGGAGATATTTCGGCTGTTGCTAAAACAATTTCTCTTTGCGGTCCCGATTTCTCTGTTTACTCAGGTAATGACGATCAGGTAACTGCTCTTATGTCATTGGGCGGCAAGGGAAGTATTTCTGTTCTTTCAAACATTCTCCCCAAGGTTGCACACGACATTCCCGCAAAATTCCTTGAAGGAGATTTTGAAGGAAGCCGTAAGCTTCAGCTTGAATATCTTGATCTTTGCAACAATCTCTTTATCGACGTTAACCCCATTCCTGTTAAGGAAGCAATGAATATGATGGGTATGGATGTCGGCGATTGCAGACTTCCTCTTTACAAAATGACAGATTCTGCAAGAGAAACCCTTCGCAATACACTTATCAAACACGGACTTGTAAAATAAATCTCAGAGGTACATTAAATGACAGGAATTATTTTAAGCGGCTGTAACGGCAAAATGGGCAGAGCGGTAACAAACCTGGTGAACGAAATGCAGGACTGCAGAATTGTTTGCGGAGTTGACCTTTATACAGAAACCGCTAACGATTACCCCGTATTCACTTCTCCTATGCTGATTCCGGAAGACCTTATTCAAAATTCAGATGTAATTATTGATTTCTCTAATCCGTCTGCATTAAGCGGTCTTCTTGAATTTGCGGTAATGAAATCATTACCCGCTGTTATTTCAACAACAGGACTCAGCGACACTCAGATTTCACTTGTAAAAGCCGCTTCGGAAAAGATTCCTGTTTTCTTTAGTGCCAATATGTCTCTCGGTGTTAACCTTATCTGTGAGCTTGCAAAAAAGGCTGCAAAAGTTCTTGGTGATACTTTTGATATTGAAATCGTTGAAATGCATCACAATCAGAAAATTGATGCTCCGAGCGGAACAGCTCTTATGATTGCCGATGCAATCAAAGGAGAGCTCGAAAGCGATATTAAATATGAATATGACAGACATTCAAAACGTGAAAAACGTACAAAGAATGAAATCGGTATTCACGCAGTAAGAGGCGGAACAATAACAGGTGAACACGAAATAATATTTGCGGGGCTTGATGAAATCATTAAGATTTCCCACAGTGCAAGAAGCAAATCTCTTTTTGCTACAGGGGCAGTTAATGCCGCAAAGTTTATCTGTGATAAAAAATCAGGACTTTACAGTATGTCAGATATGCTTGAATAAAATATCGGAGGTTTAACATGAGACTTGTTGATAATATTTATATCACAGAGGATGTAACACTTTTTTCTCTCTGCGATTCCCCTGCCGATATCGCTCATATAGCTGAAGTTTTCAAGATGATTGCTGATGCGGGAATTGACGTTGATATGATTTCGCAGTTTCCTCTCAGCGGTTCAAGTTCAGGATTTTCATTCACGGTTAACGATAAAGATTTTGTTTCTGTACTTTCTATCGCATCTGAACTCAGAAATAAAAATCCTAAAACAAAAATCAGTGTAAGCAGCGGTAATTGCAAGCTTACCATCAGCGGCGAAGCTATGAGAAACACACCAGGTGTTTCCGCAAAGGTTTTCAAAGCTGCCGCAGATGTTGGTGCCGACGTCAGAATGATAACAACTTCAGAAATCGAGATTGCAATGCTTGTTGTTAAATCAGACGTTGATGAAGTTATTGCAGAAATCGAAAAAGCATTTGCTGAATAAATAAATTAAAGCCACCCTTAGGGGTGGCTTTTTTGTTTTGATTATGCAATTTCTTCAACGTCAATACCAAGGATAACAACGTCTTCAACAGGTTTATCTGCATAGCCGGTTTTAACAGATGCTATAGCATCAACAACATCCATTCCTTCGACAACCTGTCCGAAAACGGTGTGTTTGAAGTCAAGCCAGGGTGTTCCGCCGAGTTCTCTGTAATCCTCAACACACTCTGTGGGGAAGCCTCTGTCTGAAAGCTGTTCCATCTGAGAAAGAAGGCCACTGTCAACCTCTTTTGCCTGAACAATAAAGAACTGGCTTCCGTTTGTTGAAGGTCCTGCATTTGCCATTGAAAGCGCGCCTCTGATATTATGATAATCAACGCTGAATTCATCTTCAAAGCTTCTGCCCCAGATGCTTTCGCCGCCTCTGCCGGTGCCTGTAGGGTCACCGCCCTGAATCATAAAATCAGGGATAACACGATGGAAAATAATGCCGTTATAATATCCGTTTTTTGCATGTGTTGTAAAGTTTTCAACAGTTTTGGGTGCTGCGTCGGGGAAAAGAAGAATCTTAATCTCACCGAGTGTTGTTTTCATTGTCGCTGTAATATCACCTGACTGAACAGGTCTTATCTGTTTGCTCATTATTCAATTCTCCTTATTATTTTATAGGTTCATATTTATCAGAAAGTGACATAAAGTCAATCTTAGCCATTTTTGTTCTCGGGAAAGCTTCCATAATTTCAATCTTTCTCGGGCAAGAAAATCTTGCAAGATTCTTTTTGCAATACATCTGAATCTGGTCAATGGCATCATTATGATTCATCGGATGCTTCAATGTTACGCAAAGCTTGACGCAAGGTTTATTTTTGATATAGCCTTGAACAGCACAAGCTTCATTTACAAACGAAAGATTAAGAACTGCATTTTCAATATCTGACGGATAAACATTATATCCCGAAATTATAATCATTCTTTTCTTTCTTCCCGTGAAAAATATGAATCCGTCAGAATCTTTGTATCCCAAGTCACCCGTCAGAACCCAACGGATACCGTTCTTATCAACATATACACCGTCATTTCTTACAGTGTTATCACCGTTAAAATAGCCAAGCATCACGGTGTCACCCGTGACAACGAGCTCACCCGTCTGACCTGCAGGAAGCGGATTTTTCATTTCATCCCACACTTCAACGCGCAAATCACCAAGCGGCTTTCCAATGGAGTCTTCTCTGCAATCTTTATAAGTGTTAACTGTACAAACCGATGAAACCTCAGTTAATCCGTATCCCCTGAAAAGCTTACCCTTTCCTCCGTGCTTTGCAACTGTTGCATTGAACTCTTTAACAAGTCTTTCAGAAAGAAAATCACCGCCACAGAAAACAAGGCGAAGATTTTTAAGATGAGGTCCATCAAACCCCTTATCTTCCATAAGCTTTTTAAACATATTGGGAACACCAAGAACAAATGTAACCTTGTGCTTTTTCATATGTTTATTTGCGGTTTCAGCATTGAACTGAGGCATAGGAATAGATGTAAAACCGTGCGTTATGGGAAAATGCATTGCAATACCCAAACCGAACGCATGGAACATAGGAAGAACAAAAAGCGAATATTCGTCTCCTGCTTTATGGGGAACATCAAGTGTATTAAGTTTCTCGGCAAGATTATTGAAATTGTTGCTTGTAAGCATTATTGTTTTGCTTTTACCTGTTGTTCCGCCGCCATGAAGATATACCGCTATCTTTGAACCGTCATGGCAGTCAACTGTTTTCTTGTTTTTACCTTCTGAAACAGCTTTAAGATACCTTATTGAATTCTTAAATTCTCCAACACCCTTGCCTTTTACCATTTCAAAAACTCTGAATGCGGGAACAATCGGTGCAAGTACATAATCAGAGTTTGAACAAATAATACAAGGTATACCTGTTTCATTAAGCATTTTTGCATAATCAGCTGCAAGAATATCAAGCAAGAAACAAGCTTTGGATTTTGTTGTTTCAATATTTTCTTTAAGAACTTCGGGAGAGGTAAGAGGATGCACAATGTTAGCAATAACACCTATCTTGTTAAGCGCATAAAAAGTTACAAATGCGTGCACAACATTAGGCAGAAAAACAGTTACAACATCCCCGCTTTTTATTCCGATTGAATTGATATATGAAGCAATTGCGTCAGCATCGCTGATTATTTTTGAAAGCTTGGTTCTGGTGCCGAAGGCAAGAACAGCATCATAATCACCGAGTCTGTTTGCATGCATTTTCAAATAATCATAGCAAGTAAGATTCATAAAGTCATACCATTCCATTATTTATTGTTATCATATTAACAATTCAGATAATATTTGTCAATCAACGATAACTAATTTTAATAAAAGTTTTACAATCATCAATGTATATTATTTGTAAGAATAATACGCGAGTCATCAGTAAAAGTGGCAATAATACCATTGTTGTCATATGTTGCATAAAACGGCACTTTTGCCGACATTGTCAGATTCCATTTTACATTTGGATAAACCTTTCCGAGCTGATTGGTAACAATAGCAATTTCGGGTTTGAGAATACTCAAAAATTCCTTTGATGAAGAACCGAAATATCCGTGATGACCAAGCTTCAAAAGGTCAACATCGCCCACAAGAGGCGCAACAATCTTTTCGAGACCCGTAGATTTAGTGATATCTGCGGCAAGAAATGCCGATTTTTCTTTCTTTGTTACTTTAACTCCAACACTTGCGGCATTTTCACCTTTGCCGTTAAAATCCTTACCTGTACGGACATTGAAAAACTGCAGTTTGAAATCACCGAATTCAAATTCATCTTCAGGCAGATTATTTATAATTTCAACTCCGAGAGAATTAAGGTCTTTTATAATCTCCGAATAAGTCTCCCCTATTTTCCAACGGTTAATTTCATATTCTTTGGCAATTTCGGGGTTAAAATTTTTAAAATAAGCCTTGTTAATCTTTATATTGCTGTCATTTATAACTGCGTTGAACGATCCGATATGGTCATAATGATAGTGGGTACCGAGAATAAACTCAAGATTTGCAACACCGTTTTTGTCCGATGCAACCTTTTTAATATATTCAACGACCTCAGTTTCATAGCCCTTATATGCCGTTTTTCTTCTTGGATTATTATTACCTTCTCCCGCATCAACAAGTGCAAATCTGCCGTTACTTTCAATCAGAATTGCATCGGAATTTGCAGTGTTCAGGAAATGTATTCTGTCATCTCCGTTTTCATAATTAAATGTTTCCTGCAACACTGCAAACTGTCTGCAGTATTTATTACCAATCGCAACAGTTGCAATATCAAGAATAAAAATTGCCGCCATAAGAGGGACTATAATCCAAGTTGCTACTTTTTTAGCATTTGTTTTCTTCATTTTTTTCTCCAATAAACAATATTGTGTTTATATTATCACAAATACAAAAATATTACCATACTTTATAAAAAGTTTTTTAAAATCTCTTGTATAGTTTTGATTTTTAATGTAAACTATATCAGGAAATAAAATGAAAAAGAGGTTTATGCTTTGTCTTTTTTAATAAACAACTCATTTTTTAAAAAAATACTTGTTTCTTTAACATTCATTTTTCCTCTGCTTTTCAGTATGGGCGTCTGCAGCGATGCAGGAATACTCAGAATGTCCTTTGCAGCTGTTATTATTTCGCTGTTTATCAGTGAAGCTGACTACAAATCATTGATGCCGACTTTGTTCAATTTTCTGATTTTATCTTTTGCTTTTTCTGTTTACGGAAGCATTGCGGCAGCAGTTACACTACTGATTGCAGCAACAGTTTTATGTTTCGGATATAATATTTCACAAAAGACAAATCAAATCCGAAAATCATCCGTAATCAGCGGCATAATGCTCGGCACAGCCATTGTTATGACTGTTATGCAAACAACAAATTACTTCGGTATCGGTGCTTCCGGAACAACACCGAGAGAAATGATAGCTTCATATCTTTCACTGGGTTTCCACGGAAATTGGCGAGGAGTTCTTTACGGCACAATAACAATGGTTATTCTCATTACTTTTCCCAGGAAATTTAAATCAGTATGCAAAACAATAAGCCCTATGTTTATCGCTCTGGCTGTTACACTCGGACTCAATTATTTTCTCAATCCCCCCGATATGATTACCGCAATAAACGAAGCAGGACCTTTCACTTTTGAACACAGCACAAATATAACTCTTTCAGGAATTATCGTATCAGTATTGCTTGGCATCGTAATAGGATTATCTAATATTTATTCTATGTCTTGCAACGATTGTTCAAAGAAAGAATATCTGACAACCGGAATTATAAACATCTTTCTTTCTCCAACAATGTGCTTTATTCCGAAGAAAATCGATAAGTCAATAATCAAAGGCATTCCTGCCGCTTTAATTCTGGCTTTGTTTATAATTATTTTTAAAGATAATCTTGCAAGAATTCCTGTTCATTCCTGCGCAGTCATCCTTATTGTTTCGGCTTGGGAAAACGTTAAATGGAAAAGGGTAAAAAATGCTTTCACAAGCAGAGTTCTCAATATTATTCTTTTATTTATTCCGATATTCATTATGCTTTTGGTATAACAAAAATCCCGTCTTTCAGTAAGACGGGATTTTTATTATTTAAACAGATTTCCACCAAATGAATCTATTGCAACTATAACGGGAAATTCATTAAATTCAAGCATTTTTACACTTTCGCAACCAAGATCTTTGAATGCAATTTCTTGGCAGGCAACAATGCTTTTACTGCAAAGGGCGCCTGCGCCACCTATCGCACAAAAATATACCGCTTTGTTTCTGACAATCGCATCGCAGACCTCTTCGTTTCTTTCACCCTTGCCAATCATTGCTGACAATCCGAGATCAAGTAAACGCGGCGAATAAACATCCATTCTGCCGGACGTTGTCGGTCCGCAACTTCCGATTACTCTGCCTTCAGGAGTTGGCGTGGGGCCCGCAAAATATATACAGGCACCGTCAAGATCAAAAGGAAGCTCTTTATTATTATCAAGAAGTTCAAATACTCTCTTGTGAGCTGCATCCCTTGCGGTATAAACCGTACCGCTGAGTAACACTCTGTCTCCTGCTTTAATAATTACAGTATAATCTTTAATTTCGCTTATGTTAAAAGAATACTCAGCCATTAAAATCAGCCTCGTTTTCCGCTTGTATTGCAAAATTTTCAGCAAGTCCCGAAAGAGTCGTTTTAAGATTGTTCAACGCATTATCGAGAGCAACAGTAGAACATTCATAATTATTTTTTGACGTTCTGAGCTTATCCGAAGCATCTGCTGCAACGGCAAACGCATTTTTAAGCACCGATGCAGCGTCAGCCATTGCCAAATCAACCTTTTCATTTGCTTTTGCAATAAGCTTTTCGGAATAATTCACAGCATCAAGCATCATCGCATTTGCTTTGTTGTCAGTTTGTGATGCATTCTCATAAAGGACTTCAATTTCTATGAACTTCTTTTCAATTTCAGCAAGTTTAGTTTCGCAAAGAATGATCTTCGCTTCATAATCAGAAATACTTTTAAGTGATTCTTCATATTTTGATGTCAAAACTTTATTTTCTTCCGAAAGTCTTAAAATTTCAGCTTCAAGCAGCTTCTTGTCAGAATCCATCTTGTTTATGCTCACTTCATATTGTTTGCATTTCTCTTCAAGCTTATTGTTTTCTTCACAAGAAACAGTATTATTCAACTCTTTTTTCAGCGAAAGAATCTCAGCCTGAAGTTCTTCCACGTAATTCAGTACTCCTTCTTTTTTGAAGCCGCCGAATGCTGATTTTTTTAATATTTTATCTGAACTCATATTTCTTTTCCTTTCACAAACCGTCAATTGAAAAACAGTATTTCATCCACATTGTCCGAAATTACACCTGCATCCTCACCGTCAAAAACATAAAGTTTTCTGTTGTTCTTTGTAATATAAGCGGCTGCACCCTGATTGTTATGAACAAAAGTTGATGCAATTATTTCGTTTCCGATTAGTTCTTCTTTCTTTTCATTGCAGTAATAATAGTCAGCTACAGGTTCGGAAGCAGTATGATCATTATTTTTCAGAACAATGACATCTTCTTTACCGCTGAGCACAAAAGCATTAGCCGCATTGGAAATCTTTACGCTCTCCTTGCCGTTGTAAACATAAATATCTCCTGTATCTTTTCCGATATCAGCCTTCATATAAACGACCTTGTCATCCTCGAACCAATAAGATGAAACATCGGCAGAAACATTTTCTCTGTCAGACACCTTATGCTCTGAATTGATTGAATTAGTGTATAGAGTAAGCTTTCCTGCCTGACTTCCTCTCTCAAAAGCATAAACTCTGCTACCGTCATCAGAAAATGAGAACAAAGTTTTTGTTTTGTCATACTCACTCAAAGCGGAAACAACAGGACCCGAGTCCTCTGAATACACAGTAATTTCCATCCCTTTTGATGCTACACTTTCGGCAACGAGAGTTCTTGCATAATCAAGGACTTCCGCCATTGTACTTCTCTGCGCAATGGTAACAAGAGTATCCATATCTGTTTGTTCAGCTTCAACCTCAACGCTTTCAAAAATGATTTTGGGTTCACCGTAAGCTGATACTGTATACACTTTTGAAGGGTCGATATTTTCAGCCAATTTGAATGTTCCGTTTGAATTATAAGCAAATGCTGTGAAAACAGGAGCGGAAAACTCTCCTGTTTCAGTCATAATATTAAGTGTTTCTCTTATTTCGTCACGAACAAGTTTATCCTGATATTTTCTTAATGCTTCGTTGTATTCGGTTGAAATACCAAAAAACGAAAAGAAATCAGTTCTCTTAGGTTTAGTCATTACCAAATCTGTTTCGGCATAACTGTCTGAAATAACATAACTCCAGGAAACACTATCCTTCGATGTTGTGAAATAATAAAGGTTTCCGCCCGATTCGTAATTATCATACATAACAGTACTTACACTGTCACAGATAAGTTCAGGAGATTCTCCGGAATACACAATATAAAGTTCTTTTGATGCAACTTCCGACTGAGAGCTTCTTTCAAAAAGCAGATGCGGTTTTTCATCATTATCATAGCTGTAAACGGTTTCAATTCCTCTGCTCAATTCACGCGGTGTACCTTCAGAATATTCATAAAGAACTTGTGAATTACCGTGCATCTTGATGAAATAAACAGTTTCAGTTCCTTCCAAATCATATATTTCTTCAACATTCTGTGAAAAAACTTCAATTCTATTCTCATCAATATCGCAGACGCATCCGTCGTTTGCGCTGTTTTTGTTATTGAATTTGAGATAATAAACCTTACCCGAAGAAACGCTGAAATTCTTTTCAACAGCATAATCAATAAGTTTCGGTTCAGTTATTTCGCCTTTCTCAACCTCAACATAATATAAGTCAAAAAGTCCCTCAGAATAGCCGGATTCTGTCGTGAAGAAAACTCTGCTGTTTTTGTCATCACATTTAAAGCCGCTCGATCCTTCAAGAGATATAACCTTTTCTTTATCATCAATCCGTATTATATTGCTGTTATTTTTGGAATAGACAACTATTCTGCTGTTTTCAGGATTGTTTTTGCCCGCAATAATGCCTATTATCACGGCTATACACAAAACAACTATTATAGCCGCAGCTGAAACAAGTCCGGCTTTAAGTTTTTTTGACATTTTGAAGTTTGAAGAATTAGTCAAAATAACACCTCGTAAATTCTTAAACAGGCGGTTGCTCTGCATTAAATACAAAGCAGCCGCCATACAATTATTTCATAGAGATTGCCTTTTTAGCCTTCTCAACAATATTCTGTGCATCAAGACCGTAAATATGAAGAAGTTCTACAGCAGGGCCTGATTTGCCGAAGCAGTCATTAACGCCGAGCTTAACAACGGGAACGCAAGTTCCGTTTTCGCAGATTGCTTCTGCAACAGCACTTCCGAGACCGCCGATAACACTGTGTTCTTCAGCAGTTACAACAGCGCCTGTCTTCTTTGCGGAAGCACAGATTGTATCAGCATCAAGGGGCTTTATAGTGTGAACATTGATGATTTCAGCACTGATTCCTTCAGCCTCAAGAAGCTTCTGAGCCTCAATAGCTTCATTAACCATAAGACCGGTTGCGCAGATTGTTACATCTGTGCCCTCTTTAAGAGTAACAGCCTTGCCAATCTCAAACTTATAGTCCTCATCAAAAACTCTGGGAACGGCAAGTCTGCCGAATCTCATATAAACAGGACCTTCATATTCAGCAGCCGCAAGGACTGCTGCTCTTGCTTCAATATCATCAGCAGGGTTAATGATAACCATACCGGGAATAGCTCTCATAAGAGCAATATCTTCGCAGCACTGATGGCTTGCACCGTCTTCACCAACGGAAATACCCGCGTGAGTTGCACCGATTTTAACATTGAGATGAGGATAAGCAATTGAGTTTCTTACCTGCTCATATGCACGTCCGGCAGCAAACATTGCGAATGTGCTTGCAAATACTGTATAGCCTGTTGTTGCAAGACCTGCTGCAACACCCATCATATTTGACTCAGCAATACCCGAATCAAAAAATCTTTCGGGAAAAGCTTTCTTGAACATTCCTGTCTTTGTTGCCGCCGCAAGGTCAGCATCAAGAACTATAACTTTATCATTTTTTTCGCCAAGCTCTACAAGAGCTTTGCCGTATGCATCACGAGTTGCAGTCTTAATTACATCTGCCATTTCAATTCACCCCTCCGATTATGCTTCAAGCTCTGCGAGAGCCTGTGTAAGTTCTGCCATTGCCTGTTCGTACTGCTCTGCGTTGGGAGCGGAGCCATGCCAGCTGACCTGGTTTTCCATAAAAGATACACCTTTACCCTTAACGCTGTTTGCAACGATAACTGTAGGCTTACCCTTGAATTCAGCAGCCGCATTGAATGCCGCATCAATTTCATCAAAGCAATGAGCACAGATTTCAATTACATTCCAGCCAAATGATTTAAACTTTTCAGCAATGGGATAAGGTGAGTTAACCTCAGCGATTGTTCCGTCAATCTGAAGACCGTTGTTATCAACAACTGCAACAAGATTATCAAGTCCTTTTGCAGAAGCATACATAGCTGCCTCCCAAACCTGACCTTCCTGAATTTCGCCATCTCCGAGAACCGCAAATACTCTGAAGCTCTTTCCTGAAAGCTTTCCGCCAAGTGCCATACCGCAAGCAGCAGAAATACCCTGACCGAGCGAGCCTGTACACATATCAACACCGGGAGTGTATTTGATACTGGGATGTCCCTGAAGTATCGAATCACTCTTACGAAGGGTTTTCAGCACATCAACGGGAAAATAACCTCTGTTAGCAAGAACAGCATAAAGTGCAGGTGCTGCATGTCCTTTCGAAAGAACAAATCTGTCTCTGTTTTCATCTGTGGGATTCTGAGGGTCAATATTCATATGGTTATTATATAAATATGTGACAATATCAACGCAAGAAAGCGAACCGCCGGGATGTCCCGACTTCGCATTGAACACACTTTCAATAATACCCATTCTTGCCTTGCATGCCTTAATTTTTAACTGTTTTTTGATTGCTGCATCCATTATGCAGACACCTCCTGTTTTATTTGGATTCAATATATTCAATAAAATCAGCTACGGCACCTTTGTTGCAATGGCAGGCAACGAATTCGGAAATTGCTTTTAATTCCTTGGGCGCCTGTCCGCAGCAAGCAGGAATACCGACTGTTTTAAGCATATCATAATCGTTGAAATAATCACCTATAGCGCAGGTGTGTGACTGTTCAATACCGAGAATCTCCGCAAGCTTCATTACAGCGGTTCCCTTATGTGTATTTGCCGCAAGAACCTCAAAACTCGCAACAGATGAGGACATCAATGTTAAATCAGAACTGTTGAGAGACTCAAAAAATTTCTGAACCTTTTTTATGTGATGGGGTAAACCCGAAAAAATAACCTTTCCCCAATTCTCTTTCGGTACATTTTCAATATTTTTTATGTGCTTGTGTTTAAGATTATCCGGAGCAACAAAGAATCTGCCAAACCATCCGATTCCTGTTATATAGATAATATCTTTTGCAACAACAATAACATCGACCATCGGAAATTTTTTTGCGCATTCAATTGCAAGCTCTACACCATTTTCGTTGATTGAACTGAAATAAATCATTTCATCCTTACCGAAATCGTAAATCCCCGCTCCGTTTATAACAACAGCAGGAGTCCCATCTAACGGAAGCTTCTTGAAATGTTTTTCCATTGATTTAGGACTTCTTCCGGATGCCAGAGTAAATCTGCCGCCATTTGCAACAAATCTTTCTATCGCATCCTTGTTGCGCTTTGGAAGTTTTCGCATTTTGTTGTTTAAAGTTCCGTCAATATCGGAAGCTATAAGCCAATCTGAGTAATTTTTTTTTGAACTCATTTCTTTATTCCTTCAATAAAATTAACAAAATATTCGGGAAGAGGTGCTTCAACGCGGATAAACTCTTTAGTAACGGGATGAACAAAACCGAGAACTCCCGCGTGTAAACATTGTCCGTTAAGCGAAGAAACTCCGTTTTTCGGACCGTATACAAGGTCACCCGCAACAGGATGTCCGAGATGAGACATATGAACCCTTATCTGATGAGTTCGTCCGGTTTCGAGTTTAAGCTTTATGAAAGAAAAATTCCCATACTCTTCAAGAACCTCATAATGCGTTACCGCATTTTTTGAATTTTTCTGCGTTACACACATCTTTTTTCTGTCAGTTGCACTTCGTCCGATCGGTGCATCCACAATCCCGTTCAACTCTTTAAGATGACCGTGTATAACAGCACGATATTCTCTGTCAAGAGTATGTGCCTTTATCTGTTCAGAAAGCGAGATATGCGCAATATCATCCTTCGCAACAAGTAAAAGACCGCTTGTGTCCTTATCTATTCTGTGAACAATTCCGGGTCTTGCAACTCCGTTAATCCCTGATAGTTTTCCTTTACAATGCCATAAGAGCGCATTGACAAGTGTTCCGCTGTAATTTCCAGGCGCCGGATGAACAACCATTCCTCTCGGCTTATTAACAACAAGCAAATGCTCATCCTCATAAGCTATTTCCAGAGGAATATTTTCAGGCTCCAAAGAAAGAGAGGCGGGCTCAGGAACAGTAAATTCAATTATTTCTCCGTTTTTAGGTTTATAACTCTTACTAATCTGTTTCTTCGCTGAAGTAACAAGACCTTCTGAAAACAAATTCTGAATAAATGAGCGAGAATAACTTTCAAGAGACTCAGAAAGAATCTTATCCACGCGGATTCCTGCGCTTTCCTCATCAATTTTCAATGATATTATTTCGTTATATTCAAGATTCTCAATTTTTTCAATCATTTTTTATTTTTCTCTGCTTATAATCTTTTATTAAATCGTAAATTTCATAACCGATAAGCATAAAAGCACCCACTGTTATGCAGCAATCGGCAAAGTTAAAAACCGCAAAATCGATAAAAAGCGGTTCAATGAAATCAACAACATATCCGAGACGGATTCTGTCAATAACATTACCTATTCCGCCTGAAAGAATAAGCAGAATGCAGACATTTACAAACATCGGTTTAAGTTTCTTTGTCATAAGAACAACAATACCAATCACAACAACAATTACCGTAACAACAGAAAGCAACAAAGTGTTATCTGAAAACGAGCTGAATGCCGCCCCGGTATTCTCAACATATCTGAATTGAAAAAGTCCGAACAAAAACTGCTTCGGACCGTTAACCATAACAGTTGAAA
Source organism: Acutalibacteraceae bacterium (assembly GCA_045637305.1). Taxonomy (GTDB): domain Bacteria; phylum Bacillota; class Clostridia; order Oscillospirales; family Acutalibacteraceae; genus CAG-177. The sequence continues at coordinate 27,646 of JAZTZD010000081.1, forward strand.
CAGCTGCATATTTGGTCAACTGGTCAATCAGAGTTAAAACTATTATTACCGCAATAGATATTGCCTGAAACATAAAAACCTCACATTATCAATCATCAAAAAGGCTGTCAAAAAGCGAAGTGATATCATCATCCTCTTCGTCTGACTCAATATCATCAAGATTTACGCTGAAGCCTTCAAATTCATCTTCTTCATCTGTAAGAACAATCTTTTCTTCTGTTTCTTTTTCAATCTCTTCAAAACTTATATCAACATCGGGTACATCCACAGTTGTCTCAGTTTTTGACGGAACAATCTCGTCAATGCTTGAAGCAATGAAATTATCATCAAAATCCATTTCATCGATAAGACTGAAAAGATCATCTGTATCTTCAGAAACCTCGATTGTTGCGACCTCTGTATCTTCTTCAGTTTCTTCGATTATTTTCTCAACTGTTTCAGGTTCTTCAACCAGTTCTTCTTCAGAGGCATTTTCTGCAGCCTCGGGAACAAAAATAGCTTCGGGAGCAATTTCCTGCGTTGCTTCTTCCTCAATCTCAGGTTCAATGATTTCTTCGGGTTCAGGAATATCTGCAACTTCGATTGCTTCTTCAATTATTTCTTCAGCTTCAGGCTCTTCCGTGACAGCGGTATTCTCAATCACAACCTCGGGAATATCATTAACAAGGTTAATCTGATTGTTGCAGATATCTAAAATCAGAGCCTTGAACTTTTCAGTTTCAGCCTTGAGTCTTGCAAGCTCACTTGAATAGAAGTCATAAGACTGCTTGCTTGTTCCGATAATCTCATTACCCTTTTCCTCTGCTATGCTGATTATTTCAGCTGACTTTGTTCTTGCGGAAGCAATTGCAAGGTCGGTTTCTTTCTGTGCTCTATCAGTAAGAGATGCAACAGCTGTTCTTGCATTATCAACAATTTCTTTTGCTTTTTCTCTTGCCTCATCGATAATCTGTGATGACTGTCTGTTTGCTCCGTCAAGAATAATCTTTGATTTGCCTTCTGCTTCGGAAACGAGACTTTCTGCCTTTTCTTTGGCATTCTTGTTAACGGTTTCAGCCATTCTGTGTGCATCAAGAAGAGAGAGCTTTATTGCCTCTTCATCATTTCTGTAGCTTTCAATTTTATCTGCAAGGATACTGATTTTCTTTATAAGTTCTCTGTTTTCATTGAGTGACTGCTCATATGAATCTGCGACAGTCTTAAGGAAAGAATCAACTTCTTCCGCACTGTATGTACCTTTGCTCACGGGGGTAAACTTTGCATTGAGAATCTGTTCTGTTTTAAGCATAATTTATCACCTTTCTTTAAGTGTTAAAAATCAATATTCTTCAACTTCACCCATACCGGCAATCTCATCAATAAGTTCGCCTGAAACAGGAACATTGTTGGGTGTGATTATGTATGCTCTGCCCGCAACCTTTTTGAATTCTCCGTGATTTGCATAGGCAACGCCATAAAGAAAATCTATAATTCTCTGCGAAACATCATTAGGACAGGTTTCAAGATTAAGGATAACGATTCTCTTCTGATTGAGAACATCCGCAACAGTTGCTACCTCTTCAAATCTGTCGATCTTCTGAAAAACAACATGCGGCTTGGGTGCGGATGCTGCAGGTTTTGAGGAATTTAAATTAACAACATTGGAAGCCTGTGACTTTTCGTTCCTGGGAATATTGAACTTTGATTTTGTCTGCTTTTCAACAGGTTCTTCCTGTGCGGGAGCTGAGGGCGCAAAGTCGAAATCATCTTCAAAATTTGCGTCGTCGCTTTCGATATAATTGTCATCGGTTCCGTTGATAAAATTCTTTAACATGTTTTTGATATTCATTCTGTTGAAATCCTCCTTAATTATCTGTAATTCCTTACGCCGAAAATAGCCGAGCCAACACGGACAAGATTGGCGCCTTCAAGAATTGCCAGCTTATAATCACCCGACATGCCCATCGAGAGAATATTCATATTTATATTATCCATTTTTTTTGCACCAATGTCAATAAACACAGAGTGCATATTTGAAAAAATTGTGCGTAAGAGTAACTCATCTTCTATAAAAGGAGCAACACACATAAGTCCGTCAACTGAAACTCCGTTGATTTCACTTATTTCATGCGCTCTTTCAGTTATTTCATCAAGAGCGAATCCGAATTTGCTTTCTTCATTACCGACATTCACTTCAAGAAGAACTTTTGTTGTGACTCCCGCTTCAAGCGAACGTTTTCCGATTTCACGAGCAATACTGAGTGAATCAACCGACTGTATGGTGTCAACCTTACCGACAATCTTTTTCACTTTATTGGATTGAAGATGTCCGATAAGATGAGGTTTACAATTTGCAAGCTTCAGTTCAGGTTCTTTCAAAAGAAATTCCTGCACCTTGTTCTCGCCGATAAGTTTTATTCCGCAGTCAATAGCGTGATTTATAAATTTGCTTTCAACTGTTTTTGTTACTGCCATCAGATTAACGTCTTCAGGTTGTCTTCCGGATTTTACGGCAGCCTCGGCAATTTCATTTCTGATAAAATCAAGATTCTCGCTAATCAGAGAAAACCTTTCTTTATCCTGCATACATTCCATCGCTTAACTCCTTTCCGGAAATAATTACTTCATCATAAAGTTTTAAATGGTCTCTGATATATCTTTCTTTTGCATTTATCTCATCTTCAGTTAATTCTTTTTTATCATTTTCTGTTATAACCGGAGCTTTTGCAATAACAAAACTATCTTCGGAATATATAACAGTCATATTGCGGAATATAACTAAATCAGACAAAAGAACATATACGCCTTCATTACCGTCATCGTCTATTCTCAATGCATTTCTGTTGACTTTTAATCCGGTATGCTCATCAATAACAATCTTACCGTTAACTTTTCGCAGACCGGAAAGATATTCATTCATAAGATTGCACCGAAAAACTACGATTGCTCTGTTTTCGTCAACGGCTTTTATCAAATGAATATTTGTTTTAAATGCATCATCCCCGAATTCATCAAACATCAGCTTGATTGAATCACCGACATCGAAATCGGAAATATCAGCGGAATTAACGACACACGCAGCATACCAGTTATATCCGTCAATTATTTTTCCTATGGAAACAGGAGATATTTCTGCCGGTCCGGCATTCATTGCCTCTTCAAATTTCTCGAGGGTAAGGTTTTCAATATCCTGAGATGTAATGATATTTTCGTATCCGTCAAGATGATTAACATAATAACCCGATGTTTCTGCTGTGATTATTTCAGAAGGAGTTGCCGATAAACGAACAGCATCAATCTGACTCTGAACCTGAGAAATATGGTCAGAAACATCAACCTTTTTATTTAAAGAAATCTGTTTTCTTGAAAGTTTTTCACTCAATGACATTTTGTAATCAGTCAATGAAGAAAAGTCATTTGAATAAGCGCAATTCATAACATTCATAAACACAAGGTCTATTTCGGAATTAAGTTTACCCAAATCTATATCCGCAAGTTTTGAGGAATTGTTTATTTTATTATAGCTTTCAAGTTTGATGTTAAGGTTATTAAGTTGTGCATAATTCTCTGCCGATGCTTCATTATCAAACACAGCGGCAACAGCACTTCCTCTGCTGACTCTTTCTGAATTCTTAGCCACAGGAACAATAACGCCATCCGAATCATTAGTCAATAAAATCTCATCTTTAATAATGTACATCTGAGCATCAACTGTTTCAAGAACCGTGTTCTCATATGCGGTTTGTGTAACCAAAGCATTATTTGACAGATTGTATATTTCAGAAACAGCAAACACAAGAACCATAACGATTGCGAAAGCGGGTACAACTTTTGAAAGTTTTTCTTTTAAATTCATTTAATTGCTCCCCTTTCTATAATTTCCATTGCTGCTTCAACAAGCTCATTTTTGTTTTTATAATCATCAATATACAGATAATTCATTCTTGCATCACGTCTGAACCACGTAAGCTGACGTTTGGCATATCTTCGGGTCTGCATTTTCAGATTTCCGACACACTCTTCAAGCGTTTTTTCGCCGTTGAAATACGGTGCCAGCTCTTTATATCCGATTGCCTGTTTTGCGGTATTGCCGACATTTGTTTTAAAAAACTGTTCCGCTTCTTCAAGAAGACCGCATTCAAGCATTATATCGACTCTTTTATTTATTCTGTCATAAAGGTACTGACGGTCTCTTGCATCAAGACAGATTGCTGTTACATCGTACGGCGAAGGATTAGCTCTTGAAAGCTCATTCTGCCGTGTTTTGGTCTGACCTGTTGAATAATAAATTTCCAGAGCACGGATAATTCTGCCCACGTTATTAACATGAAGCTTTTCAGCTGCTTCGGGGTCCAGTCTGCTAAGTTCTTCAAGAAGAACTTCCGCGCCCTCTTTTTCTGCTCTTGTTTTCAATTGCTCTCTGCATTCAGATGTTGTTTCATCTTTGAGATATTCAATGTTATCAACCAATGAATTAAAATACAGTCCCGTTCCGCCAACAAGGACGGCTTTTTTATTTCTTGAAACAATATCCTCAATTGCAGCATTTGCAAGTTCACAGTACTTATATACACTGAATGATTCATCGGGATTTACAAATCCGATCAGATGATGAGGAATTCCCTGCATTTCTTCAACAGTCGGCTTTGCTGTTGCAATATCCATTCCTCTGTAAATCTGCATTGAATCGCAGGAAACAGCCTCTGCACCAAGCCTCTTGCATATTTCAACTGCAAGCGATGTTTTTCCCGATGCTGTCGGACCGATTATCGCAATAAGCGGGATTTTAGATTCTGCCAAAGCTTTTCTCCAACTCTCTTTGTGTCATTTCAACAAGCACGGGTCTGCCGTGCGGACAATATCTGATATCAGGCATTGAAAGCAACTGCTTAGCAAAGCGTTCCATTTCAAGACGTGAGGTGAAATTTCCTGCCTTTATAGCACTTCTGCAGGCAACCGAATGGAAGAGCCAATCAAGCTTTTCAAAAGAGACATCCTGTTTTTTCTCAACAAAACGTCCTGCAATTTCACAGATGATATCATTGACATCATCGGAGTCTATTTCCATGGGACATTCTCTGACAATAACGCAACCGTTTCCGAAATCTTCAACATCAAAGCCTGCTTTACTGATTATGACTGTGTTTTCAAGCACAGCCGCATATTCTTCCTTGGAAAGCGTTACGGTAACAGGCATAAGAAGAAGTTGCGGTGTTCTGTCTCCGCTTTCACTTTTAAGCTTTTCGTAAATAATTCTTTCGTGTGCGGCGTGCTTGTCAATAATAACAAGCTTACCTTTATATTCGCAGATTATATATGTTTTGAACGCTTCACCGACAAGAAGAAACTGTTCTTCGTCAAACACAGATTGAACTGTTTCGATTTTCTCATTTTCAACCTTTGAAATCAATTCGGTCTTTTTCTCTGCAGGTACAATGATTTCGGGGTTGGATTGCACAACATTTTCAACAGGTTTTTCCGTTATTTTCTGCGAATTGAGCAAAATATCATCCATATCATCTGTCTTGACTGTTTCAGGTACAGACGGTGCCTTGGCAACGGTCACGGGTGAAACTGCAGTATTTATCGGAATCACAGGTTCAACACGCTTAATCTCAACAACAGTCGGTTTTTCAGGTTCTTTGGCAGGCATATGCTGCCAGAAATTTTTAACGGGCTGAACAGGCGGTGTTTCAATTTTAAGCTGTTCGGGTTTCTCGGGCGGAGCAGAATAAAAATCGGTTTTTATCTGCGTCTGCTTCACCTGAGACGGGGTGTCGCCCGCCGACAAGGCATTTTTGCAAGCATAAAACACTGCATTAAAAATTATTCTTTCATCCGAAAAACGAACCTCCGTTTTTGCAGGATGAACATTAACATCAACAAGCGTGGGATTAAGCTTGACATTAAGAACACAAGAAGGAAACTTTCCGACCATAATCGAATTCTTATAGCCTTCGCTAATCGCCGCACTGCCTGTCCCTGTTTTTATAAGTCTGTTGTTTAAAAAGAAAAACTGCATATTTCTGTTAGGTCTTGAAGCTGAGGGTTTGGAAACAAATCCGCTGACTTCAATACCGTTTGCAGAATAGTTTGCGGGTATAAGCGATGAAGAAAATTCTTTGCCGAATATTTCTCTGATACAAGTGAGCAAATCTCCTTTACCGCTTGTAATAAGAGTCTGCTTACCGTCACGGATAAATCTGACCGAAACCTCGGGATGTGAAAGCGCAATTCTGTCAACAACACCTGCAACAGCATTTGCTTCTGTTACATCTTTTTTCAGAAATTTCATTCTGGCAGGTGTCTTATAAAACAAATCACGGACAATCAACGTTGTTCCGCACGGACATCCCGCATCATCGAGCAGAATTTCTTCTCCGCTTTCTATTACATATCTTGTGCCGACAGTCTCATCCGTAGTTTTAGTCATCATCTCAACCCTTGCAACAGCGCTTACGCTCGCAAGAGCCTCTCCTCTGAATCCGAGAGTAAGGATTGCATCTAGGTCATCGGGCGTTGAGATTTTGCTTGTAGCATGGCTTACAAATGCATTGCGCACATCTTCTCTTGATATGCCGCAACCGTCATCGGTAATTCTGATATAAGTTATACCGCCGTTTTTAATCTCGACAGTAATATTCTCTGCGCCGGCATCAATTGAGTTTTCAAGAAGCTCCTTAACAACCGAAGCGGGACGCTCAACAACTTCACCTGCGGCAATAAGCTCCGCAAGCGATTTGGGAAGAACATTTATTTTCGGCATATTAAGAATCCTCCTTTATCAGTTATTTGCCTGTTTTGACAAATCGTAAAGTATACCCATTGCTTCAATGGGTGTCAAAGTATTCACATCAATATTTTTAAGCTTCTCAACAATGCTTTCGGCATTTGAATTGCCGAATGAAAGCTGCATCTGGGGTTCGTTATTTTCAATTACCGCAGGCATTGTCGGTCTGCCGTTTTCGTTTTCAAGCTCCGCGAGAACAACCTTTGCGCGTTCAACAACCGCAGCGGGCACACCCGCAAGCTTTGCAACCTCAATACCGTAGCTGCCGTCAGCACAACCCGATACAATACGACGAAGGAAGGTTATGTCGTCCCCCCTCTTTTTAACGGCAATATTGTAATTTTTAACACCGTTAACGGAAGTTTCAAGTTCCGTAAGCTCATGATAATGTGTTGCAAAAAGTGTTTTTGCTCCGAGTTTCTTTTTGTCCGCCGCATACTCAAGAACGGCTCTTGCAATACTCATACCGTCAAAGGTTGATGTGCCTCTGCCTATTTCGTCAAAAATTATAAGGCTCTTTGAAGTTGCATTCTTAAGAATGTCCGCAACCTCGTTCATTTCCACCATAAATGTTGAGGAACCTGAAGCAAGGTCATCCGAAGCACCTATTCTTGTGAATATTCCGTCCAGAACACAAAGTTCTGCACTTGATGCAGGAACAAACGAACCCGCCTGAGCCATAAGACAAATCAACGCAACCTGTCTCATATAAGTTGATTTACCTGCCATATTCGGACCCGTTATGATTGCACTTCTGTTATCGGAGCAATCAAGAACTGTGTCGTTGGGAACAAACGGAAAATCAATCATTTTTTCAACAACAGGATGTCTTCCGTTGATGATATTTATTCTGTCTCCCGCATTCATTGAGGGATAGCAATAGTTGTTTTCTGATGCAACCTTTGCAAAAGAACAGATAACATCGGTTGATGCTACAGCTGCCGCAGTCTTCTGGATTTCATAAAGATGCTCTGCTGCTTTTCTTCTTACCGAGTCAAAAACTTCATATTCGAGGCGTACAATTCTTTCCTGTGCGCCAAGAACCTTTGATTCCAATTCTTTAAGCTCTTGCGTTATGTATCTTTCGCAGTTTGCAAGAGTCTGCTTTCTGATGTATTCATCAGGAACAAGCTCTTTAAACGAGTTTGAAACTTCAATATAGTAACCGAACACTCGGTTATAGCCGATTTTGAGTTTCTTGATGCCTGTCTTTTCCTGCTCGCGAAGCTGAATATCGGCAATATATCCTTTTCCGTTATTGACTATATCACGAAGCTCATCAATCTCGGAATTAAAGCCGTCTTTAATCATTCCGCCTTCACGCACAGAAAACGGCGGCTCTTCAACAATTGAGTTTTCAATAAGCTCGGCAATTTCCTCAAGGGGAAGAATTTCACTTGAAAGTTCGGTAAGCATTGAGCTGTTACAACGTGAAAGATATTCTTTAATCTGAGGCAATCTGTTGAGTGTTGATGAGAGACCTCTGAGTTCTCTTGCATTAGCTGTTGAATAAGCAATTCTTGTTATAAGTCGCTCAAGGTCCTGACAGCCCGTCAGCGACTCGATAATATCGTCTCTTACAGAAGGATTATCAACAAGCTCACCTACGGCACTATGTCTTTTGATTATTTTTGTCATATTGAGAAGAGGCTGTTCAATCCAGGAACGGAGCATTCTCTTGCCCATTGATGTCTTTGTTTTATCAAGCACCCAGAGAAGAGAGCCTCTCTTCTCACGGTTTCTCATTGTTTCTGTCAATTCAAGATTCCGCAGAGTTGAAACATCAAGTCTCATAAAACTGCTTTCGCCGTAATAATTTATGTCTCTGATATTTTCAAGCTCTGTTTTCTGAACACTTTTCAGATAATCCATAGATGCACCGAGAGCACAAACGGCTGCATCTGCATCGGAAATCGACAAATCGGAAAGCGATGCAATTCTGAAATGCTTCATAATCGAAGCGGAAGCTTTTGAAAGATCAAAACAATCCTCATCGAGAAGGTCACATGATGACTGCAGACGGCTTTTAACAAAATCGGTAACCTGATTAAGTTTCAGAACATCCGCATTTATAATAATCTCGCTGGGCATAAATCTGCCAAGCTCATTGATTATTCTCTTTTGTGAGTTCTTGTTTTCAAACTGTGTCAGATGAACACTGCCTGTTGAAATATCGGCAAAACAGATTCCGACAAATTTCTTTGAAGCATATATGCAGCCGAGAAAGTTATTCTTGCTTTCATCAAGCATAGTGCTTTCAATAACCGTTCCCGGTGTCAGAACTCTTGTTACATCTCGCTTGACAATACCCTTAGCAAGTGCGGGGTCTTCAAGCTGCTCACAGATAGCAACTTTATAGCCCTTTGCAACAAGACGAGCAATATATGAATCCGCACTGTGAAACGGAACGCCGCACATAGGTGCACGTTCTTCCTGACCGCAGTCTCTGCCTGTCAGAACAAGTTCCAGCTCAGCCGACACTGTTTTTGCGTCCTCAAAGAACATCTCATAGAAATCACCCAGACGGAACATAAGAATGGTGTCGGGGTAATTCTCTTTGATTTGGAAATATTGCTTCATCATCGGAGTAAGCTCTGCCATTGCTTTACCTAACCTTTCAAAAAATCCCGAGACCGCCGATTGACGGCGGCCTCATTTCATCTGATATTATCAGTGACAGCCGCTGCAGGAGGAGCATTCTCCGCCGCAGTTGTGTTCTTCTGTCTTGGGCTCGCAGGTTGCGGGGTCTTCGACCTGGAGGCAAAGAGCGAAAATGCTTGTGATATAATTCATAAGATTATCAATCTCTGCTCTTGCAGCCTCATAAGCCTGCATATTGGGGTTAGCCATAATCTTTGTATAGATTTCGCCAAACTCCTTGTCATAAGCCTCAAGCTTCTGCTCATTTCTGTCTTCCTTGTTTGCTTCGTGCTGGAATGACATCTGGATGAGCTGAATTCTTGCGATAAGCTCGTTAAGCTCTGTGTCAGCCTCATTTGCCTTCTGAGCCTCCATAAGCTTTACATAGCGTTCGTCCTGCTGAAGAAGAGCGCCGAGCTCTCTTGCTTTTGCAATTACGTCCATTTTTGTTTCTCCTAACATAAAAAATTTATATAATACCTGAGTATTAACTAATCAATGATTTCGCCGCGAAGAATCCAGGTTAAGGATTCGGTTACAGTTACATTTCTGAATGAACCGATAACACTTGTGTCGGCAGGAAATTCAATAATGATATTCCCTTGTGTTCTGCCCTCGATGAGTCCGCCCTTACTGACGCTCTCACAAAGAACTCTGTAGGTTTTGCCAACCATTGATGCCGTTCTTTCTGCTGCAATTCTTTCCTGTGTGTCGAGAAGCTCTTTGAACCATTTTCCTTTTTCTTCTCTTGAAATGGGGTCAGGCATTTTCGACGCCTTCGTTCCCTCTCTTGAAGAAAAGATAAATGTGTACATCGAGGTAAATTTTGCTCTTTCAACAAGTGAAACAGTGTCAAGGAATTCCTCATAGGTTTCGCCGGGGAAACCGACAATAACATCACTTGTTACGGACAAATCCGGCATCACGGAATATGCGTATTCGAGAAGCTCAATATATTTTTCTCTCGTATATCTTCTGTTCATCTCATCAAGAACTCTGTTATTACCGCTCTGGAAAGGCAGGTGCAGATGTTTTGCAACTTTTTTGCATTCAGCCATTGTATCGAGAAGCTCTTTTGTGCAGTCCTTGGGATGAGAAGTCATAAATCTGATAATGAAATCCCCTTCAATAGCATTTATCCTGCGAAGGAGAGTTGCAAAATTGCATCCGAAATCGGGATATTTGCCGTACGAATTGACATTCTGGCCGAGCAGGGTTATTTCTTTGTATCCCTGTTCAATAAGTTTTTTTGCTTCTTCAACAATCAGTTCGGGGTCACGGCTTCTTTCTCTGCCTCTGACATAAGGCACAACGCAGTAGCTGCAGAAATTGTTACACCCGTACATAACGGGCAACCAAGCCTTGAATGTGCTGTCTCTGTGGGTCGGAAGTTCTTCCGCAATAACACCGTCGGAATCAGGGATTTCAAACACTCTCTTGCCTGTGCTGAAATTTCTGTAGAGGAATTCGGGCAATCTGTGGATAACGTGCGTTCCGAAAACGATATCAACAAACGGATAACTCTTTCTGATTTTCTGGGCAATGTGTTCCTGCTGCATCATACATCCGCAAAGAAGAATCTTCATCTCTCTGTTTGAGTTCTTCAGACTTTTCAATGCACCGACGTTACCGAAAACTCTGTCTTCCGCATGCTCACGTATTGCACAGGTGTTATAAAGCACAAGGTCAGCTTCATCAAGATTATCCGTCAGAACATAACCCATTTTTTCAAGCATTCCTTCGAGTCTTTCTCCGTCAGAAACATTCCCCTGACAGCCGTATGTGTGCACGAAAGCCTTGGGGGAAGACTCAAAGCGCGATGCAATTATTTCACTCACAAGCTGAATATATTCGTTCTGTCTGAGTAATTCGCTCTCAGTCACAAACACTTTTTCTTTTGCCGATTCAAAAGACAAGCTTAACGCCTCCAAAATATCGCATATATTTGTTATTATATTATAAAGCGCCGAAATATTCAAGCATAAAATGAATATTCCGACGCATTTTTCATATAATTTTCAATTTATTCATCAAAGAGACTTTCCGCAAGATTAAAATTGCTTTCCCTTCGCCTGTTTTCTTCATTTTCATCAATCGAATATCTCTCATTTTCGTCGAGAAAAATAACCGATCCTTCTTTTATTGTTCCGTCAATCAGTTCAAGAGGTACCGCGCACGCTTCGCCGTCATCATTGACACAATAAGCAACCTTATCAACAATAAAATCAATACTCAAATACAAAGTTATCACCTCATTGATTTTCGTATTCAACCTCAAGAGAATTTCCGTCGCTGAGAATCACAATATTTCCGCAAACATCATTGCGGTAAATCTCATCGGTATACTTTTTCAGTCTCTTTACAGGTTCTTTATGCGGATGGCCGTAGTCATTACCTTCTCCGACCTGAATGACACAGATTTCAGGTGTTGCAGCCTCAAGGAACTTACTGCTTGATGAGGTGTTTGAGCCGTGATGACCTACCTTGAGAACATCGCAGTCGATATCCGCACCTATATCGAGAATCTCCTGTTCCTCTTCTTTTTCGGCATCGCCGGTAAACAAGAATGTTTTTTCTCCGTATGTAACTTTTAAAACAACAGACATATTGTTGAGACTTTCCGCATCATCGGTGACAGGGCCAAAGATTTCAAATTCTGCGGAACCGAGATTATAGACAGCTCCGACTTTTGACGAAACAACCTTCATATCCGAATTCTGAATCGCCTTCAAAAATGCAGTATATGTGCTGTTTGTAGGTGTCTGTTCTTTTGTAAGTCTAGGCATAATCAAAGTGTCTGCGCCGAATTCTTCAATAACCTCAGCAAGACCGCCTATATGGTCCGAATGCTGATGTGACGCAACGATATAATCAAGCTTATCAATGCTCTGGGAATGCAGATAATTTATAACGTCTCTTTCGTGACCGTTCTCTCCCGCATCAATAAGCATAGACTTACCGTCACAGAGGATAAGCGAACAGTCTCCCTGACCGACATCGATATAATGCACGGAAAAATCGTATTCATTTTCATTTATCACTTCATCGATTCCGCCCATTGTCTGCTCAAGACCATCAAAAGTTCTGTCAATAAAACCGAATTTTTCACCGAGTAACGACACCACGGCACAGACTGCAACAATAATGAAAATTATCAGCTGTTTCTTACTTTTTATTTTTGCCATTTTGTCTTCCCTTACCTCTGCTGAAATTATTTGAAGAAGCGTGTGAATCAGGTTGAATCAGACATTTATCCGAAAATCCAATCAAGTCTCTTCTTCCCGCTTTTATTAAAGCTTCTTTCACAAGCGATTTATTTTTGGGATTGAAATACTGAAGCAATGCCCTTTGCAAAGCTTTTTCGTGCGGATCTTTTGCTACATACACTTCTTTGAGAGTATAAGGGTCAAGACCCGTATAAAACATACAAGTTGAAATTGTACCGGGTGTAGGATAAAAATCCTGAACCTGTTCAGGTCGTATTTTAATCTTTTTCAAGAACAAAGCAAGCTCAACAGCATCCTTAAGTGTGCTTCCCGGATGCGATGACATAAGATACGGAACAAGATACTGTTCTTTTCCCGCTTTATCACTGAAAGAAAAATATTTTTTTGAAAATTTCACATAAGCTTCAATATGAGGTTTACCCATTTTATCAAGCACCGCCGCAGAGCAATGCTCCGGAGCAACCTTAAGCTGTCCGCTTACATGATGCGTTACCATTTCACGGAAAAACGTGTCATCTTTATCTTCAAGCATATAGTCATACCTGATACCGGAACGGATAAACACTTTTTTCACCTTAGGTAATCTGCGCACTTCTCTTAAAATATCAAGATATTCAGAATGGTCAGGTTTCAGATTCGGACAAGGTGCGGGTGCAAGGCACTTTTTACCTTTGCAAAGGCCTCTGCTTTCCTGACCGTTACAGGACGGATGCCGGAAATTAGCCGTAGGACCGCCTATATCGTGAATATACCCTTTGAAATCAGGTAATTCAGTCAACAATTTTGCTTCATTTATAATTGATTCCTTGCTTCTGACTGTTATATATCTGCCCTGATGGAAAGCAAGTGAACAAAAGTTACACGCACCGAAACAACCGCGGTTATGCGTTATCGAAAAACGCACTTCCTCAATTCCGGGTACCCCTCCGTCCTTTTCGTACATAGGATGGTAAGTACGCATAGAAGGCAATGCATACACTTCGTCGAGTTCTTCCGTTGTAAGAGGGATTGCAGGCTGATTCTGAACGAGCATACGGTTTCCGTGACGTTGTTTTATGGCTTTTCCTCTGAAAAAGTCCTGCTCGTCCTGCTGAATCCTTGCGGAAACAGCATATTCCTTTTTAGATTTGCAAACATTTTCATACGAAGGACATTCCGCACCTATATAAGGTGTTTCACGCACGTCAACGCTGTAGCAAGTTCCTCTGACATCACGGATTTCCGAAACAGGAACTCCGTGATCAAGCAATCTTGCAATCTCTACCATAGAACGTTCGCCCATACCGAATGAAAGCAAATCTGCCTGCGAATCAAAAAGAATGGAACGGCGGATTTTATCATCCCAATAATCATAATGGGCGAAACGTCTCAATGAAGCCTCGAGACCGCCGATTACTATGGGAATATCTCCGTATATTTCACGGATTTTGTTGCAATAAACAATCAAGGCTCTGTCGGGTCTGAGACCGATTTTTCCGCCCGGACTGTATGAATCGTTGCTTCTTCTCTTCTTCGCTGCCGTGTAATGAGCAACCATTGAATCTATGTTACCGCTGCTGACAAGGAAACCGAGTCTCGGCTTTCCGAATCGCATAAAATCATCATTTTTGCGCCAATCAGGCTGAGCAAGAAAAGCAACTTTAAAGCCCTCTTTTTCAAGGACTCTTGTAATTATGGATGCACCGAAACTGGGATGGTCAACATAGGCATCGCCGCTGACATAAACAAAATCAGCCTGTTCCCATCCCCTGTCGGTCATTTCTTGTTTTGTTACGGGCAAAAAGCCGTTCATAAACACCTCTGAAAATTAAAATTCGTCATCTGTTCCCGCAAAATCGTCATCATCTTCAAAGACATCGTCGATATTGGGTGCCGCACTTGCTGCACCGTCTGTGAGAGCCTGCATTTCAAACCACTGCTGTTTGCTGATAAGTATCGCTCTGGGTTTAGCTCCCTCTGCGGGTCCGACAATACCCTTTTCTTCAAGCTGGTCCATAACTCTTGATGCACGTGCATATCCGAGCTTAAGCTTCTTCTGGAGCATTGTTGTTGATGCTCCGCCTGCGTTAAGGACAACTTCAATAGCATCATTAAGAACGGGGTCATATTCTTCGTCTTCATCCATCGCCGCTTTCTTCTTGGTGTCTTCCGTTGCAGCCGCTTTGATTTCGATTTCTTTCATAACCTCGTCATTATACGAACTCTGAACCTGATTTTTAATGTGATTGACTACACTTTCAACCTCGCCGTCGGAAATGAAGCAACCCTGAATACGTGTTGCCTTTGATGAGCCGACAGGAGCAAAAAGCATATCACCGTTACCGAGAAGCTTTTCGGCACCGCTTGCGTCAAGAATTGTTCTTGAGTCAACCTGCTGAGAAACCGAAAGTGCAATTCGGCTCGGAATATTAGCCTTGATTATACCTGTAATAACGTCAACAGACGGCCTCTGAGTTGCAATAACAAGATGAATACCCGCAGCTCTTGCCTTCTGTGCGAGGCGACATATTGAATCTTCTACTTCTTTCGGAGAAACCATCATAAGGTCTGCAAGCTCATCAATAAAAATAACAATCTGAGACATCTTGTGCAAATCGGGTCTCGATTCACAAAGCGCATTGAATCCCTTGATGTCTCGCACGCTGTTTTCGGCGAACAACTGATATCTTTTTTCCATTTCGCCAACAGCCCAACCGAGCGCACCCGCCGCTTTTCTCGGATTGGAAACAACGGGAACTTCAAGATGCGCAATTCCGTTGTAAATCGTAAATTCAACCATTTTGGGGTCAATCATAACAAGCTTGACTTCATCGGGAGTTGCATTATAAAGAATGCTGACAATCATTGAATTGAGGCATACGGATTTACCAGAACCTGTTGTACCCGCAACAAGAAGATGAGGCATTTTCGCAAGGTCAGCACAAATAATATTACCCGTAATATCTTTACCGAGTGCAACGGTAAGCTTGCTCTTGGCATCCCTGAACTGAGGTGTGTCAATAATTTCACGCATTGTTACCATTGACTTTGCTGCATTCGGAACTTCGATACCGATTGCGGATTTACCGGGAATGGGAGCTTCGATTCTGACACTTGTTGCGGCAAGTCTTAACGCAATATCATCGGAAAGATTAGTGATTTTATTTATTCTTACACCTGCATCGGGAACAAGCTCATATCTCGTTACAGAAGGACCTCTGCAGATATTTGTAACTTCTGCTTTAATTTTGAAGCTTTCCAGAGTAGCAAGAAGCTTCTTGGCACCCATCTGCATTTCGGTCATATTGTCTGTTACCGCTTCTTTTTCTGCAAGCTTCAGACAATCAACGGGCGGAAATACATATGCAGCTTTTTCGTCATCAATTATCTCAACGGGAATATCATCTATCTTTGTTTCTTCGGGAATATCATCAGGATTTGAGGGACGTTTTTTACGTTTTTTATTTTCCTTTACAGCCTCCTCAATTGTTTCTTCAACAACGTCTTTTTGCTCCGAATCGGGCAAATTAACAATGGGAATATCAGGAATTGAAGGCTCAATCACAGGTTCATCAACAATTTCGGGTTGAGGTGTCGGCTCAACAAAATTGTCCTCGTATTTTTCAACAACCTTTGTCGGCTTTTCGGGAGGACTGAAAAGTTTCTTTTTCGGCTTTTCTTCACCGTTTTCTGCTTTTTCAAGCTCTCTTTGTTCACGTCTCTGCGCACTCTGCTCAAGTTTTTCGTTTGTCAGCTCACCCATTCTTTCAACAGGCTTTTTTAATGCCGAAATAAATTCAAGAAGTGTTGTACCCGTAAGAAGCATTGCAATAACAAAAATAAGGATTACTACCGTTATACCCGCGCCCGTTTTGCCAAGTGCCATGGCAATAAGACCGCCAATTATTGCACCGATAACGCCACCGTTTCCGAATGTCGACCCTTTTTCCCAGCAGTCGGGTATCTGAACTGAAAGCGAAATATCTCTGAGATATTCAGCATCATTTGCAAAAATATGTATTGCGCCGCTCAAAAAAGCAACAAGGAATGCTATCCCCGTTAAATTTGAAGCAATACTTCCGAGCGGTTTATCCTTTGCGTAAACAATAGCCATATAAACAAGAAGAACAGGCAGTGCATATGCACAAAATCCGAAAATCCCAAAAATCGCATTGTGCATACTCAGCCAGAAGCTTTCACCTTCAACAAAAACAAGGCAAGCAAGAAAAACCGCCGCCGCAGTTAATATTATCGCATATTTCTGTCTTTTGACAGTTACGGGCACTTCCTTTTTCGGGCTACTCTGAGGCGCTGTCTTTTTAGCTGTCGAGGGCTTTTTAGCCTGACTGCTTTTGGGTTTTGAAGCAGTCGATGAACTGCTTTTTTTCTTTTGAGTGTTTGCCATTTATGTCATCCTTTCGGAATTATTATTCAAAAATTATCTGCGAATCATCATTATTCTTTCTTTTCCCGTCTATTGTTTCGTAAAGCCAGTTCAAAGCATCCGAAAGACTTCCGATTGAATCGATAAGTCCCTCTTTTACAGCCGCTTCACCGCTGAGTACTGTGCCCACGTCCATCACAAGTTCACCTGTTGCAAGCATCATCTCACGGAATCTTTCGGGCTTTATTTTCGAATTATCTGTTACAAATCTGACAATACGTTCCTGCATCTGTTCAAAATAAGAAAGTGTCTGCGGAACGCCGAGAACAAGACCGTTCATTCTGACGGGATGAATTGTCATAGTTGCCGATGGTGTAATAAAAGACTTGTCCGCCGAAACTGCAAGAGGAACACCGATTGAATGACCTCCGCCGAGCACAAGCGAAACAGTAGGTGTGTTCATACCCGCAACAAGTTCCGCAATCGCAAGACCGGCTTCTATGTCACCGCCAACTGTATTCAGAATCAGAATCAGACCGTCTATTTCACTGCTTTCTTCAATAGCAACAAGCTGAGGTATAACATGCTCATACTTGGTTGTTTTGTTTTGCGCAGGAAGAATATAGTGACCCTCAATCTGGCCGATAACGGTAAGACAATGAATATAATGGTCTCCTCTTTTGACTGTTATTGAACCTGTTTCGATTATCCCGTTTATTGTGTCCTCGCCGTCGCACTGCGCAGAACCGTTGTTGGAATCGGGACTCAGCCACGGAGATGAAGGAAGAATGAAATTTTCCCGTTCTTTTTTGCTCATTATTTTTCTCCTTTTTAACAGAATAAAACATCAATAGTTTTTCAGAAAAAGAGAAAAATAAACATAAAATCCGATTTTAAATATTATAACATTTATATTTATCTATTGCAACAAAAAAACTCAACATTTTGACACAAAATCAAATTATTTCGGGATAATTTTATATACCGACTACAATATATAGAAAAATGCCCGGGTTCCGCAGAATCCGGGCATCGTTTAAGTTATTTTATCAGAAAAGACCGCTGATCTTACCGTTTTCGTCAACATCGATTTTTTCAGCAGCAGGAACCTTGGGAAGTCCGGGCATAGTCATGATATCGCCCGTAAGAACAACAATAAATCCTGCACCTGCCGAAATCTTTACGTTCTTGATTGTCACCGTAAAATTATCAGGTGCACCAAGCTTTGTTGCGTCATCGGAGAAGCTGTACTGTGTCTTTGCCATACAAACAGGAAGGTTGCCGTAACCGAGCGCTTCAAGTGCGGCAATCTGTTTCTTTGCAGCAGGGAGAACGCTGATTCCGTCACCGCCGTAAACCTTCTTCACAACAGCCTCTATCTTTTCTTCAATTGAACCGTCAAGCTCATAAGCATAAGTAAATTCATTAGGCTGCTCACAAAGATTAACAACCTCTTTTGCGAGTTCTTCGCCGCCCTTGCCGCCTTCAGCCCAAACAGTTGAAAGAACAACATTAACGCCAAGTTCCTTGCACTTTTCAATAATGAGATTAACCTCTGCATCTGTGTCTGTGGGGAATCTGTTAACCGCAACAACAGAAGGAAGTTTATAAACATTTTTGATATTTGAAACATGGCGGAGAAGATTGGGAATACCCTTTTCGAGCGCCTCAAGATTCTCTCCTGCAAGCTCTGTCTTGGGAACACCTCCGTGCATTTTGAGAGCTCTGATTGTTGCAACAACAACAACAGCTGAAGGTGTAAGACCTGCATAACGGCACTTGATATCAAGGAATTTTTCAGCACCGAGATCAGCACCGAAGCCTGCTTCTGTTACAGCATAATCACCAAGTCTCATTGCAAGCTTTGTTGCCATAACTGAGTTACAGCCGTGTGCAATATTTGCAAAAGGACCGCCGTGAACAAGCGCAGGTGTACCCTCAAGTGTCTGAACAAGATTGGGCTTTATTGCATCCTTAAGAAGAGCAGTCATTGCGCCTGCGGCATTGAGCTGACCTGCAGTAACAGGCTTTTCATCATAAGTATATCCAACGATGATTCTTGAAAGACGTTCTTTAAGGTCTGTGATTGACGTTGAAAGGCAAAGAACAGCCATAATTTCCGATGCAACGGTAATGTCATATCCGTCTTCTCTGGGCACACCGTTAATTCTTCCGCCGAGACCGTCTGTTACAAAACGGAGCTGACGGTCATTCATATCAACGCATCTTTTCCAGGTGATTCTTCTGGGATCAATATTGAGAGCGTTACCCTGATAAATATGATTATCAAGCATTGCTGCAAGAAGGTTGTTTGCAGCACCGATTGCGTGGAAGTCACCTGTGAAATGGAGATTGATATCTTCCATGGGAACAACCTGTGCATATCCGCCCCCTGCTGCGCCACCCTTGACGCCGAAAACAGGGCCAAGAGAAGGTTCGCGGAGTGCAACCATAACATTTTTACCTATTCTGCGAAGACCGTCGGCAAGACCGATGGTTGTTGTTGTTTTACCGTGTGCTGCAGGAGTTGGTGTGATAGCGGTAACAAGAATGAGCTTGCCTTTCTTGTCTTTTTCGCTGTTAAAAATTGAAAGGTGGACTTTTGCCTTGTAGTTACCGTACTGTTCAAGATAGCA
>JAZTZD010000082.1:0-1839 GCA_045637305.1 Acutalibacteraceae bacterium
CGTTGCACTTCACAGCGATTCCGTTCACGGCGGCGAATGGAGTGCCTGTAAGGATTTCTGCTATTGGAAAGCTCCCCTTTCAGAGCTTTGCGACAAAACGCTGGGAATCATCGGCTTCGGCAAAATAGGCAAAGCTGTTGCAAACATAGCTATTGCATTCGGAATGAAAGTTGTTGCACATACCAATCATCCTGCCCCTTACGGAACAGTTCAATTCTGCGAAAAGGACGAATTGCTTGCAAAAAGCGATTTTGTAACTCTCCACTGCCCTCTCACACCGCTTACAGAGGGTATGGTTAATGCGGATTTCCTTTCAAAAATGAAAAAAACTGCCGTTTTGATTAACACTTCAAGAGGTCAGGTCGTTGACGAAAAAGCTCTTGCATATGCACTTGAAAACGGCATAATCGCAGGCGCGGGGCTTGATGTGCTTGAAGTTGAACCTCCTAAAAAAGACTGCCCTTTAATCGGTGCAAAAAACTGTTTCATCACACCTCATATTGCCTGGGCAGGCTTCGAAACACGCGAAAGACTCATGGGTATATGCCGCAGTAATGTCGAAGCCTTTCTCAACGGAAATCCCGTTAATCTCGTTTGGTGAGGAATAAAAAATGGTAATATCTCAAACCCCTATGCGAATGTCCTTTTTCGGCGGCGGAACGGACTTTCCCGAATTTTTCAGAGAGCATTCAGGTGCGGTTATTTCAACAACTTTCGATAAGTACTGTCACGTGAACGTAAGGGAAATGCCCGATTTGTTTGAATACACAACATACCTTTCCTACGCCAAAATCGAAAAGGTCTGCTCTGCCGATGAAATTCAGCATCCTGCCATCCGCAACGCAATGAAATGGCTTGGTCTTGAAAAAATCTGTCTCAACTACGATGCCGACGTTCCTGCCAAAACAGGTCTGGGCACAAGCAGTGCATTCTCGGTAGGTATGCTCAACGCATTTTACGCAATGTTGGGCGAAGAAAAAAACAAGCGTCAGCTTGCAGACGGCGCAATTCATCTTGAACGCACTCTCTGTAACGAAGACGGCGGTATTCAGGACCAGATTGCTTCGGCATTCGGCGGATTCAACCGCATTGACTTCACCGAAGAGGGCTACACCGTAACACCTGTAAATTTCTGCAACGGACGCAAAGAAAAGCTTGAAGAAAATCTGTTGCTGTTTTTTACAGGACTTTCGCGCTATTCTTTTCAGGTGCAGAAAACCACAAAAAAAATGCTGCCCCATAACACCGACAGACTTCTGAAAATGCTGAAAATGGTTGACGACGCTGAGGATATACTCACGAATCCCCATAGAAATCTTAATGATTTCGGGTATCTTCTCAATGAAACCTGGCTTGAGAAAAGGGAGATAAGCTCCGAAATCTCAACAGATTACATAGATGTGGCTTACAAAAAAGCCATTGATGCAGGTGCTTTGGGAGGTAAACTCCTGGGGGCGGGAGGCGGCGGATGTCTGCTGTTTTACGCTGAAAAGGATAAGCAGGAAGATGTAAGAAAAGCTCTCTCCGATATGCACGAATTCACATTCAGGTTCGAAAATGAGGGTACAAAAATAATATGCAAATATTAAAACAGGGAGTCGGTTTCTCGCGGAAATCGGCTCCTTGTTCTCTTGACTTTTGTAACCTTATATGTTATTTTATAATGTGAATTTTTATGCTTATAACCGAGGTTTGAATGATGATAGAAATAATAAAACCTGATTTCGTTTTTGAAGATGACAGAGGCTCTCTCGTTCAGCTTATTCATGAAGGATACAGCCAGATAAATGTTGTCACTTCAAAGGCAGGCGTTGAAAGAGGAAACCATTTTCAAAGTCG
>JAZTZD010000083.1:0-25988 GCA_045637305.1 Acutalibacteraceae bacterium
TTGAATTCAAAAAGCTTGGCGCAAAAACTCCCGAAACAGTTGTTGCACAGACAGTTGCAACCGAGGACGGCAGATATGCCAACAAGGTTACTCTTAAAGACCTTGAAGCGGGAGCGACATATTCATATCGTTGCATTTCAAAAGACTATGAATCAAGATGGTATAACTTCACAACCGAAAATGACAACAGCTTTTCAGCGGTTTATGTAACTGATGTTCATATCAGCTATAATGACAAGGATCCTCAGAGCATTTCCGATACCTCATATAGCTTCAATCAGGTTATTGAAGCTGCAAGAATAAAGAACGGCAACATTTCGCTTGTTCTTTCGGCGGGTGACCAGGCAAGCGAGGGCAGAGAGGATGAATATATCGGCTTTGCTTCATCACCTGCGGGCAGAACTCTTTCAATTGCAACGAGTATCGGTAATCACGACAGAAAAGGCGTTGCATATAAAACCTTTAACAACGTTCCCAACGAGCAGGAAAATGCGGCTGTTTCATCATATATCGGCGGAAACTACTGGTTTGTTAAAGGCGATGTTCTTTTCCTTATGATGGACACAAACAACGGCAGCGGACTTGACCACGCCAAATTCATCAGAAAAGCAATCAAGGCAAACCCCGATGTCAAATGGAGAGTCCTTATGGCTCACCACGACCTCTACAGCGGCAGAATTCCCAGAAGAGAGAGCGAAAATCAGTTCCTCCGCCTTCTCTGGGGACCCATAATGGCACAGTTTAACATTGACCTTGCGCTTCTTGGTCACAGTCATTACTACACGGTTTCGAATGTTCTCTATAATAACAAAACTGTTTCAAAGGTTGAAAACAATGCAACTGTAACAGACCCTGCAGGAACCATCTGTATGGTTTCAGGCTCGCTCAACAGACCCAGAAATGAAGATGATATCGGCCTGAGCGAAAACATAGGCATTGATTATCTTACCCAGGAAAAGATTTATAACATCATTGATTTTGCAGAGGATTCAATAACCGTCAAGTCATATACACTTGAAAGCGATGAGTTGTTTGCAAGCTACAAGATTGAAAAAACTTCTCAGCAGGGCGGACATTCCGATAAAGGCGTCGGCTTCTATCAGTCGATTATACGCTTCATCGGAACAGTATACGCTTTCTTCAACAATATCGGAGTTTACAGCGATCTCAAAGAAGACGGATATGATGTGAACTTCTTTGAACTTGTGTTCTGAATTTTTTGAATCAATAAATAATTAACAGGGGCGATTTGCGAATCGTCCCTGTTTTTTAATAAACAAAAACGGTTTGCATTGGAAGTTTTCCTTTGCAAACCGTTTAGCTTTATGCAGTTTCTTTAAGTTCTCTTTCAAGCCAGATGCAACCGATATCCATTGCACTGTAAAGACCCTTGCGCTCTGCCTTCTTGACAATCTTGTCTTTCATTCTGACAGTGGGGTCTGTGTTGACAAGCTGAACAACAACTCTGTCAGCAACCTCAACACCTTTGACTTCTCTTGTGCTTGTTATCTGCATTATAACAACATAAGGGTCACTCATATATCCGTAATAAACGGTCTTGCCGTTTCTTACGAGAGGCTTGCCCTTATACATAAGAAAATTGCTTTTCTTAGCCATCTGAATCTCTCCTCCGTGCTTATTTTATTCCGAGATAGCACTTTACCATAGCCTGAAGAAGCTCATCTCTGTCGAGTCTTCTGACAAGGCTTCGTGCGTTATTGTGCGTGGTTATATATGTCGGATCCTCCGAAAGAATATATCCGACGATCTGGCTTATTGAGTTGTAGCCCTTTTCGTTCAAAGCCTCATAAACTGCAAGAAGATTTTTCTTCATCTCAACTTCATTTTCGTCTTTGATTGAAAATTTTATTGTCTTATCGGTCATTTCGGACACCTCCGTTCATTATATTATATAACACCTTTTGAAATAAAACAATGCTTTTTACGAAAAAAGTTTAAATTTATGCTCTGAGAGTAACGCCGATATTTGAAAGATTTGCAAGAATCGAGTCAATCCAGCCCTGAACCTCTTCCATTTCAAGCGTTCTGTCCATTGCGGAGAAGATAAGACGAACGGTGATGCTCTTCACATCTGCGTTTTCGTATGTGTCAATAACCTTTGCGCTTTCAAGCTCTGCAAGAGCAAGGCTTTCCCAGCAGGAAGCAAGTTCCGAATACTTTGTTTCGCCGCCGATAACGAGTGAAAGGTCATAATAGGTTGACTGCTGAGTACTGGGCTCACGGAAGCTGATTGAGTTTGCGTTGATTGCGCTGAAATCGTCCATATCAATTTCAAAGCAGACTGCAGCTGCAACCTTATCAAGCTTTGTGCGGTTTGAGGGATGAAGTGCGCAGAGAATGCCGACCTTCTTGCCGTCAATGCTGATTTCAGCAGTGTTCTTGGGATGCTGCCATGATGAAACGGGAGCAATCTTCTTGTATTCCGCCTTCTTCTTCTTTGTTTCAACGATGATGCAGTTAATCATCTCAACAGCCTTGAGATAAAGAGCTTTTTCGTTGCCGCTCTTGTCGTAAAGAACAACACCAAGGCGCTTTCTTTCGTTGCATTCACCGCTTTCCTTTGTGCCGTCAACAACTCTGCCGATTTCAAAAATTCCGAATTTGTCTGCGAAATCCTTGTTTTCGCTTGCCGCAACAAGAAGAGTGGGAAGCATTGAATTTCTGAGAATGCCGTTATCGGAGTTTTCAATGTTGAGAACCTTTACATTGTCCTCAACTTCGATGCCGAGCTTCTTATATTTTCTGCCGTCGCACCATACGTATGAATGGATTTCGTGAAGTGAATATTTCTTGACAAGAATATCCTGAACTTCAGCATCCTCCATCTTTGCATAATCGTTGGGAACGGGCTTGAGGGGACTGCGGGTTGTTGTTATGTCAAAGTTATCATAACCGTAGATTCTTGTGATTTCTTCAATGATGTCAGCTTTGATTGTAACATCCTTTGTTGCTCTCCACGACGGAACCTTAACAGTGTATGTGTCATCTGCGAAATCAACGCCGAAACCGAGAGCGATAAGAGTCTTGTTAATCTGTTCGTTGCTGATGTCGATACCTGTGTAACGGTCAACATATTTCTTATCAAATGAAAGGGAAATTTCGGGATATTTTCTTACGTATTCGTCGGTAAGCTTTGATGCAACTCTTGCACCCTCATCAATTTCCTTTACAAGCTGAACAAATCTGCCGACTGCATCAAGAGTAAGCTCGGGGTCAAGCATCTTTTCGTATCTTGCGCTGGCATCTGTTCTGTGACCGAGTCTTGATGAGGATTTACGGATGCTGACACCGTCAAAGTTTGCGCTTTCAAGCACAACAGAGCCTGTGTCTTCAACGATTTCCGATTCAAGACCGCCCATGATACCTGCGATGCCGACGGGTGTATCGCCGTTGCAAATCATAAGGGTTTCTTCGTCAATATCTCTTTCAACGCCGTCAAGTGTTGTGAACTTGATTTTTTCTTTGGGAGTTGTGACAACAATCTTTTCGATTGCGTTGCCTGCAAAAGCGTGAGTGGGCTGACCGATTTCAAGCATAATGTAGTTTGTAACGTCAGCAAGAAGATTGATTCCTCTCATTCCGCAGTAGAAAAGGCGGATTCTCATCTCAAGGGGACTCTTGTTTTTTGTGATGTTGTCCATCTTGATGCAGGAATATCTGTAAACAAGGTCCTCTCTGCCGACAGTAACTTCAACTTTTTCGTCACCGTCATATGAAAGGTCGCCAAGCTTGAGGGGCTTGAGCTCTCTGCCTGTGAGTGCTGCAAATTCTCTTGCAATTCCGTAGTGACCCCAGAGGTCGGGACGGTTTGTGAGTGACTTGTTGTCAACTTCAAAAATAATATCGTCAATGGGGAAGATATCCTTGATGTTTGTGCCGTTCTTGAGTGAGGGGTCAAGCTCCATAATGCCCGAATGCTCATCGCTGATTCCAAGCTCTTTTTCGGAGCAGCACATACCTTCGGACTCAAAGCCTGCAACGGTCGCAACGGTGATTTCGCCTGCACATACTCTGCCGCCTGCAAGAGCAAGAGCAACCTTCTGACCTACTGCAACATTGGGTGCGCCGCAAACGATGTTGCAGATTTTTTCGCCCGCATCAACCTTAAGAAGATGAAGCTTCTTTGAGTTGGGATGGTTTTCAACCGAAAGGATTTCGCCGACAACAACGTTCTGAACGTCTGCGCCTTTTTCGATGATGTCTTCAACCTCTGCGGTTGCAAGAGTGAAGCTTTCGATAAGCTTCTTTATATCAATTCCGTCAAGATTGACGTAATCTTTAATCCAGTTAATTGAAACAAACATTTCTTATGCCTCCTTGCTTTCGTTTTCGGGTCTTGTGAAGGATTTTTCGGTGAACTGAGAAAGTGATTTGAGATTACCGCTGTTAAACACACGTATATCCTTAACGCCGTATCTCATCATTGCAAGTCTGGTCATACCCAGACCGAAAGCAAAGCCGATATATTTTTCGGGGTCGATTCCCGCAGCGGTGAGAACATTGGGATGAATCATACCGCAGGGGCAAAGCTCAAGCCAGCCTGAATCCTTGCAGGAGGGACAGCCGTCGCCGCCGCAGATAAGACACTGAATGTCAAGCTCAAAGCCGGGTTCAACGAAGGGGAAGAAGCCGGGGCGGAGTCTGACTGTGATGTCTCTCTGGAAAACCTCTGAAAGCATAGTTTTCATAAAGTAGATAAGGTTCGAAATGGAAATATCCTTGTCAACCATAATACCTTCCATCTGGAAGAAGGTGTTTTCGTGGCAGGCATCGATTTTCTCGTTTCTGAAGCAACGGCCGGGGAAAATAGCTCTGATGGGATTGCCCTTTTCAAGGGAATCTTTGTATTTTCTGAGAATTGTGTTCTGAGCCGCCGATGTGTGGGTTTTGAGAAGCTGACCCGAGCTGAGATAATATGTGTCCTGCATATCTCTTGCGGGATGGTGCTTGGGAATATTAAGAGCTTCAAAGCAGTTATAGTCATCGGTGATTTCCGAGTAATCCTCAATTGAGAATCCCATGCTCAGGAAAATGTTTTCAACCTCTCTGCGTACGAGAGTGATGGGGTGGTATGAGCCAAGGTCGTTATCTGTGGGCATCGATTCGTCGTAGCTTTCAGCAGCGTCGATAAGTCTCTGCTCTTCAAGCTTTTTGAGTTCCTCAAGCTTTGAAGCAACAGCTGTTTCAACATACTGCTTTACTTCATTGATTTTCTGACCTGCTTCTTTTTTCTGGTCGTTGGGAACATTGCGAAGCTCCTGCATGAGAGCTGCAACCGACCCCTTTTTGCCGAGAAATTCGATTCTCAGCTGTTCAACCTCTGCAACAAGGCTGACTGCAGCAATTTTTTCGTCAAAAAGCTGCTTTAATTCAAGAGTTTTCTGAGTCATTTTATATCATCCTTTCAATAATTACAAAAAGTATAATAAAAATCCCTCATCATCATATGATGACGAGGGACGAATCAAATCCGCGGTACCACCCTGCATTCCCGAAAAAAATCGGGCGCTCTTTTGCCGTAACGGGGCAAACCGTTGAAGCCTACTGCTTTTTTCAGCTTCACCGCTCGCGGGTGAACTTCGGCATCGGGTGTATAATCCGCTCTCAGCCGCTGACGGATTTTCTCTTGAATACACCTTTGAATGCTTACTCTTCCGGTCTCTGCGTTTCAATATCCTTGGTATTTTATCACATAAAAAACATATTTTCAAGTATATTTTTATTTTTTATTTTGAATATCAAATGAAAAGGGATATAAAATGCCGAAAAAAGTTAAATAATTTTACATTATATATTGAAATTGTGTTTACAAAATGTTAAAATATCTGCGGATAAATCCACATATTCAATGAAAGGATAATGCTATTATGGATTACAAAATGATTCTTACCCAGGAAGAGCAGGACATTCTCAACGGCTCCAAGGGCGAAACTATGGCAAAGGTTATGAAGACCCTTGTTCTTTACGGTGAAGCTTTCGGCGCAACAAAGATGGTTCCTGTTGAAAGCAAGATGGGTCACCTTGTTACAAGCTTCGGACTCAAGGTTATGAAGCCTGTTTATGACCTTATGGACCAGCTTATTGCGGGCGGTGCACTTTCACAGCAGAAGTTCTCTGTTGACCCCAAGCCCCTCGATAAAAAAGTTCCCGCAAATTTCCTTCAGAAGCTTATTTTTAACAAGTTTATGTACAGCATGCAGGACAGCTATGATGCCCAGCTTTCAAAGCTCGGACTTGTTGATGATAAGTCATACACCTGCACTTGCTATATGGATGAGGTTGGCAATGTTCCCAAGAAGGGTGAGGTTCTTTCATGGGCAGAGTCATCAGCAGTTGTATTTGCAAACTCAGTTCTCGGCGCACGCTGCAACAGAAACTCAGGTATCATTGAACTTTTCGGTTCAATCGTAGGCAGAGTTCCTTACTTCGGTCTTGTTACTGATGAAGGCAGAAAGGCAACCTGGATTGTTGAAGTTAAAACAACAAAGAAGCCCGAAGCTCAGATTCTCGGCTCCGCAATCGGTATGAAGGTTATGGAAGATGTTCCTTATATCAAGGGCCTTGATAAGTGGATCGGCACAGAGCTTGACGGTGACACAAAGGCTTATCTCAAGGACTTCGGTGCAGCAACTGCATCAAACGGCGCTGTAGGTCTCTATCACGTTGAAAACCTCACTCCCGAAGCAGTTGAGTCAGGCGAAAGTCTTATCGTTGAGGGTGCACAGGTTTACGTTGTTGACGATGCAGAACTTGAAAAAGTTCAGGCTAACTATCCCGTTATGTGGAAAGATAAGAACGCAACACCCAAGCTTTGCTTCATCGGTTGCCCCCATCTTTCACATGCTCAGCTTATTGAATGGACAGACAACGTTGTTGCAGGTCTTAAGAAGAACGGCCTCAAGAAGGTTTCCGTTCCCACAGTATTCACAGCAGCTCCCGCAGTTGTTGAAGAATTCAACAAGACTCCTTATGCTGCAAAGCTTAAGGCAACAGGTGTTATCCTCAGCTATATCTGCCCGCTTATGTATATGAACAATCCTCTTTGCAAGAAGATGCCCGTTATCACAAACTCAAATAAGCTCAGAACATACACAACATCACGTTACTACAAGAGTGACGAGATTCTTGACATAATCACAAAGGAGGTAAAGTAAGATGAAACAGTTTAAAGGACGTCCCGTTTGTGCAGGCTCCTGCACAGCAACCGCTCTTGTTTCACACGGCGGCTTCAACACTCTTGCCTCTTTCCAGAACGCACTTCAGTTCGGTGATAAGGAAGCAAAATGCGGCGACCAGAACAATGCTGACCTTTACGGTAAGCCCATGGTCGGAACAGCTCTTTGCCTTCCCCAGACAATCGGTTCAACAACCGGCGGTATGGTTCTCTACTGTGCAAACGTTATGAAGAGAAACCCCAAATGTATGCTTTTCTCAGAGCACATTGACTCACTTGCTTGCGCAGGTGCAGTTCTCGGCGCAGTATGGGCAGAAGAGCCGATGATTACAGTTGACTGCCTCGGTCAGGAATTCCTTGATTACGTTAAGGACGGAATGAAGATTACCGTTGCAGAAGACGGAACAGTAACAGTTGAATAATATTGACTGAATAGAAATGAACGGTTTGCATTGGATTCTGACCTTTGCAAACCGTTTTTTATTTATGATAAAAAACCCTTGACAAACCTGTTCTAATACGTTAGAATGATATTGTACTAATGCATTAGAATGAAACGTTAAGGGGGTATTTTTATATGGCAACACCAAAAATTTTTGAGAGCGAATATCGGTTTTGTCTCATCTTGTGGGAAAATGAGCCGATAAGCAGCAGAGAGCTTTCCGAACTTTGCAAGGAAAAGCTTGGGTGGTCAAAAACAACGACCTACACGGTCATAAAACGTCTTTCCGAAAGGGGAGTTGTGAAAAACGAAAACACGGTTGTCACATCTCTTGTTTCCAAAGATGAGGCGCAGATTTCGGAAATTGACGAGCTTGTTGAAAAAAAGTTTGAAGGTTCAATTCCCGCTTTTATTGCGGCATTTGCAAAGAGCAGAAAGCTTTCGGAAAAGGAGATTGATGAAATCAGGCAGATTATTGAACAGGGGGGCAGGTAAAGATGCAGAATATTTTTATTGATTTGCTGAATATCAGCATTACCGCAAGCTACATAATAATCGCCGTAATTCTTTTCAGACTTGTTTTCAGGAAAATTCCCCGTAAATTTATTTGTATTCTTTGGGGAATTGCAGGCTTGAGACTTATTATGCCTTTTAAATTTGAAAGTATTTTCAGTCTTATCCCAAGCACGGAAACGATACCGACAAACTACATAACCCGTCCTGATGCGCAGATAAATTCGGGAATTAACCTTATTGATATTCCCGTGAATGAATATCTCGGAGACCGATATTTTGAGGGTGTAACTGTTCAGTCGGGACTGAAAGAAAATCTGATTGCTATTATCAGTGTTGTGTGGATAATCGGCATAATTGCTATCTTACTTTACGGAGTTTTCAGTTATCTGCGTCTGAAAAAGACTGTTTCAACCGCAGTTCTGCTCAAAGAAAATGTGTGGCAGAGCGAAAATGTTTCTTCTCCTTTCATTCTCGGTTTTATAAAGCCAAAAATATATGTTCCGTTCTCACTTGGCGGTGAAACCGCAGAATATGTCATCGCTCACGAAAATGCACATATCAGACGGAAAGACCACTGGATAAAACCTATAGGCTTTCTTATTCTTGCGGTTTATTGGTTTAATCCGCTTGTTTGGATTGCATATATACTTTTATGCCGTGACATCGAAGCCGCCTGCGATGAAAGGGTTATAGCATCGATGAACGGAGAATCAAGGCAGGAATATGCATCTGCACTTCTTGACTGTGCTGTTAACCGCAGAAAAATCGAGGTTTGTCCGCTTGCCTTTGGTGAGGTCGGAGTAAAAGAACGCATAAAGGGTGTTATGAATTATAAGAAACCCGCATTCTGGATTGTTGTTTTTGCTGTTATTGCTTGTGTTGTTGCGGCAGTCTGTTTTCTGACAAGTCCCGCAAAACAAAAGCCTGATAATAATATGGGAATGGGATATCTGCTCAAAGTTGAGGTTGAACATTACAAAGGCACAACACAGCTTCCGTACAAAACCGATAAATTTGCAATTGAACCGAAAGAGGGCAAAAAGCTCGGTCTTTCAGGCTTTACGGAATTTGAGGTTGCCCAAACGGATTTGCAGACAGGCAAGCTGACTCTTGAATTCAATGATAAGGTTTATCTCGGCGATAATCAGACGGACACCGTGGGCGTTGAACTCGGAAAGGAAGAAACAGTTTGGCTGACCGACAGGCAGACTGCAGTTGTTCTGAATTTTGAAAAGACACAGACAATTGAAGAGGCGATTTCACATGCAATCCTTGAACACAATAAAGGCAGATATATGAAAGGTACATTTGCTTGCGAAAGCCATCAGTGGATTCAAGCATCAGACGAAGAAAACTACGATGAAAAAACGGGTGTTACATCTTTTACCACAACAATTTACCTTATGGCAGAATATTCGGAATATGTCTGCTTCGGCGGCAACCCTAAAAGAGTTTCGGGAGGCTCAACCCCGATTGCGCTGACTTTTGACTATGATTTCAATGAGGGGAAATATAATCTTGTTGAATATTGGGAAGCGGATATGGGAGCATCATATGCATCGTCAATTGAGGATAAATTTCCGTGGCAGGCGGCTGGCAGAGTGCTCAATGAAGTGAATATAGAAGATTTAGGTAAGAATTGTGACAAACAGGCGCAGGTTTATTTTTCGCAGGCAACCGAAAAAGCGTTTGCCTATTGTGATATTCCTACGGTTTCCGTTATTTTTAAAGGGCTTGTGACTGATGGTCATATGCCCTGTATTGAATATGAAATTTTCAATTACGGTGATAAGGAGATTTCATATGATGTGGGATACAGTCTTTATAAATATGAAAACGGAAGCTGGATTTCCCTTGGACCGATATTTTTTAATCTTTGGGATGTGACAGACAGTAACGGTATACGGATAAAGCCTGAAGAATCAAAAATTGTAAAATACGGAATTGATAAATCGCATATATCACAGGACGGACATTACAGATTTGAAACAAAAATAAAATCCCACACAGCAAGTCCCGCCGTTGAGGGTGCGATTACAATTGATTTTTCAGTCGGTGACACCCGCATTCATACCGAAACACTTCCCGAAGAGCTGACAACAAAATCCGTAAGCATAAGTGATTTGAATTGTGTTTCCCGTTACTGCTATGTCAATTATGTTGAAAACGGAGCGTCTGTTGTTTTCGAAAATTCTGAAGTACCCGTTCACGTAGGCGATGACAGCGCTGAACTGTATGCGCTGTTCGAGACAAAAGAAGGATTTGATAAATTCTATAATGAAACCTCGGGTATCTTTACTTATAATCAGTCATACGACGAAATTTCATCATTCAATAATCTCAAGTCAATGTATGATGAAAACTTCTTTAAAAATAATCATCTGATTATTGTATACCTGCCTGAAGGAAGCGGTTCCGTAAGGCACAAAACCGAATCGGTTTCTGTTGTTGACGGCCAGAAGCTTAATATCGCAATCGGAAGAATAAGACCTCAGGTCGGAACGATGGATATGGCGGGTTGGTTTGTACTGATTGAAATACCGAGAAATGAGCTGAAGAATATTGATGCGGTAACGGTGAGAGTGGATGATGTTAAAATGGTCATAGAGCCCTCAACCGATTTCAAAAAGACCGACGGAAGTGTAACCTATACATTCACGGCAAGCACCGCAGAATATAAAAAACCTTATATAAATCTGAAAAAAGACGGCACATTTTATTTCTATTCTTCACCGTTGGACGAGCACGAATTCAGCGGAGTATATTCAAAGAATAATAATATCATTATCTTGAAAGCAGAAAACGGAAATGTTTTTGTGTTTAAAGAAAACGGAGACAATCTGATTTTTGATGCATCTGCTTCTTCACCGCTTCCGACCTACACGAATTCGGAGAATACGGTGCTCACATCAGGTATCGAAAACGGCTCGGTTTTTGAAAAGAAATGAATACAGTAAGACGTGGTGCTCCCGCCGAAAAAAGAGGTTATCTCAGATTTGAGATAACCTCTTGGTTTATTATTCGTATTTTGCTCTTTCTCCGCCGATATACTTTGCTCTTGTTCTTGCGGCATTGAGTTTTGCTTCGCCTATTGTGTTGTTTTCAAGACGAAGAGGCACGGCAACTCTTTTAAGATGCATACCTATAAGCGTGAATCCGATATCAATTCCTGCATCTGCTTTGATTTCTTCGACAGCAACGGGTGATTTGAACGAATGATAAGCCGTGGTTGCAAAAGAGCCGCCCGCATGAGGGTGAGGCACAACGCAGACCTTTTCAAGCCCGAGTGCATCAGCCTTTTCTTCTTCAATGATTATTGCTCTGTTGAGGTGCTCACAGCATTGAGCGGCAATAAAAATTCCTTCGGGCGCAAACGCATCGTTAAGACCGTTGAATATTTCTTTGGCGGGCTCAAGACTTCCGCTTGTGCCTATTTTTTCTCCGATAACCTCACTTGTTGAGCAACCGATAATAACAACATCACCTTTTTTGAGGCTTGCTTTTTCGATAAGCTCAAGTGCGGCAGCTTTGGACTGTTCATATATAGTCATTACTGTTTCTTTCCTTTCAGAAATGAATTGAGAGCCTTGCTTTTCTCCATTGCGCTCGCAAGTGCAACGGAAGCAATAATTGCAACGGCACCTTGTGCAATATTGGTGGGTATTGCCGAAGCCGCGGCAAGTCCGTATTTAAGTATAACACTTTCATACAGAAAATAACCGAGCACCATAATTGCTTCCGCAGAGAATGCAGAAACAATTTTCCCGACAAACGGTTTTTTCATTGCTTTGAAAATGAGGTGTGCGGCAACAGCCATAAGCGCTTTAATAACAAAAGTTGCGGGAGCGTACATTGTGTATCCGAGAATAACATCCGCAAGCGCAGAGCCGATTCCGGCAGCAAGTGAGCCGTAGCCCAAGCCGAGAAACCAAGCGGCAATCAGCACGAAGCAATCGCCGAGATTGAAATAACCGGTCAAGGGAGAGGGGATCTGAACAACGATAGTTGCAACGCAGATAATTGCAATAAACAAAGCGGTTGTGACAAGTTTCATTATTTTTTGAAATTTCATTTACTTTCTCCTTGAATTAAATGTTTTTATCAAGTATAATAAAAACACTTAATGATTTCAAGTCATTACGGAGGATTTTTTATGAAAATATTTGATTATCACAAAAAACTCGGCACGCTTCACGTAAATTGTGAATTTCCCAAAGCATACTACATTCCTTATCACAGTGAGGAATCTGCACTTGCAGGACAAAGGGATGCTTCGGAATTCTTCACCAATCTGAGCGGTGAATGGAATTTTAAGTTCTATAAGAGCTTTGAAGATCTCGAAGAAAATTTCCTTGACGTTGAATTTTCAGACACCATTCCCGTGCCCAAGTGCTGGCAGACTCAGCTCGGAAAAGGCTATGATGTGCCTCTTTACAGCAATCTTTTCTATCCTTTCCCGCTTGATATGCCGAATGTTCCCGATGAGAATCCCTGCGGTCACTACAATCGTAAAATAAACATAAAAAAAGCTGATTCGAAAAGATATTATATCAATTTTGAAGGTGTTTCATCTTGTTTTTATCTTTATGTAAACGGTGAATTTGCCGCTTACAGTCAGGTGAGCCATTGCACAAGCGAAATTGATATTACGGAATTTATCGTTGACGGAGAAAATACTCTTGACGTGCTTGTTGTCAAATGGTGCGACGGCTCATACCTTGAGGACCAGGATTATTTCCGTCTTTCAGGCATTTTCAGAGAGGTTTATATCCTTGAAAGAAGCAGCAATATCAAGGATGTTTATATTAAAACCGAGCTTAATGATGAACTCACAACTGCAAGACTTACCGCTGATATCATTGGTGAATACGAATTTGACTATAAACTTCTTTCACCCGACGGAGAGGTTGTTGCAACAGGTAGCGGTGATATGGACATTGCTGTTTCGAAACCCGCACTCTGGAGCAGCGAAAAGCCGATGCTTTATACTCTTCTTGTTTCCTGCAAAGGGGAAATCATTCCCTTTAAAATAGGCTTTAAAAAGATTGAATTCAGAGGCAATGTTGCTTATGTCAATAATCAGCCGATTAAGCTTTACGGCATCAACCGCCACGATTCTCACCCCGAAACAGGATATTGGTGCGATGAAGAGCATATGATAAACGACCTCAATCTTTTAAAGAGAGGCAACTGCAACACTATCCGAACATCTCACTATCCCAATGCACCGAGATTCCTCGAGCTTTGCGACGAATGGGGCTTTATGGTTATCGACGAGGCGGATATCGAAACTCACGGAATGGGCTTTGAATACCGTGACACCTGGGACTGGATGCGCTGGTCAAAGCTTTCAACCGATGATGAATGGGAAGATGCTTATATTGACAGAGCAGCAAGACTTTTTGAAAGAGACAAAAACCGCGCTTGCGTAATTATGTGGTCGCTCGGCAATGAGTCGGGATGCGGCAAAAATCATCGAGCAATGCGCAACTACATAAAGAACCGCGACAGCAAGGCGATTGTTCACTATGAGAATGCTCATCTTGAATTCAAAGCAGTGCCCATCGGCGAAAATTATTCAGACATTTCCGACGTTGAAAGCAGAATGTATGCACCGCTCGACTATACACAAGAGTATTGCGAAAACAAGAATTCAAAGAAGCCCTTCTATTTCTGCGAATATGTGTGCTCAATGACCACTGGTGACATTCACGCACACGTTGATATGTTCAGAAAATATCCCGCACTCTGGGGCGGTTGTATCTGGGAGCTTACCGACCATACGGTCAAGGTTGCAGATAATGCCTACCGTTACGGTGGCGATTTCGGCGATTATCCCCACAACAGCGTGTGCTGCCTTGACGGTCTTGTTTTCTCTGACAGAAGAGAAAGACCGGGCTTTGCAGATATGAAAAAAGCATACCAGCCTTTTGAAACAAAATTTGAAAACGGAAAGCTTACCGTGTTTAACCGCAGATTCTTTGAAACTCTCAATGATTTGTATATCGAATGGAAGATTGAAGTTAACGGAGAATGTGTAGCCGACGGCAGAATTGATGATACCGATATTGCACCTCAGAGCGAAAAAGCTTTTGATATTTCTGCTGTTGCACCCGAAAGCAACTGTTGTTTCCTTACCGTTTATTTCAAGGAAAAGAATGCAAGAGTATGGGCAGAGGCAGACTTTGAGGTTGGATTTGACCAGTTTGATTTGTCCGTTGAAACCGCAAAGAACACTCTTTCCTGCAAGGCTCCTGAAATTGAAGAGGGCAGACGTTTTGTTAAGATAACCGCAGGCAATGTTGTTTATACTTTTGATAAATCATACGGATGCATTTCTTCAGTTGTTTCAGGCGGAGAAGAGCTTCTTTCTGAGCCTGCAAAGATTGAAATCTGGAAGTCACACGGTTATAATCAGCTTGGTGATGCCGATGACAGAAGAAGCGCTGCAATGCAGGCTGTTATTCAGAAAACATATTCAGTCGAAATTGAGAAGAATGATAATTGCGTTGACATCAACTGCGCAATTTCTATCGGCGGTCCCGCCGTTATTCCCGTGCTCAGAGGTAATCTTAATTACCGTTTCTACGGTGACGGCAGTGCAACGATGAATGTTGTCTGCGACTATAATCCTCTTCTTAAGGAAATGAATATGCGCTTGCCCAGATTCGGATTCCGTTTCGGTCTTAAGAATGCAGAAAATATGGAATTCTTCGGCAAGGGTCCCGGCGAAGCCTACGCAGACCGTCACCAAGGTCAGAGATACGGCAAATTCGCAACAACCGTAACCGGGAATTTCGTTCCTTATGTAAGACCCATTGAAAACGGTGCGCACTTCGGCTCGAAATACGGAGTTGTAAGA
Source organism: Acutalibacteraceae bacterium (assembly GCA_045637305.1). GTDB lineage: Bacteria > Bacillota > Clostridia > Oscillospirales > Acutalibacteraceae > CAG-177. Next base: position 15,016 of record JAZTZD010000083.1, read on the forward strand.
AACAATGATGGCAAGGGTATGATATTTGCTCCCGTAAATGAATCTTCATTTATATTCAATGCATCACATTTCACACCGCTGATGCTTGAAGAGACAAAGCATAACGATGAACTCGCTCCTCTTGATGAAACAATGGTTTATCTTGATTATAAGATTGATATTCAGGGTAACAGGGGAGTCTATGAAGAACTTGAGCCTGAAAGAAAATGGGATTTTGAAACCATTGATTTCAAGATTGCTTTCAAGCCATTCGACAACGAAGATGCATTTGATTTCATAAATACCGAAAGATAAAAAATCCCGTGTTTCTGAATCATTCAGAAACACGGGATTTAATTTATTTGATTATTTTACTTCTTTTGCAAGCTCAACAAATCCGTTCATAATTGAAGAAGCTGTTGTGCCGCCGAGAGAAATAAGCTCCTGATAGTGACCGTCAAGGATAGCCATTGAGTAGTCGTTGTCGGGAACAACATAACCGATAGCGTCGTTCATCAGACCGATGCAGATTGTACCTTCACCGAACATTTCGTAGATCGAGGGGATGCCGAAATCCTTGCCTTTGAATGAACCGTCAGCGGTAAGCGATGCGCCGCCTGCAACAAGGTCCTGAACAATCTCACCGGGCATGAATACGAGCTTGATGTCGCCCATTTCCATATAGCCGATTTCGGTGTAAATGTAGTAGCTGAAACCATTCTTGATGATGCCGTAGTTAATAAGGTCAAGCTTACCTACAAGCTTGATAAGGGGATTAGTAACCTTAATAAGAACTTCCTTGAGCTTTATGTTGAGAAGAGGTTTAACATCTGTTTCTTCAACCTTTTCCCAGTTCTCATACCAGAGTGTGTAATGTTCGCCGCCTTCTTCCATTTCAGCAGCCTCAAGGTCTTTTTCAGCCTGAGTCATATTTGCTTTAATCTGCTCAACTGTGTTTGTCATGTTGAGAGCAATGTTTGCAATTTCTCTGCCGTAACGTGCGGACTGCTCAACTCTTCTGAATGTTTCAACGCCGTCACCTGAAGGACCTCTGCCGATGTAGATGCCTGCGATAGCGCCGTTGAAGAACATGAAGTTGTAGCCCTTGCTTTCAATCTGCTCGCCCATATAATAAATGTAGTCACCCGAAAGGTCTCTGCCGTTATCGATGTCGTCAACTGCAAGACCTGCAACGTCGGGATGAGCAGCGATATTAACAATCATTGTGGGGTTAATTTTTTTGCCGTTTTCATCAACTTCCTTGAAAGGAGTGAAAACAAATCTTGAAAGGTCATACATTTCAGCTGAAGCAGAAGGTCTGTTTTTGTTGCTGAAGTATTCTCCGTCAAGAGTCTTTACTGCATAAGTAAGAGTACCCTCTGTCATGTTGTTGATTGCATCAATCATTGCCTGTGTTGCAACTTCGCAAAGGAATTTGATGTATTCGGTGTCAACGCCCTTTTCCATTTCGCCAAGAGGAATAAAAGCATTGCCGAGGTTTTTGATAAGCTTGGGGAAAAGTTCGGTCCAGAGACCCTGTGTATCGATACAGCTGTGGCAGTGGGTTGATGAAAGGTTAACGCTGTTGATTTCAACATCGGGTAAAGCCTTTTCAAGAGCAGCTCTCATTGTTTTGATGTCTGCATTGGGAAGACCGATTGAGTCGAGGTTTGCAAAAACGTTAATGCCTCTGCCTGAACCGTCGGAAACAGCGATAACGCGAACCTGCATATCGTCCATAACTTCCTCAACAAGGTTGCTCATACCGTTTGCCATTGCAATAAAGCCGCCGAGGTAGTATTTTTTTGTCTGCCAGTCATCGGGAAGTACCGATGCAGTTGCATAACCGAGAGACCATACTGCGTTTTCAGCAGGCTCTTCAAGCATTTCGTCATTGCCTGCATAGAAATTCTCGCTCTTGTATTCCTCAAGGTTGGGGAAATCTCTTGTTGCGGGAACAACGGTGCTTACTGCAGTAAGAAGAGTTGTAACAATTGCATCAACGATTGAAACACCGACGTGCTTGAGTGCATCGCCGACTGCCGAAGCAGCGGAAGCACCTGTTGTGCATACGGTGAAAATCATTGTCATTGCAAGAATGATGCTTATGATTTTTTTCATTTTTTCTTTGCTCCTTGCTTAAATTATTGATTTGGCACACTGCCATTACATAATATATTACCACTATTTTTCTCAACTGTAAAGTGTTTTTTAACGGTATTGACAAAAAAATAAAGTCAGAATTTCATTTAGGGTATATTTTTAACAAAATTATATTTTAGTGTTGAAAAAACTTAAAACGAAGAGTATAATATATAAAATTATACCCGAAAGGCTGATGAAGGTGGTTAAGCAAAAGCGTGTTGCCGCAATTCACGATATTTCAGGCATAGGCAAATGCTCGCTGACTGCCGCCATTCCCGTCGTTTCAGCGGCGGGTATAGAAACAGCGGTTATGCCAACTGCTGTTCTTTCAACCCACACGGGTAATATAAAAGGATACACCTACCGTGATTTAACAAACGACCTTGTTTCTTTCTATTCTCATTGGAAATCAATGGGGGTTGAGTTTGACGGTATTTACAGCGGATTTCTCGGCTCAACCGAACAGGTTGATATCGTGTGTGATTTTATTGATATGTTCAAAAAAGACGGCTGTGTTGTTATGGTTGACCCCGCAATGGCAGACAGCGGCTTGATGTATACAACATTCAGCGAAGATTTTGCAGGAGAAATGATTAAGCTTTGCAGAAAAGCCGATATAATCGTTCCGAACTTAACCGAAGCTGTGTTTCTTCTCGGCGAAGAATACCGTGAACCGCCTTACAGCATCGATTATATTAAGGATTTGCTGTTCAGACTTTCGCAACTCGGTCCGTCAATGGTTGTTTTGACAGGTGTTCATACATCCGAAACCGAAATAACCTGTTATGTTTATGATAAAGATAAAAATGAGCTTTTCAGCTGTCATTCCGAAAGATACAGCGGCACATATTACGGAACGGGTGATATTTTTGCTTCGGCATTGCTCGGAGCTTATATGAACGGAAAAAACATTTTTGAAAGCACGGAAATAGCGCTTGATTTTACCTGCAAGGCGGTTAAACGCACCTTTGAGGCGGGAACCGACACAAGGCTCGGAGTCAATTTCGAGCAGGGTATAGGAGAATATATCAGAATTCTGGAGGGATAAACCGTGAGCTACGCAGACAGAGTTTTTATAGAAACTTGCAAGGATATTCTTGAAAACGGTGTATGGGATACGGATCTTGATGTCAGACCCAGATGGGAAGACGGAACACCTGCCCACACAATCAAAAAATTCGGCGTTGTTAACAGGTATGACCTGAGCAAGGAATTTCCGATGCTCACCCTCAGAAAAACCTTTCTTAAAAGTGCCGTTGACGAAATGCTTTGGATATGGCAGAAAAAATCAAACAACATCAATGACCTCGGCAGTCACGTCTGGGATTCCTGGGCGGATGAAAACGGAAGCAAAGGCAAGGCTTACGGCTATCAGCTTGCGGTCAAGCATCATTATAAAGAGGGCGATATGGATCAGGTTGACAGAGTTCTCTATGACCTGAAGCATAATCCTCAAAGCAGAAGAATTTTAACCAATATATATGTTCATCAGGATTTGAGCGAGATGGCGCTTTATCCCTGTGCATACAGTATGACTTTCAATGTTTCGGGTAACAAACTCAATGCAATTCTCAATCAACGTTCTCAGGATATGCTTGCGGCAAACATATGGAATGTTGCTCAGTATGCGGCATTGACCTGTATGCTTGCTCAGGTCAGCGGATTTGAGCCGGGTGAATTTGTTCACGTTATTGCCGATGCACATATTTATGACCGCCATGTCCCCATTGTTAAAGAGCTTATTGAAAAAACACCATTTGATGGTCCGACGGTAACACTTGACAAGAGCATTGATGATTTTTATAAATTCACAAAAGACAGTTTCAAAATTGAAAACTACAAATTCCACGAATTCACAGCAAAGATTCCTGTTGCAGTTTAAAGAGGTATATAATGAAAGCAATTGTAAATGTTGATAATAATTGGGCAATCGGTAACGGAGATTCTCTTCTCAACCATATTCCCGCTGACATGAAATTCTTCAAGGAAAAAACAACGGGAAATGTTGTTGTTATGGGCAGAGCAACCTTTATGACTTTTCCCGGTCCGAAAGCACTTCCGAACAGAGTCAACATCGTTTTAACATCCGATAAAAGCTGGAGTGCACCCGATGTTATCGTGTGTCATTCACTCGATGAACTTTTTGAACAGCTTGAAAGATATGATACAAACACCGTTTATATTATCGGCGGCTCAAAGGTTTATGAGCAGTTGATTTCATACTGTGACACTGCTTATGTAACAAAGGTAGACTCTGCAAAGCCTGCCGACAAATTTTTCCCCGACCTTGATAAAATCCCCGAGTGGAACGTTATTGACGAGGGCGAAGAGAACGAGCATAACGGAGTTAAGTTCAGATTTACGGAATACAAAAAGAACTGAATCAGAGGTGATTTCTATGGGAAATATCTGGCATGATATCAGTCCCAAAAGAATAACGCCCGAGGATTATATAGCAGTTATTGAAATCCCCAAGGGCAGCAAAAGAAAATATGAGCTTGATAAAGAAACGGGTCATATGATGCTTGACAGAATTCTTTACACATCAACTCATTATCCCGCAAACTACGGTTTTATTCCCCGCACCTACGGCGATGACGAAGATCCGCTTGATGTTGTTGTCATCTGCAGCGAGGAAATAGACCCGATGACACTTGTTCGCTGTTATCCCATCGGCGTTATGACGATGAAGGACAGCGGAAAATTCGATGAAAAAATAATCTCAATTCCTTTCAATGACCCGAATTACAACACATACAGGGATATTTCCGAGCTTCCTCAGCATGTTTTTGAGGAAATGAAGCATTTCTTCTCTGTCTATAAATCCCTTGAAGAGAAGGAAACCGTTGTTGATGAGATTCAGAACAGAGAAAAAGCAATCGAGATTATAAAAAGCAGTATTGACAACTATGTTGCAAAATTCTGCAGATAAAAATGTTAACAATTCGCCTTTTTCGGCGGTGAAAATACCAAATTGTAAAGGAGAGTATTAAAATGGCTATTTATTGTCAGGAACCTTCAAGAACATTCAGCGAGTATCTTCTTATTCCCGGTTACACATCCAGAGAATGCATTCCCGCAAACGTAAACCTCAGAACTCCGCTTGTTAAATTCAGGAAGGGCGAAGAGGAATGTCCTCTCAGCCTTAATATTCCTATGGTATCTGCTATCATGCAGTCAGTTTCAAACGATACCATGGCAATCGCACTTGCAAAAGAAGGCGGCGTTTCATTCATATACGGTTCGCAGACCATCGAAGATGAGGCTGCAATGGTAGCAAAAGTAAAGAGCTACAAAGCAGGCTTTGTTGTAAGCGATTCAAACCTTAAGCCTGATGCAACTCTTGCTGATGTGCTTGCACTTTTTGAAGAAATGGGTCACAGCACAATGGCTGTTACCGATGACGGCACAGCAACAGGCAAGCTTCTCGGTGTTATTACAAGCAGAGATTACAGAGTAAGCAGAATGTCAGCTGAAACACCCGTTTCAGATTTTATGACTCCTTTTGAAAAGCTCATCACCGCTCCTGAAACAACAACTCTCAAGGAAGCTAACGATATTATCTGGGAAAACAAGCTCAACTCACTTCCCATTATCAATAAAGAAGGCAAGCTTCTCTATTTTGTTTTCCGCAAGGACTATTCACAGCACAAGGAAAATCCCCAGGAGCTTCTTGATGCAAACAAGAGCTACATCGTAGGTGCCGGTATCAACACTCTTGACTATGAGAAGAGAGTTCCCGCACTTGTTGAAGCAGGCGCAGACGTTCTTTGCATCGACTCATCAGAGGGCTACACAGTATGGCAGGAGCAGACACTTGCATTTATCCGCGAAAAGTACGGCGATAAAGTTAAGGTTGGTGCAGGTAACGTTGTTGACCGCGAAGGCTTCCTCTTCCTTGCAAAAGCAGGTGCAGACTTTGTTAAGGTCGGTATCGGCGGCGGTTCAATCTGTATCACAAGAGAAACAAAGGGTATCGGCAGAGGTCAGGCAACAGCACTTATTGAGGTTGCAGCAGCAAGAGACGAATACTATAAGGAAACAGGTATTTACGTTCCCATTTGGTCAGACGGCGGTATCGTTCACGACTATCATATGACACTTGCTCTTGCAATGGGCGCAGACTTCCTTATGCTTGGCAGATACTTTGCAACATTTGACGAAAGCCCGACAAATAAGCTCATGATTAACGGTGCTTACGTTAAGGAATACTGGGGCGAAGGCTCAAACAGAGCAAGAAACTGGCAGAGATATGACCTTGGCGGTAAGGCAAAGCTCAGCTTTGAAGAGGGCGTTGACTCATATGTAACTTACGCAGGTCCCCTCAGCGACAACGTTGCAAAGAGCCTTTACAAGGTTAAGTCAACAATGTGCAACTGCGGTGTGCTCAACATTCCCGACCTTCAGAAGAATGCAAAGCTCACAGTGGTTTCTGCAACAAGTATCGTTGAAGGCGGTTATCACGACGTTACTCTCAAAACAACTGCAACATCAGGCAGATAATCAAAAGGGCTGCCTCGCGAAGCGAAGAACAAAAGAAACAGAATAAACAATGATTGGCTTGTACGGGAAATAAACCTGTGCAAGCCAATTTTAATTCTCTTCAAGAGTATAAAATAGTTATTATGTTTCTTTTTAGCCGTTTTCTTCATCTTTGCCAGACAGCCTTTTCGGTTGCTTATAATTTTAGACAATTCTTAAGATTTCCGTTGCAACAAAAACGATGAAAATCAACACTGATTTAACAAGGGGACAAAAATTTGTTAAAGGAGTGTTTGGAATGTCGCTCGGTAGTAAGATTGAAAATCTTAAAACTATGAAAAATGCGGGGATTCCCGTGCCTGATTTTGAAACTTTTTCATTTGATGAACTTGTTCAGAACACAGAAATAATCCGCAAAGCTGTTGAGAGCAGTAAAGGTAAAACTGTTAAAGAAAAAAGTGAAATACTTAAAGATGCCGTAAGACAAAGTGTCAGAATAAGCCGCGAAACTGCGCTTGAAGGCAGTCTGTTTTCGGTTCGCTCTTCATCGTGTGTTGAGGATTCATCCGAAAACAGCTTCGCGGGTCAGTTTGATACTTTTCTTAATGTTGAACGAAACGACATATCAGAAAAAATAACAGAATGTGTTTGTTCGCTTTATAATGAAAATGTTCTGGTTTATATGGAAAACCAGGGTCTTGATATTGCAGGACTGAAGATGAATGTCATTGTTCAGCGAATGGTGAATTCCGATATTTCGGGAATTCTTTTTACGGCAAATCCGCAGGGGATTTTAAACGAAACAGTTATTGTTGCGGGCAGGGGACTCGGAGAAAATGTTGTTTCCGACAGAATTGATACCACTTCTTATTATTACTCGTTGACAGATGATATTTATTATTACGACGGCAAGGAAAATCTGCTCAATGATGAAACGGTACATAATCTTATTGATATTTCAAAGAAAATATGCGGGATAATCGGCAGATATACGGATATTGAGTTTGCAATCGAAGATGATGAGCTTTTCATTTTACAGGCAAGACCGATTACCACATTATCCGACGGAAATCCCGTTCTTTTTGATAACAGCAACATAGTTGAAAGTTATCCCGGACTCAGTCTTCCGTTGACTGTTTCATTTGTCGAAGATGTGTTTGCGGGTGTTTTTAAAGATGCGGGAAGAAGACTTCTCAAAAATGAAAAAGAACTGAAAAAGCGATATGATATTCTTGAAAACACAGTCGGCACCGTTAACGGCAGAATATATTATAATCTCAACAGCTGGTATTCGGCAATAAAGTTTCTTCCGATGAGCAAAAAAATAATTGCCGTCTGGCAGGAACTTGTCGGTGTAAGATATAAAGAGTATGATGAAACTGCAAACAGGATAAATCCGTTTGTCAAAGCATCGGTTTATTTCAATACTGTTTATGAACTTTTATCGACACCTCGGAATATGAAAAAGCTCAATGAAAGATTCATCGGGATAAAAAATTATGTTTATGCAAGATTCAAAGAAGAAATGACCGCAAAGGAAATTTTTGAATTGTATGATAAAATTCAGCAGCAGCTTTTATCCTGCTGGGGTGTTACTCTTCTTAATGATACCTATGCATTTATTTTTACGGGACTTCTCAAGAGCCGTTTGAAAAAGAAATTCAAAAATCATGAGGAACTTGCCAATAAATATATTTCGGGCATTTCAAACATTGAAAGCATGAAACCCGTTAAAGAAATGATTCGTATTGCACTTGATAAAGAGAATATGACAAACGAAGAATATCAGGAAAGAACTTCGGCATATATTGATGTTTACGGCGACAGATGTCTTGAAGAACTCAAACTTGAAACCGAAACATTCAGAACAAATCCCGAATTGTTTGATAAAAAAATATCGGAGTTTTCACAAGACAAAGAAAAACTCGCTTGTCTGCTTGCGGAAGATACACAATTTGATGAGATTGATGCAACAAAAGACCCGTTAACCCGTTTTCTCAGCAGAAACTGTATGCTCGGCATCGGTAACAGAGAAATTCAGCGTCTTAACAGAAGCAGGATTTTCGGTATGGTCAGAGAAGTTGTTCTCCGTTTGGGCGATATTTACGTGAAAGAGGGATGCATAAAAGGAAAACGTGATGTTTTTTATCTGACATTAGGTGAACTCCGTTCGCTTTCGTTAACGTCCCGTGATATGAGCAGTGCCGTTAATGAAAGAAAAAGAAAATATGAGATGTTTTCAATGCTTCCTGCATATTCAAGAATTGTTTTCAGCGAAAAGCCGTTTGATAAAAATCACAGAACAATCAATATGGCAAAAATCAGCAATACAAAGGACGAAATGCTCGGAATTCCTTGTTCAAACGGCATTGTTGAAGGCGAAGCTTATGTTGTGACAGACGTTAAAAAAGCAACAGATGTAAAAGATAAGATTCTCATTACCAAAATGACCGACCCCGGCTGGGTATTTCTTCTGGCTCAGGCAAAGGGTGTTGTAAGTGAAAAAGGCTCGCTTCTTTCCCATACAGCAATTATTTCCCGTGAACTCGGCATACCTGCCGTGGTGGGTGTTGAAGACCTTATGTCAACCGTTCAAAGCGGTGATACAATCAGAATTGACGGTGCAACGGGAACAGTGAAGATTGTCCGAAGAACTTCCTGAATTAAAATATTCTTGATTTTTTTCCCTTTATATTATAGAATCTTAATTAAAGATTCATAGGGAGGAAAAATATGTTTACTGTAATCTTTGCAAAAATTTTATCATTATTTATGTCGCTTATGATAGCATTCGGAACTTTGTTCGGTGTGTTCGAAAGATCAACCACAAAGAAACCCGAGCTTTATTTTGACGGCAACATCAAGAATGTTATTTTTATGATTGGCGACGGAATGGGATTCAACCATCTTGAAAAGACGAAAAAAGAAAGAGAAGTTTCTCTTGTAATGGATACATTTGATATTAAAGGCAAATCAATGACACGCTCGCTTTCAAGCGATGTAACGGATAGCGCCGCCGGCGGAACAGCTCTGGCAACAGGTGTCAGAACGGGAAACGGTATAGTTGCATCTTATTATTTCGATAAAAACAGCCAATTCTCTTATCCCAAGAGCCTGACAGAGCTTTGCAGAGAAAGCGGAAAAATGACGGGTGTTATCACAACAGACGCAACATCGGGCGCAACTCCTGCAGCATTTTCTGCTCATTCGTCCGACAGAGATGATGCACAGGATATTTCGGATGACCAGCTTAAATCTGATATAGACCTCATCTGGGGTGAAGCAAACGGAGTTGTAACCGAAACTGCCGCTGCTGAAAACGGCTTCGAATATGTCGAAACATATGATGAGATGATTGCGCTTGAAGAAGGAAGCCGCAGTTTTGGTCAGTTTGCACCGTCACTCTGGATGCTTGAACCCGAAAACTCACCGAATCTTGAGCAGATGGCAGAAAAAGCGGTTGACCTTCTTGATGATACCGATGAAGGCTTTTTCCTTATGATTGAGGGTGCGCATATTGACAAGCATTCTCATTCCAACGACTCCGAAAAGATGACAGAAGCGTTGCTTGAGTTTGACAGAACAATTGAAGCTATGCTTGAATATGCAAAAGAAGACGGTGAAACTCTTGTTATTGTAACAGCTGACCACGAGACAGGCGGTATCACTCTTGACGGAGATTCATATGTTTTCACAACGGGCGACCATACGGGCGCAGATGTACCTGTTCTGGTTTACGGTACAGATAAGCTTATAGCTTCGGGTGACAGACTTAATAACTATGAAATCGCAATAAGAGTATCGTATATTCTCGGATTTGAAAGACGCGACTTTCCCAAAAGCATCTATATCGGCTTAGAAAACAAGAAAAAAGGATAACATAAAAAACAGGCTTGAACGAAATTTACGTTCAAGCCCTGTTAATCATTACAAAAGAAAAAAGTCGACTTTCGCCGACCCCCAACACTTTCATAATATCAGAATGTTTTATGAATGTCAATACGAAAACTACATATTATAGTGATAATAAACAAAAATCTGTGTTTTATACAACGCAAAAGATATAAATTTGTACAATATTCCGTCTTGAAAACCACGAAAACATATGCTATATTATAGTCAAGGAAAGGGTGATACCGATGAACAGGTAAAAACCTGAAAGCCTTGAAAGCACAAAAAATAAAAGGTACAAAAAGCAGACAAGGTTTTCCGGAACGGTTTTAAAGAAAATATTCATTATAATTCAAAAAATTTTTTAAATAATCTGAATGAAAATGAATATGATTAAGTAAAGCCGGACGATACAAAGAAAGAGAGGTTATCCAAAGATGTTAGATATCAAGAATTCACAGAAATAACCCTTAACC
>JAZTZD010000084.1:0-37109 GCA_045637305.1 Acutalibacteraceae bacterium
GCGCCAAGCTTTTTGAATTCAACCTTTGCCTCGCTGTCTTCCGATGAAAACCACGAAATGTTTCTTTCGGTTTCATCGCTTCCGGGATAAACTATGAGGCCCAGCTGTGCCTCTTCACTTGCCCAATAACTGTCCCAGGCAGGTTTGGTCATTGCAAATGACGGAATTATTGAAGAAAACACAATAATTGCCGCAAGGATAAATGATAAAAGTTTTTTGCTGATTTTACTCATTTTTAAATCCCCTTTCAATTCTTTGATAATTTATTTTATAAAATTTTTTATCGATAGTCAAGATTTATTGAAAACAATAATTGCAGTTCCTTTTTCAACGGATATCATACTGTTTCCGCCGATAAACTCATTGCTCACTCCCAGAGGAAAGCTGTTTGTGATGCATCCGTTTTTAAGAGTATATTTCATATTACTTATTGTTACACCTTCACATTTATCGGTATGAGAAAAAACAGAAATAAAACCTCTATATGAAGAGTCAAAAGAAACGCTCCCGTTTGTTATCGCCGTTATGACTGTTTTTCCGTCAACAAGTTTTGCATTGCAGCCTTTTTGCGAAAGAGAGGCAACAAGCTGAATATTGGCAAGTGTATGGTCAATTCTTCCTCCCGTTGCACCGTAAATCACAAATTCGCAAAAGCCTTTTTCAATTCCGACTTGTGCGGCGGCATACATATCCGTGACATCCTTGACGGGATTCAATTTTATAATATTATCCCCTTCAGGTGTATACCCGAGAGAATCAAAATCACCTATTACCGCATCGGGAACAAGCTTATTCTGTTTGCAATATCGGTAACCGCCGTCTGCGGCTATGAGGAAATCACCGTTTTTCTTTTCAATGTCAAGCACGGGGCAGTCTCCCGCACCGACAATATAACAGATTCCCATTTTGTCTCCCCCTTTATAACAAAAGTATTGTAGCATATTAAGTATAATAAAACAAGAGTTTGAATAATTGACACGGAAGATAAAAGAAATTATAATAAAATCACAAAACACACGGAGGTTATTATGGAAGAGAAAAGACCTGTTATTGAGTTTGAGCTTTATCTTGTACGTCACGGACAGAGTATGGGCAATGCGGGATATGACAAAGAAGACCTGACAATCAGAGAGCAACACGACCCGCTTCTTACCGAAAAGGGACTGCGCCAGGCTGACCTTGCAGGTAGATATCTCAGCGATATTGAATTTGACCGCGTTTATTCGAGCGGGCTTATCAGAGCAATCTGCACAGCCGATGCAATTCTGCGTTATCAGAAAGAAAAGAAACCGCTCAACATTCTCCCCCTCCTTTGCGAAGTCGGCATTGGACCCGAATATGACGGATTAACCGTTGAAGAAATGAAGAACTTCTGCGAAACAGCACAGCTTGCAGACGGCGTAAGCGAGGATTCTCCGAGAGTTTATCACAGTACATTCGAAAACGAAGATGAAATATTTGAAAGAGCAAAATCGGTTATGAACCATATGCGTTCAAGATATACAAACGGAGAAAAGGTTGCCGTTGTTGCACACGCAGCTTTCCTTACAATTCTTATATTTCATATTATGGGACACGAGGTATGCCCTGTTTTTGATATCAGTCTTCTTAATACGGGCATTACAAAGGTTGTGTTCTATAAGACGGGAACAAATCCTTACGGCGACATCAGTTTTGAATACATAAACGAAACCGCACATCTCAAAAATATGTAAAATTACAAAAATATCCGTTACATCAAAAACGATGTAACGGATTATTTTTTAATCAAATGCTTTCAGTGATTCATCGTCGCCAGACACCATAAACTGCGGATACTTGGGATTGACACCTGCATAGAAATCTCCTTCTTCGCTGAGAAGCCAGATGAAGAATTCGCTGTATTCCGTGCCGTAGCTTGCAGCAACGTGGGGCGCGCCTTTAATGATGTAAGTGTATTCGGGGAAAAGAGCAGTTGAAAGGTCAACAACTCTGTCGGGTGAGAGCAATTCGGGATTCTTTGCAACGTAGTCATCACCGAGTGTTTCACCGAATTTTGCAACCGTTGCATAACCCGACATCTGATATGTTTCAAGAACGCTGTCACCGTTGAAATCACAGTTTTCATAAACGGGTGCACACGGGCTGTCGTATGCGGCAACGATTGCAACCTTTACGCCGTCATCTATCATATCGGAAATAAGCTGAGTTCTGTTTGCCATCATTGTCTGAAGGTCAGCTGTTTTCTGAATGAAATCAGCATATTCATCCTTTTTATCCTTGAAAATGTAGTCAACAGCGGCTTCATAGTCTTCAGACTGAACCATTCCCCACATCGGAAGAACACAGCCGAAAACGGGGAAAAGGACCTTTTCGTAGGCTTCGTCTTCATAATTTTCAAGCACCCAATCGGATATTTTTTCCGCCAATCCGAAAACACCGATTTTATAAAGTGCTTTCATTGCGAACTTGCCCGCCTTGCTGTCCTTTACCAAATCATCAAGGAATTTGTAAAGGTTGTCGGCAGTTATGGAAATCTGTCCGCTGAGAAGGTCAGAAGCAACCTGCGAGCCGCAGAATGCCGACGACATAAAGAGGCACTTATTGAGTCTTTCATAACCGTATTCTGTAAGATATGCAACTGTCATAACACCGCCGAGACTTGCACAGGCAAGGTTAACCTTATCGTGTCCCGTTGTTTCGCAGATATCCTCAATCATTGCATTGATTTTATCTGAAATAACAAAGGGGTCAATTCTCCAGTCATAATTGAAATAATATGTATGGTCGCCGCCGAATTCATCAATACAAGCGTGCACCATTCCGAATTCACTCGGTATACCTTCGCAAAGATTTTCGTAACTGCCTGCGCTTTCGAGATATTCGATTGTGCCCGTGTTATAGGGTGAATATCCTTTATCGTCGATCTGCAGACCCTTGAAGATATCCGCAACGCATTCAAGAACAACTTCCATTGCAGCATCAATACTGAAATGTGTTATTCCCACAAAAATTGATTTGAAAACACTTTTCACGATATTGCCTGCGTTTACATTTATTGCAGGAGCCTGCTTTTCTGTTCCGACATCGGTATAAAGTCCGCCGAAATCCATACCTCTGACAATGATTACGGGAATGTTGCCGCATTCTGCGGGGTTATGTTCTGCTGTTGTTTCGCTCTGCGCAAATGCGGGGAGCATCATTGTAAATGCCATTGTCACGGCAAGAATGATACTTATAAGCTTTTTCATTTTATTCTTCCTTTCAAACAAGTTTTAAATCCGAGTTTTCTTCTGCTATCTCAATAAGAACAGGTCTTTCATAGGGATTCTCATTAGGCGAATGTAAAATAAGATATTTTTTGCCGTTATAATCATCAAAAATCATTCCGTGTCCGCCGTCATCATCAAAAAGAGGCTTTTGGTGAATCCATTTGCCGTCAATTTCGCCGTTATCCGAGCGCGCTATTGCCTGAGTATAGCCTTTTTCAGTAAATGTTGACCAAATCATAAGCAGGTCGCCTTCTTTTGTGCGGTACATAAACGGACCGTCGGTCACAAACATTTCCCTTGTTTTGTCTGCCCAATAAGGCTGCGATGCCTTAAAAAGAAGAATCGGATCTTCCGCCGCCGCTTTAAGGTCAGGTGTTAGCTTCATTGCGTGAATTTCGCCGTCAACAACCTGACACCATTCACGGCAAAAAACAATATACGGATTACCGCTTTTGCTCACATAAAAAGTTCCGTCAAGGCAAGTCCAGCCTACAGGTGTTATTGCATCATCCGTAAACGGCAGAAACGGACCCATAGGAGACTCACTTTTCAGAATCTGCGTTGCTCTGCTTCTGGCTTCAGAGAAGAAAGTTACAAACATATAAAATGAGCCGTTGTGATAATGGACTTCAGGTGCCCATATTTCTTTTTCTGCCCAGAAATTTTCAGGAAGCGAAAAGCATTCGTGAGGCTCACTCCAGTTTTCAAGGTCATCACTCACATAAACATCAAGCCCGAATGCCTTTTTCCATGCTGTTGCTCCCCTTGTGCCGTAAAGATAATATTTCCCTTCATAAGGAAGCACGAAAGGATCTCTGATATTGATGTCACAGAATTTCATTGTTTTCCTCCGCAAAATCAACATTATAATGGTGAACAAAAATTCCTATAACCTTGTTATAGTCAAGAACGTGCATATTTGAGCCGTCAGCAGAAGGGAAGAAAGTAAGTCCCTCCGCTTCAACATTTTCTCCGCCTACATCACGAAGAGCAACTGTTTTAAGTTCACCGTTCTCAAGATTTACATTAACTATGCTTTTGTATGTGCCGTTATCTTCCGTGTCACACGACAGATAAAGTTTTCCGTCAAGGAATTCTCCGCCCTGTGTACGATGAATTATTCCTTGAAGAGCAATCTCTTCAACAAGCTTCATATTATTGTTAATATCGTAAACATAAACGGTTTTTGCATCTGACCATTTTGACGCATAAAGAAGTCCGTTATCCTGATTTACCGCAAGCCAGGGAATGCCGTCATCATAGTGCTCAACAGGCAAATCATAAACCTCACCCGTTGCTTTAAGTGTTTCGCAGTCGAAAACAACAATACAGGGGTCGGAATAATCATCGCTGTCTTCAACGGAAGCATAAATTTTTCCGTTATAATAACTGATTCCGCCGATATGATTGTTTTTTCTGTCTGTGCAGACATCGGGAAGAGGATTTATGCGGCTTTTGACCATTTCCATTGTTTCAAAATCGAACTTTGCAAGCGCTGTAAGATTGAAAGCGGTTATTGCTCCGCTTGTGTAATAATATTCTCCATCGGTTGTTATACCCTGCCCCATAAGCAATGCTTTTTCAAACACGAAAACATCCTGAGACACAAGCTCCGCTGTATCCGTGCTTTTTGCAACAGGCGAAGTGAGCAAGGTAATAATGAGAAGCGGCAGAGTTATTACATACCAGATTTTCCTGATAACAAACATACATATTCCTCCATTAAACATTTTCTTTATATTACCATATAACCCTGAAAATATCAAATATAAGCTTTCCTTATCAATAACAAATTTTACATTTTATTTTTGTTGACTATTTACAAAAAGATAAATATTTGTTATAATTTCTTATATTTTATTACTTGGAGGAATAAAGATGAAGAATTTCAAAAAGGTTCTCGCAATTATTCTCAGCGTTGTTATGGTACTTTCGGTTGCACCGATGGCTTTCGCGGCGCAGGACATTGATTACACAATCAGCAACCCTTACAGCTCTGTTGATTTCGAAAGCTGGAATCAGTACAAATTTGACCCTCACTGTCACACAACATTCAGCGACGGAAACAACACCCTCCCCGAGATGGTTGAGAGACACTACGAGCTTGGTTTTGATGTTATCGCAATCACAGACCACGGCACCGTAAGCTACGGTTACACAAATCAGGAATATGTTTCCTTTATGAAGCTTTTTTCATTGGTTAAAAACGGCTTCATTGACGGTACAACTCTTGACGAAAGCGGTTATGCCGCAAACGGCAATGCATACAAAGTAACAACCTCAAATGGCGATGAATACTATTCACAGACCCTCGCAAACAGCACCGAAGGTAAAGGAATGCTCAGAGTTCCCTTCGGCATTGAAAACAATCCTACTTCCTTCAACAACGCTCACGTAAACAGCTGGTTTGCTGATTACGGCCACGGTATTATCGGAGGCACAAGCAACTATCTCGCTCCCATCAGCGCAGTTGATGAACTTGGCGGTCTTTCCGTTATCAACCATCCCGGCGAATACACAAATGCAAGAGATGAACTTCTCACAGAAGACGCTTATGACATTGAAAAAGCAACATATAAATATACTGTAAACAAATTTGCAAATCTTCTTATGACATATGACACCTGCATCGGCATTGACATCAACAGCAAGGGTGACAACAGAACAAGATTTGACAGAAAGCTCTGGGATATTCTTCTTCAGAAGATTGTTCCCACAGGCAGAAATGTTTTTGCAATTGCTTCATCCGATGCTCACAATCTTGATATTGTAAATTCGGGCTTCACAGTTGTTCTTATGCCTGAAAACACATCGGCAAACCTCAAGTCATCCCTTGCAAACGGCAGCTTCTTTGCATCAAGCAACTATGTCGGCAACTATGATGAACTTGTTCAGCTTGAAAAAGAGCTTTCCGAGTCTGATGACCCCGCTGCAACTGCATTCCTCAACAACACAATCGCTCCTCTTGTTGATACTATCCACAACGAAATTTATGTTGAGGGCGACCAGGGCACACGTTTCAAGGCAGCAGACGGCACCGTTCCTCCCACAGTTACCAACGTTACCGTAAATGATACTGATGACACAATCGCTCTTGAAACAGAAAATGCACTCACCGTACATTGGATTGCAAACGGCGAAGTTATTCACGTTGGCAGCAGCATCGACCTTGATGATTATTCAGACAAAATCGGAAGCTATGTAAGAGCTGAGGCATACGGTGAAGGCGGCGTTATTTATTCACAGCCGTTCACAGTTGATTATGCGGGCGCTCCCAAGGCTGAAAAAGAATTCTTCTTTGATTGGGGAACAATCGCTTCCGCAATCTGCGACACTCCCGTAAAGCTTCTTGAACTCATTCTTCCCATCAAGCTCATTACATCTTTTTTTGAATAATACAACAAATAAAATATGCACCCTGTTCACGCAGGGTGCATTAAATAATAATCGGAGAACTTTTAAATGATTGGATTTTTCTCACTTATCAACAAAATATTATCGGGAATATTCTGTATTATTCCCATTATTCTTACCATGCCTTTCGGTGATTTACCGAAAACCCCTGTTATTCCCAACGAAAACGCAACCAATTCATACATAAACGAATATCTCGACCCCGACATCTCTGCTCACCGTTCAGGAGCGGGAATTGCCCCCCAGAACACCAAAATGGCGTTTGAAACCGTGCTTTATAATCCCGATGTCTACGGCGTTGACACCTTTGAGTTTGATGTTCAGATTACCAAAGACGGCGAACTGATTATAATGCACAATCTTACATATGATGCCACATCAAATGCGGTTGAGTATTTCGGGCGAAAGAACGTTTATGCCTCCGAGCTTACCCTCGAGGAAGCAAAAGTTCTGAATATGGGCGAAAACTTTGAGCTTAACGGCGAATATCCTTACAGAGGTCTCAGAGGCGATGACATTCCCGAAAATCTCAGAATTGCCACCTGCGAAGAAATCATCGATATGATTGAAGCAAACGATAACGGCAAGGAATACAGATATATTATCGAAATCAAGAGCAGAAATGAAGACGGCTACAGAGCAGCTGACAAGCTTCGCGAACTCATTATTGAGAAAGACATTCTTGACAGAACAATATGGGCATCCTCAAAGCAGGAGGTTGCAGATTATATGAAAGAAACCTATCCCGATATGCCTCGTTCAGCCGATGTTCCCGAAGTTATTGAATTCTATCTTTATGCAAGAATGGGTTGGGACCTCGAGGATGCGGATGTTTCATACATTGCTCTTCAGATTCCTCACCGCACAAACATATTAAGTAACCTTGTAAACATCGGCACAAGAAAGGTTATCAATTACGCACAAAAATATAACATTGCGGTTCAGTATTGGACCGTCAACGATTATGACGATGGCGTATATCTCATCGAAAACGGCGCTGACTGCATTATGAGCGACTATCCCGATATGGTGCTTGAGGCAGTTAAAAATACGCAATAAAAAAATGGCTTGTACAGAATAAAATGTACAAGCCATTTAATTTTATCAGAAATTCAATTCTTCTGCTCTTGGCATTGATGATGCCGCACCCATACGGCTGACTGCTATACTGCCCGCACGGTTTCCCATATCGCAAGCAGCGTAAATGTCACCGCTTCTTACATATTCAAGCGCCATTGCTGCTGTAAAGCAATCCCCTGCCGCCGTTGTGTCAACAACCTTGCTCGGATAAGACGGAAGAATTTCAAGGCGTGTGCCATCCCAAACCGAACATCCTCTTTCACCAAGCTTCAGAACAGCAAACTTCGCCTTGCTTCTTTCCAGAAGAATTTTTGATGCTTCAAGAATGCGCTCTTCCGAGTCAGGATAAATTCCCGTAAGCGCTTTTGTTTCGCTTTCGTTGGGACTTATTATCGTTGCTCCCTGCATTTTTTCAAGAGCAAAATCCTTTGCGGGACCGCAGTCAATAACCGTTGTTATCCCCACTGCAATTGCTTTATTAACACATTGAGTTACAACATCTTCGCTTGTTTCAAACTGAACAAGCAGCAAATCAAGATTTTCATCAATATTTTCCGATGCCTCTTCGGGAATCATTTCGGCATTTGCACCCTCATAAACAACAATGCGGTTTTTTCCGTCTCCGTCAATGAGTATTGCGGCAAGACCTGTCTGCGACCCTGCGGACGAAACACCGCTTACATCAATCCCGTTATTTTCAAGGTTTTCAAGCAGTTTTTTTCCGTTGTCATCATCTGCAACCTTGCCTATCATCTTTGTTTTCGCGCCCAGACGAGCAAGTCCGGTTGCCTGATTGGCGCCCTTACCGCCGAATGCATATCCGTAATGGGTACCGAGAACATTTTCGCCTGTTTCAGGCACCCTGTTCATATTAAAAATAATGTCCATATTTATGCTGCCTGCAACGGCGGCACGAATTTTTCCGTACATAAAAACCTCCGCTTATCAGAGCAGATTTCTGAATTCTTCCGCAGACTGTTTCATATCTTTACCTTTGATAAAAAGACTGCTTGTTCCGAGAACAAAAATGTCTGCACCGCATTTGCTGAGTTTCTGACCGTTTTCGGGACTGATGTTACCGTCAACCTCAATGGGAATGTTTTCGCAGCCGAGTCTGTCAAGAAGCTCTCTCGCCTGCTTTGTTTTTCTTTCTGCACCCGCAAAAAGCTTCTGACCCGCAAAGCCCGGACTGACTGTCATAATAAGTGCCATATCGATATAATCAGTCAGAAACTCAAGGCTTCCGAGGGGTGTCTGCGGATTGAGGGCAAGACCTGATTTTATGCCTTTATCTTTAATCTGAGAAAGGGTTCTGTGAATATGTATTTCGGACTCATAATGAACACAAAGTATGTCCTTTTCATCAAGCTTCATTCTGTCGATAAATTTTGAGGGTTCATTGACCATCATATGAACATCAAGCGGAATGTCCGTCATTGATTTAACAGCATTGACGAGGTCAAACCCCAAGGTTATGTTGGGCACAAAGCTGCCGTCCATTATATCAACATGAAGATAATCAACGCCTGCATTTTCAAGTTCACGCACCGATCTCTCAAGATTCATAAGGTCTGCGCACATTATTGATGCCGATAAAAGTTTTTTCATTTATTTCACTCCGTTTTCTTTACATTTAAGAACAGTTTCATAAGCCATCTGCGGATAGTCGGTCATTATGCAGTCTGCACCGCTGAGTGTCAGATGTGAAACCTCTTCTTCGCTGTTTATTGTCCAATACTGAAGGGCTATATCATAAGAATGCGCATAGTTAATCATTTCTTTTGTTCCGAGGTTTATTAGATTATCGAATGCGCTCGAACCATAGGGAATCTGCAAAGCAATATACGAAGGCTTTACATCGTCAAGATTCCAGCCCATTCTGAAATAGAAATAGAACTGTACCGCTTCAACAGCATCGGCAGTGCGTGCAATTTCGGGATAATTCTTTTTCATATATGACGAAACATCGGGCGCAAAGGTTGACCAGATAACTCTGTCCTGAAGATTGCGTTCGGTTATGATTTCATAAAGTCTGTCAACCGATTTTCTGCCGTCTGAACCGATACTCTTGATTTCGATAACATATTTATATTCTTTGCCGTTATCGTTTGCTTCAATATAATCAATGATGTCATCGCATGTCACAACCCTGAGGTTATAAGGAATATCGTCGCCTCGCAGACCCCTATATGGATATTCGCCGTTAATTTTGAAGTTTTCTCCGAGATTGAGCACCTGAGCCTCTTCAAATGTGATTGAAGAAACATAGACATTCTCTTTTCCGAATGCTTCAACGGCATTTGAAGTATCATCATATGTAAGATTATGAAGAAGAACAAGTTCACCGTCCGCCGTTACCTGAACATCAAATTCAAGGGTATCTACGCCGATTGTGTCCGCCTGTTCAATTATGTTTTCAAAAGCCATAAGGGTATTCTGCGGCGCAATTCCCGCACCCGAGCGATGCGCGGAAATATCAGGCTCAAGATATTCATTGATATAAGGATTTTCTGAATCGGGGTATATTTCAACAGGCGTGTCGGGGTTGCCTGCTTTTCCCATTGTCAGAAGAATCGGAATCAACATAAATGCCGCAACAAAACCGTGAAAAACGTTTTTGATTGTCAGAATAAATGATGACATTCTGTCACCCCCAATGATTTTTTATAATTATAACCTAAACACAGACAATATTCAAGAAATTTAAATAAACAAAGACGGATTACATCAAAAAATGATGTAATCCGTCATATTTTTATGATTTTTTCTTTACATACCAGCTGATAATTTTATCAACAATTGATTTCTTTTCGGTTTCTGCCGAAGCGCCGGGTGAAACGGCATCGCTGTCTGAAAGGTCGATTTCCTCTGCGCTGAGCTTATAGGAATTTGCAAAAATATCAAGCACCTGCTTGCGCACCATTCCTCTGAGAGGAATATGAGAAACCATTCCGTAGGTTGCCGCCTGTCCGCTGTCTGCAAGCTCGGGATGTGCCCTTACGATTTCAACGGCTTCCTTCAAATCCTCAAGATACTGCTCAACAACCTTATCGTGAGGAGCAGTTACCATTGCGTGAAGAGCATCGGGGCGCTGAATTCTGTCGATATGCCAGCCCTTTTTCTCCATAACGTCACCAAGAGCAAAGATATTAACGGAGCTGTCGGTTGACCTGTATGCAAAAAGGCTCGCAATGGGATTTCCGATAATTTCAAAGCATCCGATTTCCTTTATGCCTTTTTTTAGCTTTTCCGAAACCTCAACAGTCTTTTCGGCGAGTGCCTTATATCCCTCAACACCGTTTGCCTGAATTGCCGCCCAAGCCGCTGCATATGCGCCGCCGGGTCTTGTGCCGAGAAAAGCGGGCGAAGCAAACATTCCGCCGGGCCAGCTTTCATTGACAAACACCTGATGCTTGAAATAATCAATGTTTCTGTACAGAATGCAGGATGCTCCCTTTGCAGCAAAACCGTACTTATGAATATCGGCAGAGATTGATGTTACGCCCTCAACTCTGAAATCCCAGAGAGGCACTTCTCTGCCCGTCATTTCAATGAAAGGAAGAATGTATCCGCCGACACATGAGTCAACATGAAGAGGAATGTTGTGCTTTTTTGCGAGTGCACCGAGCTTTTCGATAGGGTCGATTATACCGTGAGGATATTCGGGGGCTGAGCCGAGAATCATAACCGTGTTGCGGTTAATCATCTTTTCAACTGCTTTAACATCCACTCCCCAATCGGAAGCAAGAGGTGCTCTGCGGATTTTAACTCCGAAATACTCTGCACCCTTGTCCCAGGCAACGTGTGCTGTTTCGGGAATAATCATTTCAGGCTTTCTGATGCCCTTTGACCTGCCGAGGTCTCGGTACGTTTTAACGGCAAGCATACAGCTTTCTGTACCGCAAGAGGTCATAACACCGCAAGCCTCATCATCAACGTGGAAAAGACGTGCGGTAAATCTGAGCACTTCTTTTTCGAGCCTTTTAAGGCTCTTGAATGCGGTGGGATTAAGACCGTTTGCCGAAAAATACTTTGCATATGCTTTTTCAAGAAACTGTGTGTATTCCTCATTGAGATAGTAAACAAGGCTCCAGGTTTTTGCCTCTTTGTAATTCGGGTCATCCTTACCGAAATTGTCAAGCTCTGCGAGAATTTCTTCAAAGGGTCTGCCCGTATCGGGTGCACAGCCAATCATTTTAATCTCTCCTTGTCAAAAGATAAAAGCCGTCATAAGAATGACGGCTGAATAAGTTTAAAACGGCAGATTTTCAAACAGCCAATAGGTTCCTATTCCGAGATAGTTACCGATTGCATAACCGATGATTCCTGTTGCAAGTCCCGAAACGAGCGCCGCATTGTTTTTAAGAGATGTTGCAACAACGGGCACAAACGGAGGCGAGCATATTGCGGAAACCGAGGTTATAAGCATTGTGTCGGAATC
This sequence comes from Acutalibacteraceae bacterium, assembly GCA_045637305.1. GTDB lineage: Bacteria > Bacillota > Clostridia > Oscillospirales > Acutalibacteraceae > CAG-177. The sequence continues at coordinate 12,187 of JAZTZD010000084.1, forward strand.
AATTTTTGCAATCTTGCAAAGCAATGCGTGAAGAAGCATACTTCCGAAAATAGAACAGACAATGTAGATAAGAATTGTCCAGTTTATGTTTATAATCTTTGAAAAATCGGACATAGTTGCAACGGTAAAGCAGAAAACGTAAATGATATACATTCCCGCCTGCGAGGTTCTCTTGATGTTTCTTATGGGTTTTATGAACGAGCACGCAATTGAAAGAGTTGTTATAAGCAGAATTGTTACCGCTGTTTCATAGCCCTTGACAAATGTACCTGCAACATAGGAAATGCCTACTATTACCGCAGAAATGAGAACTGCAATACATATTTTTCCGAACATTTCAGGCTTAAAAAAGCCTTTATAAGATGTTTCGGACTCTGTTGTTATGTTTTCGCCTTCTATGCTGATATTTTTATCACCATCAAAGGGTTTGAGGCCGAATATCTTTATAAAAATCTTCCTTGCGCCCGAGGTTACAAGAATCATATAGAAAATCGATATAACCATATCGTAGGTGTTGAAAATCGTATATGTTGTTTCATCAACACCGATTGCGGTTTTGATTGATGCGATATTAGGTGTGCCGCCTGTATAAACGCCTATAGCAAGACCCGCATACTTGGATGCTTCGGGATTATCTTTAAAAACAAGCTGAAGAATGAAAACAACCGTTGCAATTGAAGCAACTGCAAGAAGCATACAAATTATACCCTTTTTAGCTGTTTTCAGCCATTTCTTGATATCAACCGAGAAAAGTATAAGCGGAAGTGCGAGACAGATGCTGACATCCTGCATCGTCGTCTGAATGCCTGAAAAGCTTTCAGGCAGAATTCCGACATTGCCGACAATCATACCGCATATGTAGCAGATAAGCACTATTCCTATTTTTTCAACAGCCTTGAATCTGTTATTCAGAAAAATTACGGGTGCGGGAAAAAGAAGAAAAAGTGCTGCAATTAAAATGTTCATATTTTATCTCCCATATCACTTATTTAAGTGAATCACGGACATTTGAGAAGAAATATTCTTTGCGTTCTTCGTTATCGATAACCTTAACGGGCTTTACCTGATTGAGGTTTGCACCCTTTGCTCTGAGAACCTTCTCGCGATAATCCTCATATGTTCCGTTGCGAAGGAATTTTACCTCGCAATGACCGAGTGCACCGTTTCTGATGAGCGGAGGAACAAGAACATTGGTTTCACAAAGCTTCTTTTCAAAAATCTCTGCATATCTTGAAGCTTCGATGTCAGGAATATCCTTGCTCATAGGCTCAATGAGAACAACATAATGACCGGGAGATGTTGAACGGTCGGGATAGATGCAGTAGCCTGCAAAATCCTGCCCTACCTCGCTTGAAAGGTCATTGATAAGAAGGTCAAATGCTCTCTGGTTTATTTTTTCGCCGCTGATGTTGGCAATCTGATTTCTTCTGTACTGGAACTGAACTGTGGGTGACTGCTTATGGAAGCCTGTTACCTTCACAACGTCCTCGATACGGTAACGGTAGAAACCGCTCATATTGGTTACGATAAGCTCATAGTCCTTGCCGACTTCAACTTCTTCAATTGTGAGAGGTCTTGCATCTTCAGGACCGTCAACGGGAAGAAACTCATAGAAGCCGTTCTGAGGGAGAAGAACATAGTCAGCCGAATTGAATTCGATGGGAACAGCCATAAGACCTTCGGAAGCTGCATAGCCTACATAGTGAAGAGGCATTTCTTCGCCAAGATAACGGCGGAGCTTCTTCTGATAGAACGAAAGTGAGCCTGTTCCGAGACCGTACATCCAGCCGCATTTGGGCCATATTCTGGGCACGATTGCTTCTTCGTCAAATCCTTTGCGGAATTCTCTGCGAAGTTCTTCTGCTCTTTCAGGGTCAGGCTTGCACTTTTTGAGAAGCTTCTTTCTTACGTCGGGAGGACAGGTAATGCTTTCATTGATTGTGCCCTTTTCGATATCATCACAAAGCATTTCCCAGTTTTCTTCAAGATATTTGAACATCGATTCAGCCATTGTTATGAAAACTGTTCCGATATAGCTGACACCTTTCTGAGGAAGCGCAAAGCGAAGTTTCATATAATGCATATCCATCGGCTCGAGTGTTTCGGGATACATAACCTCTTTAGGTGATGTTACAAAGAAACGGGTAAAGGGCTTGAGATAAAGCATGGGAATTGCCGCAAGACCGCTTGCATTTCTGTTGCAGGGAAGCTTGTGACTGAGAACTTCAATTGTGAGAAGACCTCTCTGGGGAGGAACTTTCTTACCCATTGCCTTATAATATTTATGAGCACAGCCTACAGGTGCGCTGAAGCTGAAACACTGGCAACACCAGGTTGACCAGCCTGACATGGGAACAAGCTTTGATTTACCTGTGCTTCCCGATGATTCTGCAAACTTGAGAGGGAATCTCTTTGTGAGAACATTCTTTTCTCCCTTATAAGCGATTCTGTCGATATATTCGGCATAATCAGGATACCATGAATAAGGAACAATGTTCTGATAATCTTCAATTGATTTAACATCCTTGAAGTTATTCTTTTTGCCGTATTCTGTATTCTTGCCCTGTCTCATAAGATACTTGAGATTCATTTTCTGCTGTTTAACTGCTCTTGAAGCATAGAAAGAAAGCTTTGCGTGTTCCATTCTTCCGAGCATAACGCTGAAATTGACAAGCATCTGGTTAAAATGTTTATTCATTACTGACTCCGCCTCCGTTTTATTCTTTTTCGGTTTCAACCGAACTCTTTTCATTGAAAATCAGCCATTTACAGACTGCAAAATTGACAAAACCCATAACAAAAGTTACAAAAAACTTTGAAACGGTTATAATCATTTCCTCGCCGAGTGCACCGAGTATGGCTTGCGATGACATCATAAGCTTTACCGAAAGCTCAATAAGCTCTGTTGTTGTAACTGTAAAAACAGCTATCAGCACCGCAAAAAGAGGAATGATTTTAAGAATATTCTTTTTACTGTGGAAAACCCAGAAATAGTTGACAAAAAATCTTACAAAAAAGAAGACAACAACCGACACGGTGTTTGCAACAGGAATAACTCCGAGTTTTTCAGCTATCCAAGTTTCTTCAAAAAGATTTATCAGCGGATTTATTGAAAGACTTTCAAAAATCGTAACAACAAATCCCATTGTAAAATTTTTGATAAGCTGAATTGCCGTCTTTCGGCTTTCAGCCTTTTGCTGAGCTGTTTTCCGCACCGTTTCACCGCCTTTTTACAAATATCCGCAAATATCCATACTAATGAATTTTATCACAATATGACTTTTTAGTCAATCGTTATTATTTAAAATAATATATACAATTATACGTTTTTGTTCGGCTTTGAGTTGTTGTTTTTGTAATCTCTTAACAAAAAATTCGTTTTCAAGAATAAAACCATTGTTTCAAGCGAAAAATACTGCCAAACAAAGTTTTTCGGAGGTTATATCTATGATTAAAAGAATATTCGCCCTTGTTTCGGCTGTTCTTGTTATGTCAGGCGTTTTTTCGTCTTGCGGCAGAACAGAAAACGGTAAGGTTGACGGCAGCGATACAAACGGCATTCTTAACACAGCTAAAGAAATCAGATATCTCAATTTCAAACCTGAAATCGCAGAGGTTTATGAACGCATTTCAGATGCTTATGAAAAAGAAACAGGCGTTAAGCTTATTGTTGAAACAGCCGCTTCGGGCACTTATGAATCAACGCTTACCGCCAGAATGGCAACAAGCGAAGCACCTACAATCTTTCAGATCAACGGTCCCATAGGCTATACTTCATGGTCGGAATACTGCGCCGACCTTAAAAACACAGAGCTATATAAGCATCTTACAGATAAATCGCTTGCAATCTCATCGGGCGATGCGGTTTACGGCATTCCTTATGTCGTTGAAGGCTACGGCATCATCTACAACAAAAATATTGTTGACCGTTATTTTGCTCTTGAAAACAAAGGAACAAACTTCACATCGATTGACCAAATCAACAACTTTTCTTCATTCAAAGCACTTGTTGAGGATATGCAGAAGCACAAATCTGAGCTTGGCATCGAAGGCGTTTTTGCTTCAACATCTCTCAAAACAGGCGAAGACTGGAGATGGCACACTCACCTGATGAACATCCCCCTCACCCACGAATTCAATGCAAAGGGTGTTGATTTTTCCGACGATAAACACAAAACAATCGAATTCACCTATTCGGATAACTACAAAAATGTCTTTGACCTTTATACAAACAATTCCACTACCGACAAAAAGCAGCTCGGAACTATTGATGTAACTTCTTCAATGGCTGAATTCGCGCTCGGAAAATGCGCAATGGTGCAAAACGGAAACTGGGGCGCATCGCAGATTCTCGGTGTAAGCGGTAATACAGTTAAGGCAGAGGACATTAAGTTTCTCCCCATTTACACAGGCATGGAAGGCGAAGAAAAGCACGGTATAAGCATCGGAACGGAAAACTTTATCTGCATCAATGCAAAGGCAAGTGCCGAAGAACAGAAAGCCGCTGCAGATTTTCTTTATTGGCTTTTCAGCTCGGAAACGGGAAAGAAATTTGTTACCGATGAGCTCGGCTTCATCGCACCTTTTGACACTTTTTCCGAAAACGAAACTCCCGATGACCCGCTTGCAAAAGAAGTTGTACGTTATATGAACAACGAAAACATCACTAATATTCCGTGGAATTTAACTGTTTTCCCCAGCCAGAACTTCAAGGACAGTTTCGGCACTGCACTTCTGAAATATGCTCAGGGAAGTATGACCTGGGATGAGCTGAAATCGAGGGTTGTTGCCGAATGGAAATCGGAATTCGGTGCATAAATCGGGGTTGATTTAATGCAAAAGGCACTGAAAAAGTATCTTCCCGTTTTTGTTTTCCCGACACTTTCCGCCTTTCTCATTTCGTTTCTGCTTCCGTTTGTTATGGGGGCATATCTTTCGTTCACGGAATTCAAGGTTGTCAACGACAGCAAATGGGTCGGACTTTCGAACTATATAAAAATCTTTACAAGCGACAAAACGTTTATGAATGCGCTGTGGCTGACCGTTAAATTCACCGCCGTTTCCATTGTTACAATCAATATTATTGCTTTTACCGTTGCAATGCTTCTTACAAAAAGCCTGAAAGGCACAAATTTTTTCAGAACGGTTTTCTTTATGCCCAATCTTATCGGAGGCATTGTTCTCGGTCATATATGGAGCCTGATAATCAACGGTGTGCTCGGATATTTCGGGGTTGACATCACTTACAAACCCGAATACGGCTTCTGGGGACTTGTGATACTGATAAACTGGCAGCTTATCGGCTATATGATGATTATTTATATTGCAGGTATTCAGAATATTCCGTCCGAACTTAATGAAGCGGCGGCAATCGACGGCGCATCACCTGTTCAGACACTTTTCAACGTAACAATACCGATGGTTATGCCATCGGTAACAATTTGCGCATTTCTGACTCTTACGAACTCTTTCAAACTGTTCGACCAGAACCTTGCGCTCAACGGAAAAAGTGCGGAAACATCTTTACTTGCACTTGATATTTACAAAACATTTTATGACCACACGGGACTCAAACTCGGTCAATGGCACGGAATCGGACAGGCAAAGGCCGTTATTTTCTTTTTGCTTGTTGCTCTTATCGCATTTGTTCAGCTTCGCGCAACAAGACAGCAGGAGGTTGAGCATTGATGAAAACGAAAAGTGCATTCAAAGAAACCGCGATTTATATCATTCTGTTTCTTTTAACGGTTGTGTTCCTTGCGCCTGTTTTTATTGTTCTTATAAATTCATTCAAAAGTAATTTCTATATTTCCGAGGAGCCTTTTTCACTGCCTTCAGGCGAAACCTTTGCGGGTTTTGAAAACTTCATCAAAGGCTTCACTCAGTCGGATTTTATAAAAGCATTTGCAAACTCAGCATTCATAACTGTTGTTTCTGTTGTGTTCATTGTTCTTTTCACTTCGATGACGGCGTGGTATCTTGTGAGAGTAAAAAGCAAGTTCACAAAAATTCTTTACTATCTGTTTGTTTTCAGTATGATTGTTCCGTTTCAGATGGTTATGTATACAATGACCTTTTTTGCCTTTGAGCTTGAGCTTAACAACGCGTTGGGAATTGTTTTCATCTATCTCGGATTCGGTGCGGGACTTTCGGTTTTTATGTTCAGCGGATTCATAAAAAGCATTCCCGCAGAAATTGAGGAGGCGGCAACAATAGACGGCTGCAATCCGATTCAGACATTTTTTACGGTTGTTTTCCCGTTACTGAAGCCTACTGCGATTACCGTTGCAATACTCAACGCAATGTGGATATGGAACGATTATCTTCTCCCCTATCTCGTTCTCGGGTCGGGTGAGAAAAAAACCTTACCCGTTGCTGTGCAGATGGCACTCACGGGCGGCTACGGCAACAAAGATATGGGCGCACTTATGGCAATGCTTGTTCTGGCGATTCTGCCGATTGTTATTTTCTATCTGCTGTGTCAGAAACACATTATCAAAGGCGTTGTTGCGGGTGCAGTCAAAGGATAAAGCGAAATTTTGGAGGTAAAAATGGCTACCATCAGATTTGATAAAGTTAAAAAAAGCTTCGACAACGGTAAGGTCACGGTTATCCCCGATCTTTCGCTCGAAATCAAAGACAAGGAGTTTGTCATACTTGTCGGTCCGTCAGGCTGCGGAAAATCAACAACACTGAGAATGATTGCGGGTCTTGAGGAAGTCACCGAAGGCTCGCTTTACATCGATAACAAGCTCGTTAACTCCGTCCCCCCGAAAGACAGAGACATTGCAATGGTTTTTCAGAGCTATGCACTCTATCCTCATATGACCGTTTATAAAAATATGGCTTTTGCTCTCAAATTAAAAAAAATACCAAAAGAGGAAATTGATAAAAAAGTCAGGTGGGCAGCAAAAATCCTTGACCTTGAGCCATATCTCTCAAGAAAACCCCGTGCGCTTTCGGGAGGTCAAAGGCAGAGAGTTGCACTCGGACGGGCAATGGTAAGAAACCCGAAGGTTTTTCTTCTTGATGAGCCTCTTTCCAACCTGGATGCGAAACTGAGAACCGAAATGAGAAGCCAGATAGCAATGCTCCACAAGAAGCTTCAGACAACCTTTGTTTACGTAACACACGACCAGACGGAGGCTATGACAATGGCCGACAGAATCGTTGTTATGGACAAAGGTGTTATTCAGCAGTTTGACACGCCGAGAAAACTTTACGATGAGCCTGCAAATATGTTTGTTGCAGGTTTTATAGGCTCTCCGCAGATGAATTTCATTGATGCAAAGATTATAACGGAAAAAGATAAGCTTTTTGCACAATTCGGCTCGTTCAGAATTGAAATCCCCGAATCAAAAACAGGTTTGCTGACGGATTATCTCGGCAAAACGGTTGTTATCGGAATACGTCCCGAGCATATTTCAAAAAGCATGACAAAGGGCGGCAACACCATTGAGGTAACTGCGGAAATTGTTGAAATGACGGGCGGAGAACAGAATGTTTATTTTTCACTTGACGGCAAGAGGCACATTGCCAGAATCAAATCCTCGGGAAATATATCCGACGGTGAAAAAATAATTCTCGGCATTGACACCAAAAAAATCCACTTTTTTGACCGTGATACAACTCACACACTTGGCTGATATGAGAAAAAGCGGAATACTTTTGCACATTTCTTCTCTCCCCTCGCCTTACGGCATCGGCACATTCGGAAAAGATGCTTTTGATTTTGTTGATTTCCTGAAAAAGTCGGGGCAGTCTCTGTGGCAGATTCTTCCCCTTAATCCGACGGGATTCGGAAATTCGCCGTATCAGTCCTTTTCCGCCTTTGCGGGAAATCCGTATTTTATCGACCTTGATTTACTAGCAAATGACGGTCTTTTAAAAAAAAGCGTTTATTCGCAGATTGATTGGGGTTACAATCCGAGATATGTTGATTACGGACAAATATATAAACATCGTTTTCACGTTTTGCATAAGGCTTGCTTGAATTTCAAAAAAACACCCGAATATGAAGATTTCTGCCTCAAAAATGCTTTCTGGCTTGACGACTATGCACTCTTCACAGCATTGAAATCTTCTTTCGGAGAAAGTCCGTGGTACACCTGGCCGCTTTCTCTTAAAACAAAAAACGAGCAGGCTGTTGAAAGTGCCCGCTCGCTTGTGTCGGATGAAATTGAAACGCAGAAAATCATTCAGTATCTTTTCTTTTCTCAATGGAATTCATTAAAAGAATATGCAAATAAAAGCGGAATTGAAGTTATCGGCGATTTGCCCATTTATGTTGCGCACGACAGCGCTGATGTCTGGGGAAATCCGAAGCAATTCGAGCTTGACAAGGAATGCAATCCCGTTTACGTTGCGGGTGTACCGCCCGACGGTTTCAGCGCCGAGGGTCAGCTTTGGGGAAATCCCGTTTTCGATTGGGAATATATGCGCAATGACGGATACCGTTGGTGGATAAGGCGCACGGAACATTCATTAAAAATCTACGACAGAATAAGAATTGACCATTTCAGAGGCTTTTCGGGTTATTATTCCGTGCCCTACGGAATGGAAAACGCAGTCAAGGGAATATGGAGAAAAGGTCCCGGAACAGAGCTTTTCAAGGCAATTGAGTCCGCTCTCGGAAAGCCTGAAATCATCGCAGAGGACCTCGGATTCATTGATGAAGACGTTCTCAATCTGCTTTCAGAAACGGGATTCCCCGGAATGAAAGTTCTGCAATTTGCCTTTGACAGCCGTGAGGGAAGCGATTATCTCCCTCATAATTATGATAAAAACTGCGTTGTCTATATCAGCACGCACGACAATGACACTCTTGAGGGGTGGTTTGAAAACGCCGAGCCGAAAGATATAGAATTTGCACGCGAATATATGCGAATCGAAAAAAACAAGAACAGATGCAGAGCCGTTATATGCACCGCTCTCGCAAGTGTCGGTGAAACTGTTATTCTGACAATGCAGGATTTGCTTGAGCTTGGGTCCGAAGCAAAAATGAACACGCCCTCCACCGCCGAAAACAATTGGCAATGGAGAGCGTTGAAAAGTGATTTCACAAATGAGCTTGCAGATGAGCTCAGCCATCTGTCAAAACTCTACGGAAGAAATTAGAACTCAAAAAGTTTATTAAGCCATACAATGCACATCTCAAACCAGCCTTTGAGGTGTGCAAGTGCTTCCACGTGCTCTTTTTGAGAATAGACAACGTTATTGGCAAGAGAAAATCCGTGATATCCCGTTGCATAAATATGTGTTTCAAACGAAATTCCCGCTTTGTTGAGTGCGTTTGCATATGCAATCGAATTCTCGATGGGTACGCAGTCGTCAGAGCAAGCGGAACATATAAATGCGGGCGGTGTTTTGTCATCAACCTTGTCATCAATACCCGGCACGGGGAATGCAAGGATTTTGCTGATTGATTCAAGAATACAGGGATAAAGAAGAATGCTTGCGGCTGGTCTGATGTCGCCCATTGTTGAAAGCGCGGCACAAAGATGTCCGCCCGCAGAAAAGCCGATTGCGGCAATTCTGTTTTTATCAATGCACCATTCTTCTGCGTTGTCGCATATTGTTTTCATTGCTTCGTTGACATCTGCCATCGGCATTGAGAAATCGTATTCCTTGCCGACTGTATAGCGAAGCACAAACGCCGCATATCCCTTTGAAAGAAAAGCAAGTGCCATAGGCTCTGCCTCTCTGTCAGAGCACATACTGTAGCCGCCACCGGGGATAACGAGCACAGCGGGTCTGATGTCAAGATGAGCCATCTCCCTTGATTTATCGGGAAGATAAACCGTCAAAGACGCAAGTTCATTTGTAAGCTTAATTTCAAATACTTTCATATTACACCTCTGTTATCGCGTGGGTCTGTTTTTCGGACACACCTTCATACATATTCCGCAGACCGAGCCTCTTCCGATTTTCTGAAAATGATTTTTCATATATTCACTGCAAGCCTGCGGGTCAAAAATCTCTTCTCTCTGTGTACCCACAGTCCAGTCACCGCCCTTGATTGCGTGTGCGGGACAGGCTTTGACACATATATCACAACCGTCGCAAAAGCTTTTTGCGGGTGTGTTGTCGCATTCGAATTCGCAGTCTGTAAAGAGTGTTCCGAGTCTTACGTAACTGCCGTATTCATTATGAAGAAAAAGAGAATTTCTGCCTATCGAGCCGAGGCCAGCAAGACAAGCCGCCTTTTTGTGAGAATATCTGCCCTTATAGTTCCAACCGTCTTTATTGATGCTCTGCGAAGCGGCAACGGTGATATATTTATATCCCCTTTTCTGCAAAAACAGACCTGCCTGCAGAAGCATTGCATCGATGAATGCATTGACATTGCGGTAATGGTTGAAATATGTATGTGTCGGCTCATCCTCAATTTCATCTATTATGCTTTCCGAGAGACGGACAACAATGCTTACGCCGTAAGACAAGGCTTCATCATCCGCCGAAAAGAATCCGACATCGCTGACGCCTTTTTCGAGAAGAAAGGCTTTAAGCTCATCCTGAATTCTCATCAGTTCTTCACCTTCGTTTCAAAGCAGAGCCAGCCGCCGCTTTCGTGACGTGCGATAACCTCAAGTCCGTTCTTTTCGAACGCCGCAAGAACATCATATTCTCTCGGCTCGATAATACCCGAAGTGATGAAAATTCCGTCGGGGTTGAGATATTTCTTAACATCTTCGCAAAGAATTACAATGATATCCGCAACAATGTTTGCGGCGATTATGTCATAAGTTCCGCTTACCTTATCGGTGAGCGAGCCCTGGAGAACTTTATACTTAGGATCTTCAAAGCCGTTTGTTTTGCCGTTTTCAATCGCGGTTTTGACTGCGAGAGCATCAATATCAACGCCGACTGCGCTGTCAACACCGAGAAGCATACCCGAAACGGAAAGAATGCCGCTTCCGCAACCGATATCAAGCATTGTTTTGCCTTTTCCGGCATAGTTTTCAATGCTTTCAAGGCAGAGACGGGTTGTGTCGTGAGTGCCCGAACCGAATGCAAGACCGGGTTCAAGATGAAGAACCGCTCTGTCCCCCGCATCATATTCGTTCTCCCAGATGGGACGGATAAGAAGTCTTTTGCCTACGGGCATGGGCTTGAAATACTTTTTCCAGTTATTTTCCCAGTCCGCATTCTTGCAGAGTATTTCATCGATTTCAAAATCAATGTTCTCCGCCTTAAATCTTTCCGAAAGGAATGATGCAGCCTCATGGGGATTTTCTTCGGGTGAAATATAGATATGTACAATACCCTTGCTTCTGTCTTTTGCAAGCAAATCCTCATCAATAAGGTCAATTCTTGCAATTTCCCAGGCTTCCTGCTCAAGGGCACGGTAATCCTCAACATAAATTCCGTAAGGCACTACCATATGGGCAATGTCGCCCGCTTTGTCAACATCATCTGCGTTGACTGTTATTTTAATTTCGGTCCAGTCCATTTTAATCTCCAAACTTAATATTTATTGTGTACATCCTCTGCAAAGCAAAGCATATCTTTAACTTCAATAACGGTTCCGTCATCAAGAATTGCCTTTCCGCTCATTCTGCCGAAAACCTGATGCTGGTCTGTTATGATAACTTTAACATCAATCTTGGCAGCTCTGTCCATAATGGGCACAAAGTCCATTTCAAATCTGCCGTCACTTGAAGTAAACTTCCACGGGTCTGTATAGCTTGACTTGGGAATATGGAAGGTTACGTCGTCAAGCTTATGGCACTTTCCGTCATAGAAAAGCATATTTTCGGAAGCGGCTGTTGTGTCACCGAAGCCGTAGCCGATGTTGAAGCCGAAAGCGTGACCGTCGATATCGGCGTTACCAGAACCCCAATACCAGGTGTTGTCATAAGTCCACACACCTCTGCCCCAGTCAAGGGTTCCGAAATCGGTTGCGGGGTCGAAAACATATTCCTTGCCGTCAAAAACAGCTTTACCGCTTGCTCTCATTGTGTTTATTTTCTGATTATAGTAGAATGCGGTTTTCTTCTCTTTCCAAGGAGTTGCGATAACCATTGTGTCCATCTCGGGCTGTTTCAATGTGATATCACACGAAAAATCCTTGCCGTCGCAGAATTTTTTGAAATTGCAGACGAGTCTGCGTTCGCCCTCTGAAACTCTGAATTCCATATCAAGGCGTTTGTCGTGATAAACAGTGTTACCCTTTGCGCTTGTTGAGGGAAGCTTGAATTTACCCATAGGGAATGCATTCAGAATTGTTTCGGTGTGCTCCCAGGGCTTTGAAAAATCAAGGAGCGACACGGACTGCAGACCGATATATCCGTCATCGGAAAGAGTCATTGCAACGCCGAAATTGTTTTTTTCGGAGATAATGAGGTAGTAATCCCATTCCTTGATTCTGAATTTCGGAGCCTTGATATCATTGCGGTCATAAATCTGATAAAGCTGCTTTGACCAACCGGGTTCTCTGAGCGAACCGTCTTCTTTGAGAAGCTTCTGTACTTTTGTTACCTCGTGATTTCTCATTGCAATACCTCCGTTATTTCATTAAATCAACATCACAGCCGTTTGCCAGACCGTGATTATAAAGATTTCTGTTTTCAAGCGCCCACTGACGGGGTGTGAACGTGCCGACTTCAACCTCATTGACGGCATGCGCCATTTCATAAAGTCTTGCATCCATAAGGTCGAGCTGAGAAAGAAGCTCCGCTTCGATAAACATCGGAAGCTTTGCAGCGCCGAACTCGGGTGTTCCGTGATGAGAAATAAGCATATGTTCAACAAGAGTGAGTGTTTTTCCGTCAATCCCGTTTTCTCTGCCTATTCTGTCAATTTCAACGGCGCCCATAACAAGATGTCCGAGAAGATTTCCTCTTACGGTGTATTCACTGGCGATGCCTGTTGAGGACACTTCAAGCTCTTCGATTTTTGCTATATCGTGAAGAATTGCGCCTGCACAAAGCAAATCGTAGTTTACGAAATGATAAATTCCGCACACGCCCTCGGCAAGCCTGAGAATAGATAATGTGTGCATAAGAAGTCCGCTTCTGACCGCGTGGTGAAGATTCTTTGCGGCGGGCCAATAGAGAATCTTTTCTCTGTATTTTTCAATTACTTTTGTAACAAGCAGTTTCAGTTCAGCATCGCTAAAGCTTTCAACGATTTTTTCGATTTCCGCAAGCATAACTTCACCCGAAAGACAGGCTGAAGGCACATAATCTTCGATTTTTGCGTTGTCCTCGGGAATGACATAGCGGATTCTCTCAATCCTGAACTGCATTGTGTCGTTAAAAGGCACATAAGTACCTCTGACCTTTACAAAATCAAAGTTTTTAAAGTTATTTGACGGTGTTTCTTTATAGTCCCAAAGCTTTGCCGATATTTCACCGCTGTTGTCTGCAAGAATCAGATCAAGATAGGGCACACCTTTTGCCGTTATCTTCTTTTCAACGGATTTTATGAGGCAGAAGCCCTCGTGCGACTGACTGTTTGAAAGAGGTGTAAAATTCATATAAACCACCTTTATTATATAATAGATTTATTATATCATATAAATATTGAAATGCAAACACATATTTTTGGTTTTGTTTAATGTTTTCTATTGACAAATCTGTCTGCGGGTTTATAATAAAATCAAATATTATTCTCGGGGCGGGGTGAAATTCCCCACCGGTGGTATAGTCCACGACCCGCTTTGCGGCTGATACGGTGAGATTCCGTAGCCGACGGTACAGTCCGGATGAAAGAGAATGCTTAATATCAAAGCATTTGCCGCCCTGCATTTATTTGCAGGGCTTTTTCTTTTCCCGAAAGAAGGAGAAAGATTATGAAAAACGTTAAGTTCAACAGCACACTCAAAACCGCAATTATGGCAATGCTCACGGCACTTTCAATTGTTTCGCTTTATATTATCCGAATGCCGCTGATACCCGCCGCACCTTTCCTTGAATATGATGCTGCAGACATTCCCGTGCTTATCGGCTCGATGCTTCTCGGTCCTGTTCACGGAATGATAATTCTGCTTGCAGTGTGCCTCATTCAGGCTTTGACAGTCAGCGCATCAAGCGGATGGATAGGATTTGTTATGCATTTTGCGGCTTCAGGCATTTTTGTTCTTGTCGCAGCAAACATCTATAAAAGAAAGAAGAATGTGAAGTCACTTATATTTGCCCTTGCAGCAGGCTCGGTTGTGATGGTTGCGGCAATGATTCCCCTTAATCTTGTTTTCACGGGCATTTTCCTCGGCGCAGGCACTCAGACCGTTATTCAGATGCTTATTCCCGCAATCATTCCGTTCAATCTTCTCAAAGCGGTCATCAACTCCGCCGTTACATTCGCAATATTTACTCCTATAGCGGAAATTCTTAAAAAGTATGTAAAATGAGTGATAAAATGATTGTTCATCCCATTCCCCCGCTGTTTGACGAAAAAAGCAGAATTCTTATTCTCGGTTCTTTTCCGTCAGTCAAATCAAGAGAAGCGGCTTTCTTCTACGGTCATCCGCAGAACAGATACTGGACTGTTATGTCACGGATTTTAGGATACGAAAAGCCTGAAACAATTGACAAAAAACGCAAAATGATGCTTGATAACGGCATTGCGATGTGGGACGTCATTGCCTCCTGCGAAATCGAAGGCAGTTCGGACAGCTCGATAAAAAACGTGACCGCAAACGACCTTTCGGTTATTCTTGATAATTGCAAAATCGAAAAGATATTTGTCAACGGAAAAACGGCTGAAAAATACTATAACAAGTACACTTATCCAAAAACAAAAATCAAGGCAATTTGTCTGCCCTCAACAAGCCCTGCAAACGCCGCGTGGAGCATTGACAGACTTATTGAAAAATGGAAAGAAACAATACTGTAAACTAACGGCACCGTTCAAAAGAAGATGAACGGTGCCGTTTTAAACTTTATTACGGAAACGGAATATAATGAAAATGACAGGCAGTTTGAAATTTTTTGCTCCCCGATTTCAAATTTACGTTTAATTTGCCTGTCATATGCCCAAAATAATACTACGGAAACAAAACAAACGGAGAGTGATTTACAGTGACCGTTAAACGGGGAGAAATTTATTATGCCGATTTAAGCCCTGTTATCGGCTCGGAACAAGGCGGCACAAGACCCGTGCTGATTGTTCAGAATGATGTCGGCAACAAATTCAGTCCGACTGTTATCGCCGCGGCAATCACAAGCCAGCGGTTCAAAACAAGCCTGCCAACTCACATAAGAGTCAATGCAGACGGATGCGGGCTTGCAAAGGATTCAATCGTGCTTCTTGAACAGGTGCGCACCCTTGACAAAAAGCGGCTTCGCGAGAAAATGGGAATTCTCGACGAGCAGGATATGAACAGAGTTGACCGCGCACTTTCGGTAAGTCTCGGAATCGGAATCCTGTCAGCTGCGGAAACTACCTAAACAACAAAAAACAGACCGTACTGAAAATGTACGGTCTGTATTATTTTTCAGGTTTCCGACACGGAACAGAATCCGTTCGGATATATCAAATCGCACAAGTGCGACGTTTTTGCGGGGGATTTGCTCAGCGGCTGAGCATTGCGTTGAGCTTGAGAATCTTGAAAAGCTTGTTGAATGTCAAGAATTTCTTCTCACTTTCGATTTCTTTTACAAGTTCCGTTTCGAGCTCTCTTGTGAATACTTCGTAACTCATCACATTCATTCCTTTCTGTTTGGTATGTCTTTATTATACGCATATTTCCAAAAAAGTCAAGTGATTTTGCACAAATTCAGATAGCTTCTTTTGTGCACTTTTCATAAAGATAAGGAATCCTGAAAATTATTGAGGGTTAACATTTTTAAAAAGACAAGCAAAATAATTTTGTGCAAGTTGCTAAAATATTGGCATTTGTTTTTGTTACAGTTCAACAAACAACGTTTTGTTCACATTTTCGACAAAAAAAGTTTGTGAAACTTTTTCAAAAAAATAAAGAAAGAAGACCCGCCGAATTCGGTGGGTCTTCTTGATTATCAATCAAATATTCTGTTTATTTTCCTGTTCAATTCTTTTTACTTCTTTAATGAAAGAGGCAATCCAAACAGAACGATTTAAATCATTTTGAGTAATCGGAAGTTCACTCATTTTTACACAAGCTCTACCGAGTGATTATATACGGGATACCACTTTGATGAGCCGAAGTTTCTTGCTCTGAAGAGAACTTCATCTTCATAAACCTCCATCTGGAAGCCCATGCCGCCCCAGGGCACACCGTATCTGTTAATAATCATATAAGTGGGAAGATTGATATAGTTGACACCGTTGATTGTTTCAACACAAGAAAAACCGAAAGCATTCTCAACAAGAGGTCCGTTGAGGCCTGTGTGAACGTGACCGCTGATGAAGAAAACATTTTCATATTTTTCAAGGATTGACTGAACTCTGTCACTGCAATCACCGAGTCCGCCGTCTTCCCATATCTTATCCTGACCGTTTACACCCTCAACAGGTACGTGACATACAACAAACATCGGAAGGTCTCTGTCAGCAGCCTCTGCAAGAGCATCATCAAGGAACTGATACTGTTCTTCAGCCATATCGGGATGGTCCCAGGTGTCTTCACCGTCATCGCAAAGAACAACGAATCTGTAACCGTTCACATCCATCTTGTAATATGCCTTATCAATCTGCTGACCTGAGGGATTAAGCTCATTATAAAGGTCAACAAATCTCTGTCTCGCGCCTTCCTGAGTTGTGTCTTCAACGTGGCCTACATCGTGGTTACCCATTGCGATAACCCAATTTTCAGCGCCGTCGCTGTCAGCCATAATGTTATAGAAGCTTTCCATTGAAGGACCGTCGCCGTAATTGGTAAGGTCACCCGAAACAATAAGAGCATCAATGGTATCAGCGGAACGTTCAAGGTCATTGAGACCGTTCGCCCATATCCACTCACCTATCGGCCAATCAACATCAATATGTATATCGGAAACAATTGATGCATTCAGAAGGCAATCATCTTCTTTTGTTGCAAGCTCAAGTGCATCAAAACCGGCGAGAAATGCGCTGTTGGGAAACGCGGTAAGAAGAAGCGAAACAACAAGTGAAATAACCGATTTTATCGCTAACCACATAGTTTATTTCTCCTTTATTCAGTTACTTTACGGGAACAAGCTTTTCCTTGCCGCCCATATAGGGACGAAGAGCAACGGGAACATTTACACTGCCATCCTCATTGAGGTTGTTCTCAAGGAATGCGATGAGCATTCTGGGAGGCGCAACAACGGTGTTATTGAGTGTGTGTGCAAAATACTTGCCGTCTTTACCGTTGACTCTGATTTTGAGTCTGCGTGCCTGTGCATCGCCGAGATTTGAGCAAGAACCAACCTCGAAATACTTCTTCTGTCTGGGTGACCATGCTTCAACATCAAATGACTTGACTTTGAGGTCTGCAAGGTCGCCTGAGCAACATTCAAGTGTTCTTACGGGGATATCAAGTGAACGGAAGAGGTCAACCGTGTTCTGCCAAAGCTTTTCAAACCACATCATACTGTCTTCGGGCTTGCAGACAACAATCATTTCCTGCTTCTCAAACTGATGAATTCTGTAAACGCCTCTTTCTTCGATGCCGTGTGCACCCTTTTCCTTACGGAAGCAGGGTGAATAGCTTGTAAGAGTATGAGGAAGAGTGTCTTCGTTAACGATTGTATCAATGTATTTACCTATCATTGAATGTTCACTTGTGCCGATAAGATAAAGGTCTTCGCCCTCAATCTTATACATCATAGCATCCATTTCCGCAAAGCTCATAACGCCTGTTACAACGTTGCTTCTGATCATAAAGGGAGGCACGCAGTATGTGAAGCCTCTTTCAATCATAAAGTCTCTTGCATAAGAAATACAAGCTGAATGAAGTCTTGCGATGTCGCCCATAAGATAATAGAAACCGTTACCTGCAACGTTTCTTGCAGCATCAAGGTCGATACCGTTGAAACGCTCCATAATCTCTGTGTGATAAGGAATGTCAAAATCGGGAACAACGGGCTCACCATACTTTGTAACCTCAACATTTTCGCTGTCATCCTTACCGATGGGAACGCTGGGGTCGATGATATTGGGAATTATCATCATTATCTTTGTTACCTTTTCGGCATACTCAACCTCAAGCTTTTCACATTCGGCAAGTCTCTCCGAGAACTCGGTTACCTTTGACTTTGCAGCCATTGCTTCTTCTTTTTTGCCCTGAGCCATAAGCGCACCGATTTCCTTGGAAACCTTGTTGCGGTTTGCTCTGAGGCTGTCTGCCTCGGACTTGATTGCTCTTGACTTTGCATCAAGTTCGATTACTTCGTCAACAAGAGCAAGCTTGCTGTCCTGAAACTTCTTCTTTATATTTTCCTTTACAAGATCGGGGTTTTCTCTGAGAAATTTAATATCGAGCATTTTGTTTCACTCCTGATTCTTTAACTTATTGAAAATTTAATCCATTTTTGACAAAAAGTCAACTGCCTGAGCAACATAGTCATCATTGACAAGCTCAACCGCACCCTTATCAACAAGCGCCGCATTGTTGGGGTCAATCGGAAGTCTTGCAAGAACGGGAACACCGAGTTCAGCGGCAACTTCTTCAATTTTACTTTCACCGAAAACATTGATTTTCTTTCCGCAATCGGGACATACGGTGTAGCTCATATTTTCAACAAGACCGAGAACGGGAATGTTCATAAGCTTTGCCATATTGTAAGCCTTTTTAACAATCATTGTTACAAGGTCCTGCGGAGTTGTTACGATAATGATACCGTCAACGGGAAGATTCTGGAAAACTGTAAGCGAAACGTCGCCTGTTCCGGGAGGCATATCAACAAACATATAGTCAACATCGCCCCAGGCAACATCCTTCCAGAACTGCTGGATAACGCCCGAAATAACGGGACCTCTCCATACAACGGGTGAATCTTCGTTTTCAAGAAGAAGATTAACCGACATAATCTTGATTCCTGTTTTGCTGACCTCGGGAAGAAGTCCTGTTTCGTCAGCCTTGGCTCTTTCTTTGATTCCGAATGATTTGGGAATCGAAGGACCTGTTATATCGGCATCAAGCACCGCGCAGGCATTTCCTCTTGCCTGCATTGCGCTTGCAAGAAGCGATGTGACAAGCGATTTACCTACACCGCCTTTGCCGCTTACAACACCGATAACCTTTTTAACGGTGCTGAAAGGACCGCAGGGAATTCTGAGATCCTGCTTTTCTTTTGATGAGCAATTGCTTGAACAAGTTGAGCAATTGCCGCTGCATGCTTCACTCATAGTCTATTCTCCTATTTAAACAAATTTATAATTAACTCAATGCCGTAGGTTATTGCAAAAATCACAGGCATATGGGCAATATATATAACCAGGGCGTTTCTGCCCAGAAAGCCGAAAAAAGCATTCCTTTTGGGGTAACTCCATTTCGGAAATCCGTTCTTCAGGAAATATGTTCCGAGAAATGCACCCGCAAGAAAAATGAAGATGTTCGGAAAAATCGGGAAATAATCCGCAGAAAAAAAAGAATCCGAATAAATTCCGAAAGGTACCAGCCAATCCGTTTCATAAAGCTGAGGGGGAAGACGGAAATCAAGAAGCTTTCCGTATTGAAGAACCCCGTCTTCCAGTCTGCCAAAAAAAGGATAAAACACCGCACAGGCGAGAATTCCCGCATACGGCTTCACCTTTGACAGAGGTTTTCTGAGAAGCGAATAAATGATTATTGCGCAGGAAAGAAAGTGAAGAATTCCGAACCAAATCTCACATTCAACAAATCCCATTGCGGGCATAATCAATGCCGTTACCGCAGTAAATCCGAGGGCAACTCCGAGAAGAATCAGTCCCCTTTTCAGGTTGTTTCGTGAAAGGGAAGTTGATATTCCCGAAACCAACATAAAAAGCCCCGCAAAAATCGGTTCAACGGGCATAAAAAAGATGAACAAATCATATCCCGCTTTTACGCCGAATGCCGAATAAAGAAGATAAAAGGCATGATAAAAAATCATAAGGAAAACCGCAAAGCCTCTTATCTCGTCCAGAAAATGTATTCTGTTTTCATTCTTGCGGGATAATTTCATAAATTCTACCTCACTATCCTATTATTTTAACATAACATATTAAAAATGCAAGCATTTATTGACTTTATATTTAAATTGATTTAAAATAATTTATATTAAAAATCAGGAGACATTGAAATGATAGAAAAAATCAGAGAATTACTCTTTAAGATTTTCAAAAGAGAAAGCTTTATCGGAAAACTGATTGATAAGCTTTTTACAAGAGAAATTATAACCTACATCATTTTCGGCGCACTGACAACCGTGGTCAATCTTGTTACATTTTACATCACGAAGAAATTTTTTATTTCAATCGGCTGGGACGGTGTTTGCAATGCGCTTTTCTCATCTGCAGGCAGCGAAAAAATCCTTGCTCTTCTCGGAAAAGGCACCGACTATCTTGATGCAACCGTTATTGCCTGGGTTGTTGCGGTTATCTTCGCATTTGTGACAAACAAGCTGATTGTTTTCGAGTCAAAAAGCTGGAAACCGTCGGTTGCCGGAAAAGAATTTGCGGCATTTATCGGTGCAAGAGTCTTTTCTCTGTTTGTTGAGCTTCTTTTTATGTTTATCACTGTCACTGTTCTTTCAATCAACGAATTTGTTGCAAAAATCTTTGTTCAGCTAATTGTCGTTATTCTCAACTACGTATTCAGTAAACTGATTATTTTCAAAAACAAGTAAGGTCGGATTAAAATGAAGATTTCAGAAATTATAAAAAGCGAAAGACCCGTTCTTTCTTTTGAGGTTTTCCCGCCCAAAAACAGCGAAAGCTACGAAAGCATTAAAGGAGCGGCTCTTGAAATTGCGGGTCTCAATCCCGATTTTATGAGCGTTACATACGGTGCGGGCGGCTCAACAAGCACATACACTCTTGATGTTGCACAAGGCATTCTTGAAAAAGGTGTCACACCCGTTGCACACCTCACCTGCGTGAGCGCATCAAAAGAAAAAATCCGTGATTATCTCGGTGAAATCAAATCAAAAGGAATTGAAAACATTCTCGCATTGCGCGGAGATTTACCCGCGGGTGTAACGGCTGAAAGCCTTGATTTTACACATGCAAGCGACCTCGTTGAAGAAATAAAAGCCTTCGGCGGTTTCTGCATAGGCGGTGCCTGCTATCCCGAGGGACACACGGAAAGCAACGGTCTGACCGAAGACATAAAAAATCTTAAAATCAAGGTTGATGCGGGATGTGAATTTCTCACAACCCAGATGTTTTTCAACAATGATATTCTCTATAATTTCCTTTATAAAATCAGAGAAGCGGGCATAACTATCCCCGTTATTCCCGGCATAATGCCAGTCACAAATCCCGCGCAGATAAAGAGAATCTGCTCACTTTCGGGCACTGTGCTCCCCCGAAGATTTCTTCGGCTTGTTGACCGTTTCGGAAGCAACCCCGTTGCAATGAAGCAGGCGGGAATCATCTATGCAACCGAGCAGATAATCGACCTTTATTCAAACGGAATAAATGCGGTTCACGTTTACTCGATGAACAAGCCCGACGTTGCATTGCAGATTCAGAAAAATCTTGAAGGAATAATAAAATGATTTATACTTTCACGGCAAAAGCCGACGAAATTAACATAAGCAGAAAAGAAATCGTTACGTATCTCGGATATTACGGGGTGAGATGTGACGATATAACGGAAAAGCTGACAGATGAATGTCTGTATGAATTCACAAAAGCTGTAAGTTTCAAGGCTTGCTACACACTTCTTCCCGTTGAAATCAGGGATAAAATATGCGCAGGCTGTCTCGAATTCAAATCGGAATCGCTGAGAAAAAATCTCTGTGAATGCGATAAAGCATATATTTTTGCGGCAACGGCAGGCTTTGAAAGTCAACGGCTGATTACCAAAAACTCGGTTGTTTCTCCTTTGAAAGGAATTGTCACGGATTGCATCGGCTCGGCGGCAATTGAAGCTTTCTGCGACAAATTTAATTCCTCATTTGACGGAAAAGAATTCCTCAGACCGAGATTCAGCCCCGGCTACGGTGACTTATCGATTGAATATCAAAGAGATATTCTTGAATTTCTTGAAGCAAAAAAACACATCGGTCTTTCGCTCAGCGACGGTATGATGATGTCTCCGTCAAAATCTGTTACGGCAATAATCGGAATCGGAAAAGAAAAAAACAAATGCAAGGGTCCCGGATGTATGATATGCAGCGGCGAAAAGTGTCCTTACAGATAAGAAGGTTTATAAATGAATGTTCTTGAAAAAATCAAAAGCGGAATAACTTATTTTGACGGCGGAGCGGGTACTCTTCTCCAGTCGTGGGGACTCAAGGCGGGTGAACTTCCCGAAGAATGGAATATCACTCATCCCGAAAAAATCCGTGAAATGCACCGTCTTTATCTCGAGGCGGGTGCAAATATAATTACGTCCTGCACTTTCGGTGCAAACCGTCTTAAATTTGATAATCTTGAAGAAATCATCAATGCCGCAATTGCCAACGCAAAGTCGGCTTGTGAGGAATTTGATGCATATGTTGCGCTTGATGTCGGTCCTCTCGGAAAAATGCTTGAGCCTCTCGGTGATTTGCCGTTTGAGGAAGCGGTTTCGATATTCTCGGAAACAATAAAAATCGGCGCCGATGCAGGTGCAAACCTTGTTCTGATTGAAACAATCAATGATTCATATGAAGCAAAAGCGGCACTTCTCGCGGCAAAAGAAAGCTGCAATCTGCCCGTTTTTGTGACAACCGTTTATGACGAAAGACAAAAGCTGATGACAGGTGCAGACCCCGCTTCTATGGTTGCACTTCTTGAGGGTCTCGGTGCGGATGCAATCGGAATGAACTGCTCTCTCGGTCCAAAGCAGATGAAGGAAATTGTTCCCGTTCTTGCTGAATATGCGAGTGTTCCGATTATTGTAAACCCAAATGCGGGACTACCGAGAACCGAAAACGGAAAGACTGTTTTCGACATTGATGCCGAAGAATTTTCGGACATAATGTGCGAAATCGTAAACAGCGGAGCAACAATAATCGGCGGCTGCTGCGGCACAACACCCGAGCACATCAGACTGACTGTTGAAAAGACAAAGTCTCTCCCCTTCCGTCTTCCCGAAAAGAAAAACAAAACAATCATTTCATCATATACTCACGCGGTTGAAATCGGCAATGTGCCCGTTATCATCGGCGAAAGAATAAATCCCACGGGCAAAAAAAGGTTCAAGGAAGCCTTACGTCAGAATGACATAAATTATATTCTCAACGAAGCAATTGCGCAGAACAAAAAAGGTGTTTCGGTGCTTGATGTCAATGTCGGTTTACCCGAAATCAATGAGTCCGAAATGATGGAAAATGTTATCCGCGCAGTTCAAAGTGTTGTTGATTTACCATTGCAGATTGACACCGTTGACATTCAGGCAATGGAAAAAGCAATGAGAATTTATAACGGCAAGGCTCTTATAAATTCGGTCAACGGCAAGCAAGAAAGTATGAATGCAGTTTTTCCGCTGATAAAAAAATACGGCGGCGTTGCAATCGCCGTTACTCTTGATGAAAACGGAATTCCTGACACAGCAGAGGGCAGAATTGCAATTGCAGAAAAAATAATTGCCCGTGCCTCTGAATACGGCATCGGACGGAATGACATTATTGTTGACCCGCTTGCAATGGCTGTTTCAAGCGATTCGGACAGCGCAAACATCACGCTTAAAGCTGTTAAAAAGCTCAGTGAAAAAGGCATCAAGACCTCTCTGGGTGTTTCAAACATCTCGTTTGGTCTGCCAAACAGAGCCGATGTGAATGCGGTATTTTATACAATGGCAATGCAATGCGGTCTCAACTGCGCAATCATAAATCCGTTTTCAGACGAAATGATGAAAGCGTGGCATTGTTTCGCGGCACTTAAAGGCTATGACGCAAATTGTACGGACTACATTGAATTTGCATCATCACTCACCCCTGCAGAAACAAAAGCATCGACTGTTACAGCGGAAAACACGCTTGAAACGGCAATCATCAAGGGTCTTAAAGATCAGGCGGGAATCCTTGCTTCGGAAATGCTGAAAACAGTTAAACCCATTGATATTATTGACACAATGATTATTCCCGCGCTGAACACCGTCGGCAAGGGGTTTGAAGAAAAAAAGGTTTATCTCCCCCAGCTTCTTATGAGTGCAGAGGCGGCTAAACAGGCTTTTGAAGCAGTCAAATCCGCAATTCCCTCGGGCGAAGCAAAAAAAGGAAAGATTGTTATTGCAACGGTAAAGGGTGACATTCACGATATCGGCAAAAATATTGTGAAAGTTCTTCTTGAAAATTACGGCTACGATGTTATCGATATGGGCAAGGACGTTGCTCCCGAAAAAATCGTCGATTATGTCAAGGCAAACGGTGTTAAGCTTGTCGGACTGAGCGCGCTGATGACAACAACCGTTCCCGCAATGGAAGAAACAATAAAGCTTCTGCGCAAGGATGCGCCCGACTGCCTTGTTATGGTCGGTGGTGCCGTTATGACAGATGAATATGCGCAGATGATTGGTGCCGACAGCTTCTCAACGGATGCAATGGGCGCAGTCAGATATGCGGAAAAAGTTTTCGGATAAAAAGAAATGCAGGTCACTTCTCAATGAAATGACCTGCAATTTTTATTTGATTACTTCAGCAATCCAACTGTATTCAAAGTTTTCGCCTTTGTTGAGTTTCTGAATTTCTCTCTTTTTCGAGATATCATCCTTTACCTCTCTGTTATCATTGATACCGTACCAGGGTTCAATGCAGACATACGGTGCGCCGGGCTTTGCCCAGATACCGAGAACGGGACATTTGCCGAATGTGAATTCAATCTCGTTTTCGCCCTTGATGCGAAGTTTTTCCGATTTGATGTCTGAGAGAATGAGAGCATCCTTTTTGAAAATATCCTCGGTTATTTCAATTTCACGGCTGTTT
>JAZTZD010000085.1:0-9540 GCA_045637305.1 Acutalibacteraceae bacterium
TCTGCATTTGCATAAGGCGAAACAACATTATCCTCATCGGGCATCTGATTTGCACCGTAACTGTTGCGGTACTCATCTTCATAATCCGCATCTTTGTCTCCGACCATCGCCGCCGCAATCGGTGTGAAGATAGCTGTCTCTTCAACACCTATGGTTGCCGCAACAACTGTTATGTTATCTTTTCCGCCTCTTTCAAGTGCGGTTTTAACAAGCTTACTTGCAACATCCTGCGCACTTTCTCCGTTTGAAAGCACGGCTGTAATATCTTCATCGCTGAGCATATCTGTCAGACCGTCGCTGCAAAGAAGAACAATGTCGCCGTCATCAACATCATCAATTACACTGATGTTAGGTGAAAGATTTGCTTCTTCAGGGAAGACACCGAGATGGCGTGTGAGACGTTTTGCATCCGGGATGCGGTACATATCATCCATCTGTGCCTCTCCCGCATCAACAATGGTCTGTGCGTGAGTATGGTCAAAGCTTATCTGTTCAAGAATGCCTTTTGAATAATGATAAATTCTTGTGTCGCCGATATTGACGCAAAGAAGCTTACCCTTTACTGCAAACATTGCAGCAAGAGTTGTTCCCATACGCTTGCCCTTTGCATTGATTTCAGCGCAGATTCTGCCGTTTGCATCATCAAGACAGTTTGAAATTGCAAAGCTGAAATCCTCGCCGCTTTCATAAACGGTTGAAGCGTGAGCGGCAATTGTTTCGGTTGCAATACCCGAAGCAAGCTCACCGTAGCTTTCGCCACCCATACCGTCACAAACTGACAGATGGAACGGTTCGGCCATATTCTGCACATAGGCTGAGCCTTTACGCAAATCGCCCTTGGAAGTAAGTCTTCCGTTGAGGCTGTAGTTATCTTCGTTTTCCCTGCGGATTCTGCCCGCATGAGTCACGGCGCAGACATTCGCTCTGAGTTTTTTCATACTTACCCCCGTATGTACTCCAAAAAATATATTTATCAGTCAAGAATACCGTTAGCCTTAGCCCAATCGTGATAAACTTCGATTGATCTGAGTCTTGCGGGACTGAGGTTGTGAGTTCCTCTTGTGTGCCAGCCCATATCGATACCCTGAAGCTTTACAAGGTACTTTGCGCTTGCCATAAAGCCTGAATCGATTGCGTTATCAAGAAGAATAATCTGCTGATGTGTTTCTCTTGCTGCTTCAAGGTCACCCTTTACAAATTCATCCCACATCTTAACAAAGAGACCTGCACCGCAGGATGTGGGTGTTGCAATAACGCCTCTTGCGCCCTCAACGTATGCATCATAAAGATAAGGAATGTTTGCCTGAAGAACGTTGGAATCACCCTGCACATCAATTTTTGCTTTGATTGCTGTGAGTGAACATGTTGTGTCCTTGATGCCCTGAATCTTGCCTGTTGCGGCAAGCTTGCCGTAGGTTTCGGCATCCATAAGATGGGGTCTGAGACCGGGGAACTCATAAAGAATTACGGGAAGCTCGGTTTTTGATGTAAGCTCCATAAGGTAGTCAAAAAGCTGTGCGGGTTTGTCACACATACCCTTTGTTACGAAAACAAGACCGTTAACGCCCTGTTGCTCAAGCTTCTTGATTTCTTCAACCTGTGCATCAAATGTTTCTGCAAGGTTACCTGTTGCATAAACGGGAACACCGTTTGAATTCTTAACAGCAAGACCTGCGCAGGTTATTCTTTCTTCGGGAGTAAGCTCCATCATTTCCGATGAACCGCAGACTGCGAAAAGCTGCTGGGGCTTGAAGCCTGCCTGCCAAGCAACATACTCTTCGTATGCCTTATAGTCAACGCTCTTATCCCACTTGAAGGGGGTTAAGAGGAGGGAATAAACGCCTGAATATTCATTGTAGTTTGACATAAAAAACACCTTCTGTTTAAAAAATTTTTACACGAATGCATTATAACTCACAGTTTGTCAAAAATCAATAGATATTCTCTTAATATTGATATAAAAGTTATGTTGACTTTTTAACGTTTTTCAAATAGAATAGGGAAGATTACAAATCGGGAGAACTAAAATGAATTCAAACAAAGGTTTTTTCAAAAATATGGCTCGCCTCGCCTTACCCATTGCAATGCAGCAGCTGCTTGTTTCCTGCGCTCAGCTGATAGACACCGCTATGGTAACAGGGCTTGGAAATGTTGTTGTTTCCGCAGTCGGTGTTTCATCAAGATGGATATTCCTGATGAATCTTTTCTATTTCGGAATTTCATCAGGCTCAGCTTCTCTTGTTTCTCAGTTCTGGGGTGCAAAAGAAAAGGAAAACATTCGAAAATCCTACGGTGTTGCACTGATTTTCGGCTTCACGGTTGCTGCGTGCTTCTGCCTGACAATGTTTTTCTTCCCCGAATACCTTGCACGCGTTTTCACCGATGAGACACCCGTTATCGAAGAAGCGTCCAAGTATATGAGAATTGTTGCATTTATGGGTATTTTTGCGTCGTTCAATCAGGTTACCTGCACTGTTCTTCGAGCCACTGAAAAGGTGAACACTCCGCTCGCAACTTCGTTCATCGCCGTTGCAATAAACACAACGCTCAACTACATTCTCATTCACGGAAAGCTCGGGTTTCCGGCAATGGGAATCAAAGGAGCCGCACTTGCAACATTGATTTCAACGGCAATTCAGGCAATAATTCTTTTCATATCAATCAGAACCACAAAACAGGTTTTCAAGACACCGTTCAGAACATATTTCAGCTTCGATTACTCATTTGTAAAAAGATTTTCCGTTGTAGCCCTGCCCGTCGTGTTCAACGAAGTCATATGGGCAATCGGCACAAATATCTATTCAATGGTTTTTGCAAGACAAGGCAGCGAAGCTTATGCGGGATACACAATTTTCAGTTCTGTTGAACAGATTGCTTTCGTTTTCTTCGTAGGTATCTGCCACGCATGTTCAATTATGACGGGCAAAACAATCGGAGAAGGAAATGAATCCGAAGCATATAAGCTTGCAAAAAAATTTGTTATTATGACACCGATAATCGGCATTTTAACCGGCACGGTACTCGCTTCTTTCCGCACCCCTCTTCTTTCACTTCTCAACATTGAAACTCAAGGGGCATTTGACATTGCCTCTTCGCTGATTTTGGTTTACTGCCTGTGGCTTCCCGTCAGAAATATTCCCTACACCCTTATTGTCGGCACCTTCCGTGCAGGCGGCGACACAAAAATCGGAATTTTTTACGATTGCTTTTCTCTATACATATTCAGCGTTCCCGTTGTCTGCTATCTCGGACTTATTGCAAAAGTTGATTTCGTTTATCTGATTGCGGCAATGTATCTGTTCGAGGATCTGCCCAAAACAATACTCAGCCTTATGAGATTCAAGAGCAAAAAATGGATAAGAAATCTTACGGGCAACTAAAAATCAAGGACTGTTTCATCTTTCGCTGAAACAGTCCTTTTTTCATTTTCTTATTCCGTTGACTACCGAATCATAAATACATTCTATTCCACGCTTGATTGCAAGCTTTTCCAGAAGATTGTAAAGCCAATCGGGTGCATCTTCTTTCAGCAGACTGCGATATTCCGCAATCTCAAACGAATTGACATTCTGTATGTTTTTTCCGTCTTTAAACGTAAAAATAAATCTGCCCGAGCTAAACGGTGTCAGACTTCCGATTTCAAAATAATTGACTGTCAGCTGAACTGTTTTTTCGCTGAAATCCCCCTCAAACGGAATTTCAACTGTTTCGCCGTCGGACAAAAATCCCGTTTCCGAAATATCAAACTCAACATCCGACCCGTAAGCGATAACGGAGAGCAGTTTTATGTTGTTTGTTTCGCCGGTATTAGTAAGTTTCAGCTTTTTATCTTCAGCGCTTATATATCCTGTCAGACTTTTGTCAAATCCGATATGAACCGTTCTGTAAGAGTGATTGGAAAACTCAAACTGCGGATAATCAGGATTTGAATATATATCTTTTATTTCATCTGTAAGAAGCAACTTTGTAACAAGTGAACGGGTATATTCCTCATAGTAATACTGACCGTGAAACTGACCTTCAACAAACCAGGTGTTTTCGGGAAGATAAGCGCTTGATGCATCAACCTGCATTGACGGTGAAATATGATTATGGGTCAATTCCTTGCAAACCGTGCGAGCAGGGACATAGTCGCTTGAAAAGCTTTTACCGAGCGGAGCGCAATGAGCTCCCGAAACGCAGTTTGCGGGAAGAATGACATCTCCGTTGTTTTCTCCGCCGAGACAAAGACTGCTGCCCGTGCCGCAAATAATTGATATGTCAATCCCCTTTTCACGGCAAGAGGCAAAGGTATCCGTCAGATTGCTCATAACCTCATAATGGACTCTGTCCGTATTCTCTATAATAGCTCTATTCTCTTTATTATCAAGAAATTCTGACTTCAGCTCTTCATAATATTCGGTTGAGCAAAGTGACCACAGGCTTCCCCAATGCACAACAACATCACGCAATCCGCCCGTGCAGGCCGCAGATGCAATTTCGTTAAGAGAGTCAAGCCTTTCGGGATATTCAAACAGTCTTGCGAAATTGCTTTCTCCGCCGATCGCGGTTTCAAAAAATTCAATCAAATCTTCAAGTGCAAGGTCGATTTTACCCGTTAAAATTCTGTAAGGCAAATCTGTTCCGCCAAGTGCGGGAACACTCAGCACAGCCTTGCCGACGTCGTTTTCGTCGGCATAATAAGTAAGATATGTTGCTGTTATCAGTCCGCCGAAGCTTAGTGCGAAAATGCTGACTTTTTCGCATTTTGTGTATGCTTTGACCTCTTTGATAAACTCACGCAGAAGTCGGGCATTTGTAATCGCATCAAGCCTTGAATCATACTGAAACATAAAGACTTTTGCAGGGTCGGTTTCTTTTGCAAGATGTCTGCAGAATGACTTTTCATACATATAATCCGTGACGTCTTCATTTTCAAGCATATATTTCAGATTTGATGTTGCGGGATTGTTGTGATAATGCGAAACCGGATATTTTGAGCTTCCGTCGGGATTGCATTCGAGCTTTGCAAAAATTGCTTTCGCGCCCTCGCCTATCGTTTTTCCGAATTCAGTTTTGTTTCCTTTTATAAGACCTGCAAACGATTTTGCAAAATTTCCGAAATCATCTTTAATTCTGTCCAGAACAGCATCGGCACCGATTCCCCAGATTCTTTCTTCGTTTTCTTCTCCGAAATTGAGAAAAAGTTGAGAACACATAAATCCTGAAATCAGTATTACGGGGTCATTGCTTTTTTCTTCGCTTGCAAATCCGTTCAAGGATAAGCAGGACATCAGCATAACTGTCGCAAGTATAATGGCTGTTATTCTTTTCAAGTCAAATTCCCCTTTCATCTCAATATATAGAAATTTTATCACTGTTGAAAACTCAAATCAATAAAAATCAAAAAAAGCTACAAAAAATTCACATTATCGTTGCAGATAAAATCCGTATATGTTATACTTTTTGTCAGATAATCGCAGGGAGGCAGAAAAAATGAACGAAATTTTCAACAACATTCCTTTACCCTCAAAAACCGCATCGGATGAATACTACTGCGGAAGAAACACATATCTTCTCCGCTTTGAAAACTGCAGTAAATCCGATTTTGACGAATACTGCCTGTCTCTTGAAAACAGCGGATTTAAAAAATATGATTATTACTCCATAACAGACAACTTTCATGCAACATATTATTCCG
The DNA here is from genome assembly GCA_045637305.1 of Acutalibacteraceae bacterium. Classification (GTDB taxonomy): domain Bacteria; phylum Bacillota; class Clostridia; order Oscillospirales; family Acutalibacteraceae; genus CAG-177. The sequence goes on from JAZTZD010000085.1 coordinate 5,681, forward strand.
ATGTAACCGTACACACTTACTTTTGTGAAAGCGAAGGCATAATCAGAGTTATTGCCGACCCCGATATGCCCGCATACAGCAAAAGTCCGGAATGCGGAAAAGGGCTTTCTCCTATTCTGTGGCAGTTTGAGGTTGACCATTCTCTCATTGACTGCGGTATGTGTTATTTTGTAAGATGTGCAGACGGTTCATTTTTTGTTGTTGACAGTGCCCACACATATTCAGTCAATGACGATATCAGAATATGCGAGTTTTTAACAAAAATGAACAACGGCAAGAAACCTGTTGTTTCGGGCTGGTTTTTCTCCCACGCGCATGATGACCACATCTGCAAATTCCTTGATGTCATAGACTATCACAAGGATGAAATTGAAATCAAAGCTGTTTATTACAACTTCCCGTCCCCCGAAAATCCTGACGGTTTTTACTGGGGAACACCCGCCGTCAAGCTTATTGAACGTTTTGAAGCAACGATGGACAGAAATGAAGATGTCAAAAAAGTCAGACTTCATACGGGTCAGCATTTTTATATCGGCAACCTTGAATTCGAAGTGCTTTGTACTCACGAAGATATTCATCCCGGGCATTTCAGCAATTTTAATAACACCTCTGTTTCCCTTATGATGACTGTTGACGGTTGCAAGGTGCTTTTCCCGGGCGACAGCTCGGATAAAAGCGATGAGGTTCTTGTACGCCGTTATAAAGATTATCTTAAATGTGACGTTATGCAGATGTCGCATCACGGTCATTCGGGCACATCACCCGATTTCTACAGATATGCAAATGCTCCCTGCGTGCTTTTTCCGATAACAGAAATCAAGTTTGACGAGGAATTGCCCCGTCAGGAAGCAAACAGGGTTGCAATTGAGCTTTCAAAGGAATATCACATTGCTTCAAACGGTACTGTCGAAATTCCTCTGCCCTATGTTTACGGTCAGACAAAGGTTTTGCCCGATGAGACATTTGAAGATTTTAACGGAATATACAATCTCTGGGCATATGAATATACCGACGAAAGAAAGCAACAGCTTTATAATGACTTCCTCAGAAGAAGCGGTAAGTAAAAAACAAAATCCTCCTGTTACCAAGCAGGAGGATTTTTATGTCATCTTAATTTAAATGAATAGCTATAGACCTTTGCCCACGCCTTGACTCTGTCTCTGTTCCACTTCTTGGGCATCATTGCACAAGCGGCCGAAACCTTGCCCATCTTAACACCGCAGGCAACAATCTTTTTAAGGAGTTCAGGGTCACGGCACACGCCCTTTGCCTTAGTTATCATATCCTTGGGATCAAATCTGATTGCACCCGCAAGATTGGTAAAGGTTGCGTCCATTGTAACATCATCCTGATTGATAATTCCGCTGTCAATAACATAGTCAACATCCTGCGCAGAAAGACTGAGGAGCAGAAGCTTTCCGCACGCAAGAGGTGCAAGTCCCGCACCGAGAACCTTATAATATTCAACCTGATATCTCCAGAGTGTGTCGGCTGTGAATGCGCCGTTTTTATCTTTGATAACTGTGTCAGCAAGAATCGCCGCCGCCTTGAGGCTGTTGGCAATGCCCGAGCCAATGAGAGGCACGGTCATAAACGCACTGTCGCCTATTGCGGCATATCCGTCACTTACCATTATTGAAAGAGGCTGACGCACGGGAATCTCAACAAACTGTCCGCCTCTTACTCTTTCTCTGCCGAGTCTGGGATTGGATTCGCGGAGAAATTCGGTGAAGCTTTCAACCTTTTCAATATCAAAATCATTGAATCTTCCGATAAGTACGTCTGTATGTGTCTCTTCGCTTGCAACCCAGTTGACACCAAGTTCACCGCCCGCAAAAAGCATAACCTTGAACTTTGCTTCGACCTCTTCCTCGGAAGCTACATTATAAAATGCACGGTAAATTGTTATCTTTTCGCTTCTGTCAATTTCTTTTTCAATTGCAAACCAATCAGGAAGATTCATCCTTACAGGTGAATTCATTCCGCAGGCATCAATTATCAAATCGCCGTAAACATCGCCCTTTGCAGTCTGAATGCCGACTACTCTGCTGCCGAGAATAATAGGCGCAACAACGTCACATTCATACTCAATTTTAACACCGCATCCGAGTGCGTGGTTGATAAGGTGGTCATAGATGTCTCTGCGTTCCATTTTAATTTCGCGCTTGTCAAGAGCAACCTTCTGCTTAAGTCCGACGGGAGATGTGGGGCCGAAGAAGGTCATATCCTCTTTATATTCGTATTTATCTTCGGGAGGCATAGGAATTCCCGCAGCATCAAGTGCCTGCGGCGCAAAAATATCCGTCCAGTCATAGCCGAGAGTTCCCTCCGCTTTCTTCTCATAAACGGTGACATCATATCCTGCTTTTGCAAGAAGTGCGGCTGCTGCAATTCCGCCGTGCCCGAGACCCGCTACAATAATTCTTTTGTTCATAAATACCCTCCGAACAATATTCTTATTAAAGATTAACATATTTTGATAAATTTATCAATAAATAAATGCAAAAACACTTTCATTTTCCTGTTTTCCTCTTCGCAAGACTTCATTTTTTGAAAGTTTTTTGTGATAAACTGCAAAAACAGACCTAAATTGTGCACATATTGGATATAATTTCACAAATTTTTGAAAGAACCAAAAAAAATGTTGCATTTTCAGTTATATAGGTATAAAATATCAATATCGCATAATTTAATGCGTTAAAACGGTAAATAAACGGATTTTCCGTGTTCAATTTTTCACCAGCCGAATAAACTGTGTTTAAAGGCTGAAAAGGAGTATCATTATGAGTTATGTAAAGAGTACAATCGAAGCAATCGCAAAAAAGCACGCAAACGAGCCTGAGTTCGTTCAGACCGTAACAGAGGTTTACGAATCACTTGAACCTGTTATCGAGCAGCATCCCGAATACGAGAAGTGTGCACTTCTTGAAAGAATGGCTGAACCCGAAAGACAGATTTCTTTCAGAGTTACATGGGTTGATGACAGCGGCAAAGTTCAGGTCAACACAGGTTACAGAGTACAGTTCAACGGAGCAATGGGCACCTACAAGGGCGGCCTTCGTTTCCATCCTTCGGTATATATCGGCATTATGAAGTTCCTTGCTTTTGAGCAGACCTTCAAAAACAGTCTCACAGGTCTTCCCATCGGCGGCGCAAAGGGCGGCTCCGACTTCGACCCCAGAGGCAAGAGCGACAGCGAAATCCTTCGTTTCTGTCAGGCATTTATGACCGAGCTTTACAGACACATCGGCCCCGACGTTGACGTTCCCGCTGGCGACATCGGTGTTGGCGGAAGAGAAATCGGATATCTTTACGGTCAGTACAGACGCATCAGAGGCGCATTTGAAAACGGCGTTCTCACAGGTAAGGGTCTCTCATACGGCGGTTCACTTATCAGACCTGAAGCAACAGGCTTCGGCGCTACATATTATGCAGTTGAAATGCTCAAGCATTTCGGCGAAGAAATCAAGGGCAAGACCTTTGCAATTTCAGGCTTCGGCAACGTTGCCTGGGGTGCTGTTAAGAAGATTACAGAGCTTGGCGGTAAGGTTGTTACAATCTCAGGTCCCGACGGATACGTTTACGATAAAGACGGTATCAGCACAGACGAAAAGATTGATTATATGCTTGAAATGAGAGCATCGGGCAGAGACAAGGTTCAGGATTACGCAGACAAGTTCGGCGCAGAATTCTTCGCTGGCGAGAAGCCCTGGGGCGTTAAGGTTGACGTTGCAATGCCCTGCGCAACTCAGAACGAAATCAATATGGCAGAGGCTGAAAAGCTCGTCAATAACGGTGTTCCTTATTACATAGAGGTCGCAAATATGCCCACAACAAACGACGCTCTTGAGTATCTCAAG